>CACAFI010000033.1 GCA_902531755.1 uncultured Alphaproteobacteria bacterium
TTATATAGTGGAAATGATTTTTCAAAAACTAATGTGCAAATGGAGATAATAAATTCAGGGAGCTTAGTGGTTTTATGCTTATTCTCTATTATAAGCGGATTTATCTTGAAAAGATTAAAGATACCAGCACCCTTCCTGATCGGAGCAATGCTTTTGTCAGCTATTTCTCATGGTACAAATTTAACACCTGGATATGTACCAAATTTTTTAGAAAGCATAGCTTTTGCAATTTTAGGTACAGTTATCGGGGCGCGGTTTGTGGGTGTCAAAATGCAAAGTCTTAAATCATGTCTAGTTAGCGGATTAACAATTACGTTAGCTGGAATATCAATTTGCTTCCTTGCAACATCTATCATTTTTAAGTTAACGGGAATTCCATTTATCCATATATTTATAGCTATCGCTCCAGGAGGACTCGAAACAATGGTTGCAATGGGTGGGTTAGTGAATGCTGAACCAACTTATGTAGCTTTCCACCACGTTATACGACTCTTTTTCATTGCCCTTTTAATTCCAATTATTTTAAAGAAAATAGTCTAGCGATTTTATTATTCTTTTAAATCTTTCTCCCATTACGAATAGACCTTTGTGACGGTAATAAAATAGATGCCAGAACAATAATTACAGAAAACAAAGTTAAAAAACAAAAAAGCTCCGATAATTGATATCCCTTGTCCAGCATAAAACTACATGTCGGTAGCACAGTAGCGCCAACTCCGAGATTGAGGACAAACTTCATGCTAAGAATACGATTCCTCCAAATATCTGGAACATATCTTACCATAACAGCATCAATAATTGGAATTTGCCCAAAAACAAAACAGACTGCTAATGTCATAAAGAATAATAGCTTGTAACCGTCAAATTGCGACGCCAAATATATAAAGATTATCTGACCGATTGAGACAACAAATAAAACTATCCTCGGTGAAATACGATCGATCAACCAACCAACAATGACCTGCGAAAAAGAAGAAATCGCATAAACAAAAGATGCAAGTAATCCAGTCATCGCAACAGAAAGCATGAGTTTTTCCATATAAAGCTCTATGTACCGTGGAACGAGAAAAGTTACCGCTGTAAAGATAAAACCTCCAAAGGTGGTACTTATTGCTAAGGCTAAAAGAGCTTGCTTCCAACCATGAGAAAACTTTTCAGACTTTATTTTAGATGACAATCCACTTGGCGGTACCGTCGGCTTAAGCGCCAGCGCAAAAAATATTCCGTAGATTATGCATACCACTCCAGATATCAAAAAAGCCATTTTCCAATCACTATAAAAAATAATTACGCCTGTAATTAATGGAGCACTGGCTACGCCCATATTTCCAAATAATCCATTGATACCGAGGCGTAGACCAACGCGTTCCTTTGTTTCCAATAACATTGCTATTCCGACCGGGTGGAAAATAGCAGCAAAAAAACCCAAGCTGGACAAGCCTAATACCAGATGGAGTGATGTGTAAGAAAAACTTATCAGGATCGACGAAATGCCTATCCCGAAATGAAATACTACCATTGTTATAGATCTTGAAAAAATGTCGGCTACTCTAGCAGCTATGGGTGACGCAACACCAAACAGGATGAACCCCAATGTTGCCAGCTGTATGGTTTCACCATAGGTTAGCCCTATGTCCTGCCCTGCATCGTAAGCTGCTTTGGCAAAGACAAGAACTATGAAATGGTCTAAAAAATGACTGATAAAAAGATATATGTCTGGAATTTTTTTGTTTCGAAACCGTGAAAGCATGTTAGTTTACTACCACGATTTATTCGCAATGACATAGTAAATAAATAACTTTTGCTTATCACTTTTGTTAAAAGATCATAGTTTCTATAGGATCATAAAGGACATCAAAATGAATAAAGAAAGCACATATATTCCACCTGAGGTTTGGGAATGGGATAAGCCTAGTGGAGGAACGTTTGAAAGCATAAACAAACCCACGGCTGGATCCGCTTATGACCAGAAGCTTCCCAAAGGGAAGCATCCTTTGCAACTATACTCTCAGGGTACGCCAAATGGTGTAAAAATAACATTAATGTTAGAGGAGTTGCTAGCTTTAGGGCATGAAGGCGCCGAGTACGACGCGTGGCTTTGCCGAATAAATAAAGGTGAGCAGTTTTCATCTGGTTTTGTAGAAATAAACCCTAATTCAAAAATTCCAGCGCTACTGGATCAATCAGATGGGAAAGAACAACGAGTTTTTGAGTCGGGCGCTATTCTCTTGTACTTAGCCGAAAAATTTTCAGAGTTTTTGCCAACAGAACTAAATAAGCGTACTGAATGCCTTTCCTGGTTGTTTTGGCAAATGGGAAGCACGCCTTATTTAGGAGGCGGCTTTGGACATTTTTATGCATATGCACCTGAAAAATTTCGATATCCAATAGACAGATATGCGATGGAGACCAAACGGCAATTGGACGTATTGGACCAAAGATTAAGTCAAACTGAATTTTTAGCTTGTGACAAATTCACTATTGCTGACGTAGCCTCTTGGCCTTGGTACGGACAGCTCGTGCTTGGTCGATTATATAGCGCTGGTAACTTTTTGGATGTGTCCTCATATAAAAATGTCGTTGCTTGGGCTGAAAAAATAGATCGAAGACCGACAGCAAGTAAGGCACGAATGGTTAATCGTATAGTAGGCAAACCAAAATTTCAGTTGCATGAAAGACATGACGCTTCGGATTTTGAATTAAAAACACTGGATAAACTTAACGTTTCTGAATAGTTTTTTTCATTGAATATCAATCTTACTAAAATTCTTGAAAGTTCTAAGCTTTTGTAATACTTTTGTTACATATCGGGAGAAACTAGCAATAGTTGCCGAAGGAGCAACCGCCCCGGAAACTCTCAGGCAAAAAGGACCGGTATAGACTGAACACTCTGGAGAGCGACTTTAAATAGTCCGCCGAAGGGATAACGATCTCAGGCAAATGAACAGAGGGGGCATTCTTGGATGTGTACTTTTACACATCTTTAACGAATGCCGGTAAAATCATCTAATACCGGAATAAGAAGGCTAAGTTTTGACAGAACTTAAAAAGACAGCTTTATACGATCTTCATCGATCACTCGGTGCTAAATCGATACCTTTCGCTGGATATGAAATGCCCGTTAATTACCCTATAGGAATTATGAAAGAACACTTATATTGCAGAAAGTCTGCAGGCCTGTTTGATGTTAGTCATATGGGGCAGTTGGTCATTTCGTCTAACACACAGTCAATGCAATTCATCGCTAATGAGTTAGAAAAACTACTCCCTATTGATATTTTAGGACTTGGAGAAGACAGACAGAGGTATGGGTTTTTACCAAATAAACAGGGAGGAATCATAGACGACCTCATGATATCAAATAGAGGCGATCATTACTTTGCAGTTATAAATGCTTCCAGAAAGGAAATTGATTTTAAATATATTAAAGAAAATATTTCTAGAGAAATCGATGTTGACTTAATTAATACAAGAGCGCTTATTGCTATTCAGGGTCCTCAATCAGAAAAGATATTATCCAACCAGATCGGAGAATTAAGTTCCTTAAAATATCTTGATGTAAAAAACTTTTCGTATAAAGGAGAGATACTATGGGTTTCAAGGTCTGGCTATACAGGGCAAGATGGATTTGAAATATCACTACCTAATAGTTTATGTGAAGTTTTCTGTAAAAACATTCTCGAACAAGATGGTGTTGAACCGATTGGACTAGGTGCTAGGGATACCCTGAGACTGGAGTGTGGGCTTTGCCTATATGGACAGGACTTAAACGAAACAATTACTCCGATTGAGGCGGGTTTAAAATGGGCTATCCAAAAAGTTAGACGGACAGGAGGAGAGCGAGAAGGAGGTTTTGTAGGGCAAGAAAAGATTTTAAAACAAATTGAAGAACACCCTCATTTCAAAAGAGAGGCTTTTTTCCCCGATGGTAAAGCTCCGTTAAGATCTGGGACTAAACTGTTTAGTGATGATAGTGGAAAGAATGAAATTGGTGTGATCACATCTGGCGGATACTCACCATCTCTTGAAAGACCCATTTCAATGGGATATTTGAATCATAATAAATTCAAAATTGGCAACCCTATTTTTGGCGAACTACGCACTAAATTCTTTCCTATGAAACTCACAAAACTACCATTCGTCGCAACTAGTTTTAAAAGAAATTAAAAGGAGAAAGTAAAATGAAATTCACGGAAGAACATGAATGGCTTGAGCATGATGGAGATACTGTCAAGGTTGGCATTACAGAGTATGCTGCAGAACAATTGGGAGATATTGTATTCATTGAACTACCAGATGAAGGAACTTTAGTTACTAAAGGGCAAGAAATAGTTGTCATTGAAAGTGTAAAAGCTGCATCAGATATCTTGGCACCTCTCGACGGTGAAATTACAGAGATCAATAACGCAATAGTGGAAGACCCGTCTATGGTTAACAACGATCCAACTGGCGAAGCTTGGTTTTTTAAAATGTCCTTAAAAAATCAAGGAGATCTTGACGGCCTAATGAGTGAAGATGAATACAAGAAACATATCGAATAACTAAATTATTAGGGGGAAAAAATGAATTTCGAAAATAATAATTTTGAGCCAACAGAGTATCTACCTTACGATTTTGCCAATAGGAGGCACATAGGTCCATCGCCTCAGGAGATGGAAAAAATGCTTAAGCTTCTTGGTCTGAATAGTATTGATCAATTAATTGATCAAACAATTCCTCCATCCATAAGACAAAAAAAATTGCTTGATTGGGAGAAGCCAAAATCTGAACGAGAAATGCTTTTCCACCTTAGAGAAACAGCTTTACTGAATAAAAAAATGATGAGCTTAATCGGTCAAGGGTATCACGGAACTATAACCCCCCCTGCAATTCAAAGAAATGTTTTAGAAAATCCTGCCTGGTACACGTCCTATACCCCTTATCAGCCAGAGATTTCCCAAGGACGTTTAGAGGCTCTTCTTAATTTTCAAACAATGATCAGTGATCTAACTGGACTGGAAATAGCGAACGCATCTTTACTTGATGAAGCCACTGCCTGTGCAGAGGCAATGACAATGGCAAAAAGGATAGCTAAAAATAAGTCCATCAATTTTTTTGTGGACCAAGAATGCCACCCACAAAATATCGAAGTCCTGAAGACAAGAGCAGAACCACTCGGGTTAAATATAATTATTGGTGATCCGGGTGAAGACATTAATTATGAAGATTGTTTTGGAGCAATATTCCAATATCCTGGAACTTTTGGTGTACTTAGAGACTTTACAAGCATAACTGATAAACTACACGAAAATGGTGCTCTTGTTACAATTTCAGCAGACCCAATGTCGTTAACTTTACTGAAAGAACCAGGTTCGATGGGAGCCGACATCGCTGTGGGATCAACACAAAGATTTGGTGTTCCGCAAGGATTTGGAGGACCCCATGCCGCATATATGGCTACCAAAGAAACTTACAAGCGCTTTCTTCCGGGTAGGATTGTAGGTGTTTCCATAGATAGTAGAGGCAACAAAGCGTACCGATTGGCTCTGCAGACAAGGGAGCAACATATTAGACGTGAAAAGGCTACCAGCAATGTGTGTACGGCACAAGCTCTTCTAGCGGTCATGGCATCTTTTTATGCGGTAATGCATGGTCCAGATGGGTTAAAAGCTATTGCACAAAGAATTCACAGAAAAACCGTTAGATTAGCCAAGGAATTGGAGGCAAATGGGTTCAATGTGGAACAAAAACATTTTTTTGATACGATTACGATAGACGTTGGTCCTATGCAAAATGTAATCCTCAAATCAGCAATTAGTGAAGGAATTAATCTTAGGAAGATAGGCAAATCCAGAATTGGAATATCATTAGATGAGAGAACTAGGCCAGCTATTATTGAGGCAGTATGGAGATCATTTGGTATAAAACGAGAAGATAATGACTTAACTTCAGACTATCGAATTCCCAACGAATTATATAGACATACTGATTTCCTTACACATCCGATATTTCATATGAACAGAGCAGAGAGTGAGATGACAAGATACATGCGGCGTCTTGTTGACAGAGATATAGCTCTTGATAGATCTATGATACCTCTTGGCTCATGTACCATGAAACTTAATGCGGTTGCAGAGATGCTCCCTCTGTCTTGGCCAGAGTTTTCTCAAGTCCACCCATATGCTCCTAAGGAACAAACTTTAGGCTACAAGACAATGATAGACAACTTGTCAAAAATGTTGTGTGATGTTACCGGATATGACTCTATATCGATGCAGTCTAATTCAGGAGCCCAGGGAGAGTATGCTGGACTGCTTACAATTGGGCGATACCATAAATCACGCGGAGACAATAACAGAGACATTTGTTTAATCCCTATGTCGGCACATGGCACAAATCCGGCTTCAGCTCAGATGGCTGGATTACAGGTAGTTCCAGTCAATACATCAGATAATGGGGACGTTGATATAAAAGACTTCGAAAGTAAAGCTAAGGAATATAAAGATAGGCTGTCATGTTGTATGATTACCTACCCTTCAACGCATGGTGTGTTTGAAGCTAATGTCTCAAAAATTTGTGCAATTACTCATAAGTTCGGTGGTCAGGTTTACCTTGATGGTGCAAATCTAAATGCGATGGTTGGACTGGTTAAACCAGGCGAGATTGGTGCTGATGTAAGCCATTTAAATCTTCATAAAACTTTCGCGATTCCACATGGTGGTGGCGGACCAGGAATGGGACCGATAGCGGTCAAAGATCATTTAACTCCATTTCTTCCGGGAAATCCAGTTGAGGATACTGACGGGGGAGCTGTATCTGCTGCTCCATTCGGATCAGGTTCAATATTAACTATTTCATGGGCTTACTGTTTAATGATGGGGGGAACAGGGCTCACGCAAGCTACAAGAGTAGCCATTTTGAATGCTAATTATATTGCAAAAAAATTAGGAGAGTTTTATCCCATTCTTTATACTGGGCCTGATGGAAGAATTGCGCATGAATGTATCGTAGACATTAGATCCCTAACTAAAGATACAGGTGTTACAGTTGATGACATTTCAAAGAGATTGGTTGATTGTGGTTTTCATGCGCCAACTATGAGTTTCCCAGTTGCGGGAACACTTATGATTGAACCAACAGAGAGTGAAACCAAAGCAGAACTCGATAGATTTTGTGACGCTATGATAGCGATTTTCCATGAAGCAAAGGATATTGAAGAGGGTCGTATCGATCCGGATAATAATCCCTTGAAAAACGCTCCTCATACAGTTGAAGATTTGGTTGGAGAGTGGAACAGACCATATACTAGGGAGCAAGCTTGTTTTCCTCCCGGTTCCTTTCGTGTAGATAAGTATTGGCCGCCCGTAAATAGAATTGATAACGTCCATGGGGATAGAAATCTAATTTGCACATGTCCGCCCATGTCTGAATTTGAAGGAACGAACGAGGAAAACTAATTTTTTTATAGCTTTTGATCATTTGTTCGTTTTACACTAAGGTTTGAAATGGGCACTTGGTTACCCATTAAAATCAGAGCTTTCTGTAATAAACAATGTCAAAAGTTAAACGCAAATTAACAACCATTCTTGCTACCGATTGTGTCGGCTTTAGTAAAAGAATGGATGAGAACGAAGAACTAACACTTGAAAACCTAAAAGCCTGCAGATCTATAATTGACCCACAGATAAAGGAATTCGGAGGAAGAATTTTCTATACAGCAGGTGACTCAGTAATAGCTGAGTTTGAAAGTCCTGTTGAATGTGTGAATGCAGCAATAGGTTTTCAAAAAGCTATCAATGATAGAAACAATACGCTTCCTGAAGGATCTCAGCTTGACTGGAGAGTTGGCATACATCTCGATGATGTTATAATAGAAGGAGATAATGTCTATGGTAACGGCGTAAACATTGCAGCTAGACTTGAGACTGCCTGCTCCCCAGGACAAATACTTCTTTCAACAGCTGTACAAGATCAGGTTAATAAAAGAATAAATTTCACTATTGAAGATGCTGGTACGAAATCCCTAAAGAATATTGATGAGGCCTTTCAAGTATATGGAATCTCCCCTTCTGGCGGAAAAATTTCTAAGACCGATGCACTTAAGGAAAAGGACGCACAAGAGGCAGTTAAAAGTTATAAGCCAAAATTAGCAGTTTTACCTTTTGATAATATGAACAATGATGAAGATAGCGGTTATTTAGTTGATGGTGTTGTTGAAGACTTAATTACAGAGTTTTCACGAATACGAGAACTTGAGGTCTTATCTAGACAGTCTTGTTTCGAATTTCGTGATGCTACCAGTAGTATAAGAGATTTTTGTAAAAAATTTGGAGTAGATTATGCAGTTTCAGGAAGCATTCGTACATCCGGTAAGCGAGTTAGAATTTCTGTTGAGCTATCTGATGCAACTGACGGAAACGCTCTTTGGAACAATAAATATGATCGTATCTTAGAAGACATTTTTGATGTACAGGACGAAATTGTAAGGAAAATATCGTTAGCACTTTTAGGAGAGATTGAGATTTCAAGCCTTGAACGGGCCAATCGCAAGCCCACAGAAAATCTTACATCATATGAATTATTATTAAGAGGAAAAGTATTACACCACAAATTTAAAAGAGAGTCTTGTCTTGAAGCTATCGATTCCTTTAATAAAGCGATCCAAGCCGATAATAATAATGGTCAGGCATATGCTTGGAAGGCTTGCGCTATAGGCCAAGCAATGGGACGCGACTATTTAGAAGGTGACACGGAGGAATGGTGGGATAATTTAATGCAGTGCATAGAGAAGGCTCAACAGTTAAATGACAATGATTTTGAAGTCCATAGAATGCTAGCAGAAGTTGCATTAAGTAGTCATGATTTCAAAGCCGGAGAAAGACATGCGCGTACCTCATTCAAAATGGTACCAAATGATCCTAGAGTGTTATCAGTTTATGGAGAGATTCTATCTAGAACGGGTTCAACAGAGAGAGGAATAGAGCTTTTAGAGAGTGCTCTTGAATTGGATCCGATACCGATGGGGAAAACAAATACAGACCATAGAACTAGAGCTGTTCTTTTCGGATATTTTATGGATAGAAACAGCAAGATGTGTAAAGAGCTGATAAACAATCTACAGGATATTGACTTTAAGTCATGGTTGGTCACTGCAAAAATTTGTGATGATGAAGAGATAGAATATAGATCAGAACCATGGTTTGCTGACAACAAAGACCAGTTTAAAGAGATGGGCTGGGACATGGAAATAGATAGGTTTCATCTAAATAATGAAGGTTTACAAAAGTCTCTCGGAACCTTTGTAAAAAAATTTTTCAGCTAACTGAATCACTCGAATACATTAACGATAACGTTTCGGCATACATAGCTAACTTTTTAAATCCCTTGATTTCCATCATTCTCTCAATTCTAACAAGAACAGCGTTGTCATCACGAATTGTCACCTTCGCGATTTTTGATTTTAGCCTTATAAATGACCCAACTTTTACTGGCGAAATAAATCGTACTTTATCAATACCATAGTTAAGAGTGTGCTTTAAATTCTCGATATGAATTTTATTTTTTCCTAAACTGGGAGAGATACAAAGACTCAATAAACCATGAGCAATTGTTTTTCCAGCTGGCATTTCATTGAATGCTCTCTCAATGTCCACATGTATCCATTGATCATCACCTGAAAGTTTTGCAAAAGCGTTAATAAGTTCCTGATCAATTAAGAACCAATCACTGTAACCCAAATCATAATTTTCAAATTTTTTTAAGTCTTGTGGGAACCTTACTTTAAGCAATTACAAAACCTCAAACAGTCCTGCCGCTCCCATGCCGCCACCGACACACATCGTACAAACAACAAGCTTTGCATTTCGTCGTTTCCCCTCAATTAATGCGTGCCCCACTAGCCGAGCACCTGACATACCGAATGGATGGCCAATAGATATTCCTCCTCCATTTACATTTAAAATTTCGTTAGGAATTCCTAACCTATCTCTGCAGTAAATCACTTGGCTTGCGAACGCTTCATTCAGCTCCCAGAGATCAATGTTGTCCATTTTTAATCCATTATTTTTCAGAAGCTTTGGTACCGCATATACCGGACCTATTCCCATTTCATCAGGATCACAACCGGCAACAGCCATACCTCTATAAACTCCTAGTGGGTTTAAACCCCTCCGTTCAGCCTCTTTTGACTCCATCAAAATACTTGCAGATGCTCCATCTGACAATTGAGAAGCATTTCCTGCAGTGATGTGACTTCCCTCACTTATGTGAATGCCATCTTTAAATACCGGTTTGAGCGCACCTAAGCCCTCCAAGCTTGTATCAGGTCGGTTCCCCTCATCTTTTATTAAATTTACCTCATGATAAGTCTCAGTTTTATTTTCTTTATCGTAATATTTCATTGTCGACTTAAGAGGCACAATCTCATCATCCATAAACCCATTTCTTTGCGCACGCGCTGTTCGCATTTGTGACTGTAACGCGTATTCATCTTGTTTTTCACGAGATATTCGATATCGATCTGCTACTGTTTCGGCTGTTTCAATCATAGTCATGTAAAGATCAGGCATTTCACTCTCAAGCCAAGGATCTCTAGCATTATCCATTCTAAAATTTTCATTTCTGACTAATGAAACGGACTCAACTCCTCCCCCCACTGTAACATTCATTCCATCATCAATTATCTGTTTGGCTGCAGTAGCTATTGCCATCATACCCGATGCACATTGTCTGTCTATTGACATGCCAGCGACACTTGTAGGAAGGCCAGCCCTAAGTAAAGATTGCCTTGCAATGTTACCTTGCTGAGTACCTTGTTGAGCTGCTGCTCCTAATATTACATCATCAATATCAGTAGGATCTACTTTTGCTCGTTTTACTGCCTCTGAAATCGCATGTCCTGCTAAAGTTTGTGCATGTGTGTTATTGAAAGACCCACGGTATGCCTTGCCGATGGGTGTTCTGGCTGTCGATACTATAACGGCTTCTCTCATCGGAGTTATCTCCCTAGTAATCTTAATTTGGTTTGTTACTATTTTTACTCTACCATAACAGCACTTGGTCTATAATAATTAAATGATACTATGTTGAAATATATTGTCTATTACAGCTTCTCTCAGTCAGAAATAAGCAATAGTGAGCTTAAAGAACTATTACAAAAGGCAAGAGAATGGAACGAGGCTCATGAAATTACAGGATTACTTATTTATAGGTACAATAAAAAGTTTAAAAGAGGCAACTTCCTTCAAATCATTGAGGGGCCAAAAAAATCAATCTCGTCTACGTGGGATAGAATTTCTGCTGACCCTAGACATCATACCATAACAGTTCTAGAAGATGGGAGTTTTGAAGAAAGAAACTTTTCGACTTGGTCTATGGGGTTTAAGAACTTAAATACTGAAGCGCTTGAAGACATTCCAGGATTCATCAATATTAATGATGACCCATTTTGGTCAAACCCAAATAATTTGAAACCTACCGCTTTGGAGCTTTTAAGAAAATTCTATGATATGGGTTGATTTCAAAAACCTACAGTGACTTAATTACTTTCTGTTTTGCTTCTGAACTCAAAGCTACAACTACCCCTTTGGTAATTTTGTTTGTTTTTTCATATGCCTCTTTTTTTTATCGACGCCTTCAAGCTTTACTATTTTTTCAAGCCCTCGGCTAGCACTTTTGATGTTAGCGTATCTGTTTTAATCAACCCACTCACCTTTTCTAAATATAGGGACAATTTCTCCATTTTTCCCAAAACCATCAATGTCGATCTCGCCTGACCCTATCATCCAATCAATATGGATCATGCTTGAATTACCTCCTCGCTCACTTATTTCTGACGTTGAAAGGTTTTTTTCTCCCTTGAAGCACTTAGAGTAACACTGACCAAGCGCTATATGACAAGCAGCATTTTCATCAAAAAGTGTATTGTAAAACAAAAGACCTGAGTTCGAAATCGGTGAGCTATTAGGTACGAGTGCTACTTCTCCCAATCTTCGAGCTCCTTCATCAGACTCTAAAACCTTCTTCAAGACAGTTTCGCCTTTGCTAGCTTTTGCATCTGTTATACTACCTTTTTCAAAAACAACTCGAATATCATCAATTAACGTTCCCTGATGCGATAACGGTTTAGTAGAAGATACATATCCCTCAACTCTCAGCGCGTGTGGGGTCGTGAACACTTCTTCGGAGGGAATATTAGGATTACAAATCACACCATTTTGAGCCATCGAAGCACCACCCATCCACTCGTGGTCATCAGCCAAACCTACCTTCAAGTCTGTTCCAGGCCCCTTGAAATGTATCTCTTTGAAATCATTTTGGTTTAACCACTCCCTTTTCTCTTTCAGTTTCTGATTATGTGTCTTCCATGACGCAACAGGATCTTCCGCGTTAACGCGCGAAGCCATAAAAATAGCCTCGGCTAATCGGGTTTGTGCATCACTTTCAGCTATGTCAGGGAACATTCTTTTTGCCCAAGCTAAGCCCGGCCAAGCTATAATATTCCAGTTTATATCAAACTGTGTAATTCGTTCCCTTGCCGGTTTGTAAGCTTTAGAGTTAGCTTTATTTGCTCTTGCAACTCTTTCCGGATCCATTTCTGATAATAACATTGGGTCATCACCGGCAATTGCCATTCTAGCCGTATTATTATCAAAAGCTTCGCCCATACCCTTGTACAGCCAATCTGCAGCTACATCGAAACTTTCATCGGATGCGTATTTATATCTTGCGAGTGTTATCTCACTATCAGAGAAAAAAGGTGTTACTAAGCCTGCTCCCACTTTATAAGCATGCTTCGCAATTAATCTGACTAGTGGTAGTGCATCTGATGGAGCAGTAATTAATAAGTTTTGTCCTTTTTGTAGACCAACCCCAGTACTAACTGAGAGTTCAGCAAGCTTGTTCAACTTCTCAATGTTTATAGAACCCATAGTAATTGACCTTTCATTTTAGATGCTAGCGTGAGTAACTCAGATGGTAGACCAAGTTCAGAAAATTAATTCAATTTTTAAATATTATCTGAGTAGAAGAAGTAATCAGTCTTTTACAGAAATCAACCTCTGATTAAATACAGAGGGCAATTTTAATCCGATTGCTATTGCTGCTGCTCCCGTTAAATGACTCAATCCAATTTTCGTGCCGTTTACTACTCCAGGTTCTATATGCATTTTGTATTTCCTTTAAAATTGTATCAATGAAGGGTATGTTACTCAGCTCAATTTTGTCAATAAAAACTGGTAGTAAAAATTTACTTTTTTTATTGTTTTCAAGAGAGCTTTTTGATCATATTTTTCATAAAACTTAGGCCAAGTTCAAACTGAGATTTTTCAATAAATTCATTAGGTTGATGGGCTACAGAAATATCACCTGGCCCACATATTACAGCAGAATACCCTCTTTCTTGAAATTGACCGGCCTCAGTACCATAAGAAACGAAATGATTTCCGTTATCCCCAGTAATTTGTCTGACAAAAGTCTCAGCTTCTCCATTAGTTTCAGGCCTTAACCCAGGTACCGCCGACCTATTAGAAACAACGATTTTTGCGTCGGCACAAACAGCCTTCATTTCCGACTCTATTTCTTTTACTTTTTCGCTATATTTTTCAATCCAAAAATCAACTTTCTGATCTGAGACCACTCTTATATCCATTTCAAAATTACAATCTTTAGAAGTTATGTTATGGGCTGTTCCTCCTTTTATAACTCCCACATGCAGAGTGGTATACGGAGGATCAAACAATTTAGCAGTGTCCGTTTGCTCAGCTTTTTTATTGCTTACATTCTGCTGGTTAGCCCAATCAATCAACTTTGCTCCGTTCATTATTGCGCTCACGCCTCTATCTAATATTGACGAATGAACCTCTTTTCCAACTAAATGTGTTGTAAAACCCAAAGCACCCTTATGTCCAGTTACCGCAAGCATAGTAGACGGTTCTCCAACTATAACCATGCTAGCCTTTGGCAGTTTTTTTATCATTTCATCGATCATTGGTGGTGCGCCGATACAGCCAACCTCTTCATCATAACTAAGTGCTATTTGAAGAGGTCTTTTCAAATTACTCTTATGGCCCTGTACCATTGCCCAAATAGCTAATGCATCAAATCCTTTCATATCACAGGATCCACGACCGTATAATTTGTTATTATTTTCCGTTAGCACCCAAGGATCAGTACTCCAATCCTGCCCTTCAACTGGAACAACATCAGTGTGCCCCGATAACACAACTCCTCCCTCTATTTGAGGGCCTACGTGAGCAAATAGAGAAGCCTTACTCTTATCTTCATTATATTTCCTGTATGTCTCTATTTGAAATGAGTTTAAGTAATTTTCTACCCAATCAATAAGCTCAAGATTACTTCTATCACTTACCGTGGGAAAGCTAACTAATTTTTCCAGAA
>CACAFI010000034.1 GCA_902531755.1 uncultured Alphaproteobacteria bacterium
TGTTTATTCAATCATGAAGAAGAAAAGAATAAAAGATGAGAAGTTGGGAAAGGAATACCCTGAGGTTCGTTCTGATTTTTACTTGGATATTTATGATAAGACTATTCTTTTAAATATTTGATACATATATCTAGTATCTGTTTTGGGGGTTCAACAATTTTTCTTTTGTTTAGATCCAAAAACCCTCCTTTTGAAATAATCTCAACCACTAACTCATTTTTATCGTTATAAATATCTAATTGTCTTAAAATTTTCCTATTATCGTTTGAAATAGAAAATCTTAAATGAATTGTGACCTGTTCCCCCTCAAAAACCTCTTTTTTGAACTCCATATGAGTATCAAAAACAATTCCACTGACCTTATAAAGATTATATAATTTCAATAAACCCACTCGGTCACATATTTCCCAATATGCCCAATTTGCCACTGTCAGATAACCAACTTCCGATACATGTCCATTTCTATCAACATGATCAGCAGTTAATTTTGCTTTGACTTTATTTAAATTTCTGTCCAGATCTAAATCTCCGAAAAAATAGAAAATAAAATGAAGGAGATCTATCTGAATAGTTCATTTATAAAACTTAATCAACAAAAACTATATTAGGATAGAATGGTCTAAGTTAGTCATCTATTTTAATTTTGATAAGACTTTAGTTAATATTCTCAATAGCATAGAACACTATCCGATTTAATTGACTCTTCAACTATTTTATCAGGCATAGCAAACTCTGCTTTATATCCATCTAGTAGTGTCTCATCGTAACCCCTCGCCTTTGCAGACATTCCTGAGACAAATATGGTAACATTTGTATTCTTTAAATTTTCAAGATGTTCGTGTAAATCTCCAGTTCCTTGACCAACAATTTCACTAGCACTTTTGCAATTTAGAATGTGTACTCCGTCTGCCGCGAGAAAGAGAGTTACTTCATGCCCGCTTTTTCCTGCAGTAAGGGCAACCATTAAACCTAATGTTACTTTATTTTTGAATTCCAAATCGCTGTGAATATGAACGAGCACCTTAGACTCTTAACACCTACTAATCTTTTTTCATTGCTTCTAAGACACAATCAGCAAACTTCTCAGTCCCAGGTTTAAATCCTATTTCCTCACAGAATTCCTTGTATTTATTTAGTTTGGAATTTGAGTTTGAATTATTGGATGATTTCTTTTGGGCGTATTGAAAAACATCATCCTTAAAGATACCTTCCCTATAAATATTCCCATCAGCATTATACTGAATTGCGTATCCATTAAGTTTGTCATTCTCCCATTCACCCACATCCTTTCGCCCATCTGCCCAAAAATATGTACCCTGACCATCCATTTTACCATCACGATACTCTCCAATGTATTTATCACCCTTATTTGGACCTTCTTCTCCCCAAGTATAGGTACCCTGACCATACTTTTTGTCATCCCTCCATTTACCTACGTATTTATCGCCAGCATTTATGCCTTGGGCACCTAAATTCCCTACTGTAAAAGTACCTTGACCATGCTTCTTGTCATTCTTCCATTCCCCTACGTATTTATCGCCATTATCCCAAATATATGTACCAAAGCAGTTATGGAAATAACCTGACGATGGACACTCAGGCAATGCCCAACTTATTGAGGGAATAGTTGAGAAGGAAAATAAGATGAAAAAGACAATAAAAGCTTTTTTTACTCTGGTAAAAATCTGCCTTATCATGAATGAAAGTATATCAAAAAAATTCTTGAGTACCATACTATTTGCAGTTATCAGAAACGCACCCCCTACAGAAACACTTACCCTATCACTCTGTAGAGTCGAAAAAACCTCATAAAATCAATGATTTATTCTACAGTTATTATCAATGCGAGATTTTGGGGTTGGTCATTAGAATCTTTCACATTTCCCTGCATACATTGATTCTGTGTCACCTTCTTGTGAAATATATGCTCCAACAGACAATTTAGCGAAAGTAAATCGTTTGGATTTCTTGTAGTACAAAAAAGGTTTCCAGGGGTACCTTTCCTCAATGCAAGATATATATAACCTCTGGCATTGAAGTAATGGGTTCAGAACATTTCATTACTCTACCATCAGGCAAAGCACCCTTTAATATAGTAAAGTCTTGATTGAATTTAAGAGTGTAGCGTTTCCGCGGTGTAATGGTGGTTTGTTCTCTGCGGATGTGACTTTCAATTTTTCTATTACTTATCACTCCCCTCCTGCACTTTTCGGCAATCATTATTCAGCATATCAATTCTTTCTCTATGAGACAATCACTACTCATGGAGAGAAAGGAAAGACCTTTGACCAAATCGCAGAATGGTTAAACAAGAAGAGTTATCTATCCGTTCGGGGAAAGAAGTTCAAAGGTAATCACGTTCATTCAATTGTGAAGAAGAAAAGATTGAAAGATGAGAAGTTAGAAAGAGAGTATACAGAGGTTTGGTCTGATTTTAGTTTGGAGGTAGTGGATAAGACTTTGGTTAATATTTTTGAAGGTTTATAGATTAGAAAGTCCCTCAATATTAAAAGTTTGCAGTTCTAAAAATAATCTGAGATTATAATTTAGGATTATCTTAGTGGAGAACTTATAAAATGATTACTTATCTTGGATACTTTTTTATTTTGTTGGGGATAGTAGACTTTCTAGCAAGTTTGCAGGGTACCGATTTCTATGCAATGTTTGGAATATATTTGGAGGGATTGGCATATCAATATTCGCCTTATGCTGCAGGATTACTAGGTTTTATTCTGATAGCACTGGACAAGAATAAGGATATTAATCATCTGATTGAAAAAAGTATGGAAAAAGATGAAAATCTGATTTTATCAAGTTTAGTATCTGTAAGAAAAGGAGGAATCTTTAGTGGTACGGAATCAGGAACTTTTTTTATCACTAACAAAAGATTGGGGTATATTGGTAACTTTTCACAAAATGGAGAGAATTTAGATGCTGAAGTAGATGGAGATAATGACTTTATATGGCAGGTTAAAGATGTCTCGTCTGCTCGGGCAACCGCTGTAAGTGTAATAATTAAATCTGGGGAAGAAGAGTTTAAGTTTTTACCAGGTTTTTGGAAGACTAAATCTATTGTCGATTCAATAAAGGCAAATATAAATTAAAATATAGGTAGTTGGAGGACTTTGGTTTGTTTTCGTTGCACTAAATCTAACAGATATGGGCAAGTTATTTCCACCGTTAAACTCATTCAACGGTGACGGAATGATTTGCAAAGGACGTCATCAAACTTATTACTTTTAGTCCTTATCCATTAACTTCATCACACAGTCACCAAACTTATCAGTGCCTGGGGTAAATCCTAACTCTTCACAAGTGGATTTGTATTTATCTAGCTTAGACGGTTCTTTCTTTTCTCTAGTTTCAGCATAGAGAAACTTACCATCCTTAAAGATACCTTCTCTTCTAATTGTTCTATCAGCATTGTACTCAATAAAATATCCATTTGGTTTACTGTCTTTCCATTCACCCTCACCTTTACTTCCATCAGGAAAGGTATAGGTCCCCTGACCATCGAATTTACCATACTTAAATTCCCCAACGTATTTGTCACCCTTATATTTATCATCTGCTAAATAATAGTAAGTACCCTGACCATTCTCAAGGTCCTCCTTCCATTCGCCAATGTATTTGTTACCACTGGCGTAGGTATAGGTGCCCTGACCATGCCTTTTGTCATCCTTAAATTCCCCAACGTATTTTTCACCATCTGCAAAGGTATAGGTACCCTGACCATGCCTTTTCCCACCCTTATATTCACCTACATATTTATCTCCATTTGCCCAGGTATAGGTACCCTGACCATTCTGCTTTTCATCCTTCCATTCACCCACGTATTTGTCATCCTTATTTGGACCTCCTCCCCAAGTGTTTATACCCTGCCCATGCCTTTTATCATCCTTCCACTCACCTACGTATTTATCTCCATTATCCCAAATATATGTACCAAAGCAATTATGGAAATAACCTGACGATGGACACTCAGGCAATGCCCAACTTATAGAAGAAATAGTGGAGAGTAAAAATAATAAGCAGATGATATAAAGGATTTGTTTCATACTATAATTAAAGCAAATTATCTTTTATTGGTAAAGGTCTACCAAATTAAATGTGATTTACAAGCGTAGAGGACGTCCTTTGGAACTTACTCCACTGTCGCGTTTGTTTGGGGTTAGGTGGTAAGTTGTGAAAGTTTTTTTCTGTTGGTGATTTACTACGAACGAATTGAATAATTACCTTTTAAGAAAACTCAATTCTTGAAATCATTAGCAAGATCAGAAGCAATCTCAATATTTCTTTTTCGCGCAGCAGATGCCACTAAGAATAAATCTACAAAATACCAAACTAAACCAACCCCAAATAAACATGTAATTATTTTTAAGATACCTAAAAGCACTTGACCTAAAACAAATCTATCAACTCCGAGAACACCCAAGTAAATGCTCAGACCGAACACTACTGTGGGATTGTGTGCGCGAGCATTATATTTACTGATAAAATCTTTACGTTTTTCTTCTTTGATACTAGATATCATTAATGCCAATTCAGAAACATAATCTCTATTGTCCATTTTTATTCCCACTTTTTTTGTATATAAAGATTATACACATTTTATATTTTTGAAAGTAAAATACTGGCACTTTAGAAATTTTAGATTTCATTTCAATTCCGATTAACAATTTTACTAATAAATCATATCAGAAACGCTCCCCTACAGAAACACTTACCCTATCACTCTGTAGGGTAGAAAAAACCCAATAAAATCAATGATTTATTGTACAGTGACGGAGTAAGTTTGATTGATGAAATAAGTTGAACTCATTTATCAACATCCCTTGTAGTTCTTCTTTACACACTCTCTTGCAAGTCTTTGTGCTTCTTCTATCTGGGATGAGGTCATTTCCTGTACAAGCATCTTTAATTGTTCTTTTGCTGGTTCATATCCATTTGAAGAAGCAAGATTTTTCCACATATGTGCATAAACATCATCTTGGGGAACTCCCCATCCATAATCCAAGATTATACTGTGCAACAGCATTTCCTTCTTCAGCGAGAGGTTTCCATTCTTTCAATGCAGTCGCATAGTCTCCATTTTGAGCAGCAGTCAATCCTTTACTAAAGTCAGCAGAATAAGAAGGTAATCCTAAAAAAAAGAGAGAAGAGTAAAACTGGAATGATGATTAGAGTTCTCATATCTTCATTTTAGGAAAAATATCGTTGGAAAGCAAAAATAAAGGTTCGTTTCATAGCGGTTGCTCATTCCATACTTCAAAAAATATCTGTTAGTTCTTTTCCCACCTTACTTCCATCTTACCCCACTCTGGTTCGTATTCTCTGTTGATGAACTCTAACCTTTCTTCTCTCTCCTTATGTCTTTTGAGAACTGAATAAACACTATTACCTCCCCACTTTTTTCCCTTTTGAGTGGTAAGTCCATTTTCATTTAGATGATGTGCAATCTTTCTATAACCTAACCCATCTTTTCGAAGAGTTCTTACTAACTGAATTGTTTCCTCTTGTTTAAGAGACCACCTATCATATCGTGGCATTAACCGATTTGTTCTGAGTGAAACTGTAAAGCAAAGATAATTAGAATACTTAGGTTCTATTTCATCAATCAAACTTACTCTACTGTGGAGAGACCATGTCTTATAATCACTTGTTCAATATTTTTAGTAGCCCTAATTTTACTAATTTTTTTCCGTCTTGGTCTTCTTTTTTCGCTTGCTCTACATGATAAAAAACTCTATTACCTTCTCTCATTCCTACGTAAAAAGGTGACCCACTATCACAATCGACCAGGCAATAAACGTAAGGTTTTAACTTTTCTTGCGTTAATTTATCAAAAATTATTTACCTCGCCAGAAGAGTAAAAATCAAATACTAATGGAGTATACTCAAAAAAAGGATTAACACAATGAAACATCTCACAGTAGCTCAGTCAATTTTATTCGGCTTATTCCTAATCTCATTATCCGTTGCATCAATTCCGTATAGTAACCTACTAGTTGGACAAGCAGCAGCACAATCCGATAAAGTTCACAAAATTGCGATATGTACTTCGTCTGGGTATACATGTGCTGATATCGTTGGGGGTGGTAGATTAAAAGTGACCCACTAATTAGAATGGTATTATTAATCTTGTCAAAAAAAACCAAACCAAATACCGATACCATGGACTATTGCAATAGGAGCCATTATCGCTCCTGCTATAAGAAAGCCCCATCTATCATCCGACAGGCAGGTGATGACGTGAGTTATCCAAGCTGCAGATGAAATTCCTATTATTAGATAAACCCAGGTTTCCATATTCTATCACTCCTTATTCTGCTTAGTTAACAAGTAATTTAGAAGCATTGCAAACCCTATAGGAGGGAAAATCAAAGCTATCAAGGGTATTTTCCCAAAGAGAAGAAATTCTTTTCCCAAATCCTTATCACTATTGCTATGATCTTCTTTATCCATATCTCTAAATCATCTTGGTTCTTTAACAACACGTTACAACTCAATATTTTAAATTTAAAGTTTTTTTACAATTGAACTTTGAGTTATATTTCTCATACCAGCACATTTCATAAAAAATATTAAGTTACTAATATAGTAGAGAGCTCTCAAATGAGTGATCAGAAATTTATTTCAATTTCTATTCTTCTATTTTTTTCTCTTCCTGCAGCAGTATCATTAGTATCTACTGGCTTGGACTCTCCGAAACTCACAGCTTTCATTCTGTCAGTACTTATATTCCCTGCCTTTTCAAGCTCCTGTACAACGCTCGATGCTCTAGCAGCGGCGAGATCCCAATTGTCTCTAAAATTTCCTCCAAACATTAGAGGAACATTGTCAGTATGACCAGAAACGGTTACTGTTCCATTTTCTCCTACTCCCTTGTCAGCTATTTTAGCCATTATCTGCCTCGCTTGAGATGTTAACTCTGCCGATCCCGAGGCAAATGCACCGCCAGATCCAACGGTGACGAATACTTTCCCATCTTTCCTTTCTACACTGACTAAACCCTTATCGATCTCATTCCTCAAGGCCACCTCAAGCTCGTTAGCAGCTTGGTTTGCCGACGCCTCTTCTGCAGATTTATCATTTACATCCACCCCTGATCCAGTATCCTTTGATGAACCTCTTGTTTCACCATCAGCCTCTGTTTGAGCAAGAGACGCTAACTCCTTTAGTTTTTCCTCAATGCCACCAAAAAGTACTTCTTGATCAGTATTTCCAGTTTTATTTTTTGCCTCTTCAATAGCTTCTAGTGTTTCATTTATTAACTTTGGCAAGTCCTTTGCTAAGGTATCTTCATCACCTATTTCTACTTTTACAGCTTCACCGATTGCTTCAACTTTTATCTCACCTTTATCGACGGCCTCTTGAAGAGCTTCAACCAGTTCTTTAGCACTTTTGTCTTGTTCACCACCTTCGTCTTTCTCAGTCTTGACTTCAAGTTCCTTCTTTTCTAGGTTCGTTGTTTGCTGTGTCATCTCCTTTGTCACGGAAGGACTGGGAGAAGGACTAAAATTTAATGATAACACTGTTGTGCCTTTTGGTTGTTCGACAACCGGGACTAAACGCTGAACACCAAATGCATTTTTCAATGAACCAGATATTTGCTTGAATTTAGGTACGTTAAATTCTGCGAACGAAAGTATTAAAACGAAGAAAGCCATAAGAAGGGTAGCCATATCCGCAAATGTAGCCATCCATGCAGGCGCCCCAACCGGAGGACACTTAGGACATTCTTCTTCCTCCTCTTCTATCTCTGCTTCTACTTCTTCTGCCACTATCCGATACCCTCAAAGCCCCTCTTATGCAGCAGCTTCTAACTTCTGTTGAACAGCTGGAGGGAGATTAGCTACCATTTGGTCCTGAATATTTCTGGGTGATTCCCCTCTTGCTATATTCCTAAGACCCATAACGACCATTTCCCTATACGTGACCTCATATGCAGTATAGCCTTCCAAAGAGGTTATCATGGGCAAAAATAAAACATTTGCTATAAATGCCCCATACAGTGTAGTCAAAAGCGCGACGGCCATGGCAGGGCCAATAGCCTTCGGATCCGCCATATTTCCTAACATCAACACTAGTCCAACAAGCGTTCCAATCATACCCATAGCCGGTGCTATGTCTATCCATGCTTTTACGACGTTTTGATTAGACTCATGGCGGGCCTTCATAGCCTTTATTTCTTGATTTAATTGCGTAGTAAGCTTCGCTTCGTCTGCTCCATCTACTAACATCTGTAAACCCTTTGAAAAAAACTTATCAGGTACATCCTGGCCTTCGAGTGCCATCATGCCATCCTTCCTCGCGATACCAGCTAATTCAACCATTTTTGTAACTAATTCATCTTGAGGTTTTACAGGGGGAAAAAAGGCTTTAGCCATAACTCCAAAAGAGCCAAGAAATGTAGGCAAAGGACAAGTATACATAACACAAAAAAATGTCCCTCCAAAAACAATTGCTATTGACGGAACGTCTATAAATGGACCAACACCACCACCCGAAACCATTGCAAATATAATAAATCCAAGCGCTCCAATTAATCCTAGAAGAGAGGCTATATCCATAGTTTTTCCTTTGTGCTCATTATATTATTTCTTACCTGCAATCATAATCACTGCAATTATAATACCAAAACATCAAAGACATTTAAAAACGAAGAAACTTTGGCATCAAACTTGTTTAATAATATAATAGAGTTACAAACAAATACAAGAGAACGAGAATCATGACAATTTTACGATTTATGGCCGTATGTTTTATTTTAATTTTTACATGCTCAAATTCGCACGCCAGTGAGAGTAGATTTATTACAAAAGAGCATATAGTTGTAGATTTGGAGCGTCAAATTGAGTGGTTAAGGTGCTCGGTGGGCCAACGCTGGAATGGAAATGAATGTTCAGGCAAGATTGTCAACCTTTCTTTAGACATGGTTCCTAAAGCTCTAGATATTGCTAATGAGCAACTAGGTGGCGAATGGCGACTGCCTTCTCAAGCAGAGCTTATGTCGATAGTTTGCAACGAGTGCTCTTCTCCAAAAATAGATGAAAATATTTTTCCAAATACAGACAATGCACCCTATTGGACAAGCGATCAAAGTATTTTTAATAGCAAATTCTATGTAAGCGTTAATTTTCACACAGGTTTTTCTTTCAACAGATTTTCTCCAATCAAAGAATTAGCAGTGAGATTGGTGCGAGACAGGTAGTATCTTGCTAACTACATTTTCTTCTCGATTTTATCTGTCTTCCACTGCCAAAGCTTAATTAGGAATATTATTAGCCCAAGTACCAAAATAATCGCAGCTATCAAATCTGTTGAAATAAATGTCAATAGATGAAGTCTATCACTTGCTACTAATCCTAAAACTATCAGCATTACTGTAGCCATTATGAAAGATCTGATTAATCTGCAGGTAAAACACGGTCCTTCTGATACGTTTTTTTGTTTTATTCTGAACATTTTTCACCTCTGTCATAAATTAGCTCATGATACAAAATTTTCATAGTTTTTTTTTGACATCCTTACTTTTTAGTTTTCAAATTGAATACATAAGATATTGTTTTCATTAAACAATTATTTCAAAAAATCGTCAATATGGCTTGTCAAATTGATTTTTTTGAACTTTTTATAAAAACTGTTTTCATAACTCCATAAGGAGATTTGAACATGCAATTATCACATTCTTTAAATATAAAACAAAAGCAGTCATTAGTAATGACTCCTCAGCTCCAACAAGCCATTAAATTACTTCAATTAACGAACCTTGAGTTAAAACAGTTTTTAGAGGAACAAACTTTTGATAACCCTTTCATCAATGTGGAAGAAGAAACCCAAGCATCAGAAGATAAGAATGCAGGGGTTAGCTCCTCCGAGCAGAATAATTCCAATAATGAAGAAGTTCTCGCAAAAGAAACAACAAATTTTTCTGATGATCCCACCAGTAACGATGATTATGACAACCGTTTTGATAATGCTAATATTGACTACGGATCAGTAAGTAATACGAAATCAACTAGCGGTGAAGATTGGGACATAATTGCCTCCACTGTTCCTAATCATGAAAAGTCATTAATCGCGCATATCGAGGAACAATTACCTTACTTGCTAAATACTCCCAGAGAACATTTCATTGCTAGATATTTCTTGGAAGCATTGGAGCCCTCAGGTTGGTTAGGAAAATCACTCAATGAGATACACCTGGAAACAACTATAGATTATGACGATCTTGAGACTGTTTTAATAAAATTACAAGGAGCAGAACCTACCGGCCTATTCTCCAGAAATTTATCTGAATGTTTACGGCTTCAGATATTAGATAAAGGCTTAATGTGTAATGAACTCTCAGTTCTCCTGGAAAATCTTTCCTTACTTGGAAAGGGTGATTTAAAGGGTTTGATTAAAAAAATTGGTTGTGACGAAAGAAAAATTAAAGAGTTTCTAGTCATAATTAGAAGCCTAGACCCAAAGCCAGGGTCCTCATTCTACCCAGAGACTTCAAATATGCACAAACCAGATCTTCTAGTGAGGAAAACCGGTGAGGATTGGATAGTCGACCTTAATCGATCGACGCTCCCATCAATAAATATAAATGAAGACTACGCCAAAAAGTTATCAACAGGAGATCGTGACAACGAGAAAATGGAAGGGTATGCGAGCCAGGCACTATCATCTGCAAGATGGTTAAAAAGGGCTTTGGAGCAAAGAAATATTACAACTCTGAAAATCACAGCAGAAATTATCAAAAGGCAAAGAAATTTCCTTGAAAAAGGTATGGATTTTCTAAAACCTCTATCATTGAAAGATATTGCGATGGCGGTAAAAATGCATGAGAGCACGGTAAGTAGGGTAACAAACGGTTTGATGGTCGCTACTCCTAAGGGAACTTTTCCATTAAAATCACTTTTTAGTGTAACTATCGAAACTAATGATAAAGAAAATAGTAAATCAGCTGCCGCTGTTAGAAATATGATAAAGAAAATTTTAAATGAAGAAAAAGGTAATAAGCCATTAAGTGACGATTTAATAGCAAAATTGGTAAGCAAAAATGGTGTAAAGCTAGCCAGGAGGACAGTGGCTAAATATCGAGAAATGCTTAATATTCCTTCTTCATCAGAGAGAAAAAGAAGAGCTAAATTAGATGCAATGACTGCAAGTTAGAACTAATTTTTAATTTAACCGCTGACAAAGTCGAAAGAGTTACTACTGCGTTGACGCGTCTCTTTCGACGCTAAATGTACTTAATGCCTTATATTGTGCTGGTTCGACTTCCTTATCATTTTCATCAAAAAACACTAGTTTGAAAGCCAACTCGAAATTTTCCTCTAAAATTATCGGATCCGCTTTCCTTTCGGGTGAACAGTTGGTCATATATTTCTCCATTTATATAAATAAAGTGCACAATACATGCCAAGCTAATAGTGAATTGCCTACTTTTTTGTATCTTTAAAAACCTCAATAATCGCGTCCACGTGATCTTCGCTCAAATCAAATCTTTTTCTGAGAGTTTCAATTTTCTCTTGTTCCTGATCCGAGATTTCGCCATCCAATAGGGCATTAGCCACCTCAGCCTCTAATATTGCTTTTCTTCTGGCAACTTGGTTAGCAAATGCATTGGCAACGATACCAGTTAAAAGAGCAACCACACAAACGCCCATAATAGCCGTTACTGCACCAATAATTTTTCCCAGAGGAGTGAGAGGGGAAACGTCGCCATAACCCACTGTTGTTAACGTAATTAAAGACCACCACATTGTTTCGGGAATTGATCTAAATTTATCCGGTTGAGCCGTATTCTCAGCTACATACATCATCGCAGATGAAAAAAAGAGGGCAATTGCGAAAAGATAAAGAGCAGCTATGAACGAGCTCCTTTCATGCCTTATTGCTGACCAAAGATCTTCTAGCGCTGTAGAGTAATGAGAAATCTTTAGTAATCGAAGTAAACGCAAGACTCTTAGCCACCTAAGGTCTACGCTGGTTATAAAAATGGCAAGAATGCTAGGTACAATCGCTAAAAAATCTATAATTCCAGTGAAGCTAAAAATATAGCTTAACCTCTTTCCAAACCCTGAATTATATCGTGTGTCTTTTTTTGCTGAACTGGCCCATATGCGAGCTATGTATTCAAAGCCAAAAATTACTACAGAAATAATCTCAAAGTAGAGAAAAAAGCTGGAATATTTATTACTCAAAGTTGGCACTGACTCCAATGAAACAGCTAAAAGATTCATTATAATCAAAGAGGATAGTGCGATCTCAGTGTAAAAGCTTACCTTATCGTCTGGTTTACTTTTATCAAGAATTTCAAGTAGACGTTCTTTTGTAATCATAGCTTAAACCGTGATTTATTTTAAATCCAAGCTTTATTTTTTCGTCTTTTACTAGCGTCATTTTTCATCATCTGACTAAAGGCATTTGCAAATCTTTTATGAGCTTCCCTATTTTTTTTATGCGCACTATTCAGGGGTATAACCAGGTCACCGTCCGTTCTAAAAAAAGGAGGATCAAAATCTGGATGCTTTTTCAATACTAGTGATATTTCATCCAATAGTTTTTTTTCGGCCTCGTTCATAAACTATATTTTATTTGTTACTTGCAAGCTGATTCCTTATTGATAACACAATTGTCCAATTATCACGAATATATTTAGGTAAAGCTGTGTTTTTACGGCTTACATTCTTAACAAAACTCGAAAAATCGAATGCAGTGTCTGCATCTACTGCTTTCTGAAAATTCGCTGTACTGACAATTATGGCTTTATTTTCTTCTACATTCAACTCATCAACTTCTGTCCTTTTAATATATAAATCTTTATTACTCTTATTTATTTCGATCAAAGGAACAGTATTTTCATTCTTCTTTAAAATATTTAATTTTTTGGTTTCAGGCTTAAAAACTGCAGCTATTAATTCTGGAGTCAATGAGCTTAGATTGTTTTCTCTTTTCCAAACTGCTCTAACCTTTCTATAATACTTTACATTAAATTTACTTTTTGAGGAGTGATAGTATTTTACTGCTTTCTCCCAAGAACCGTGTCTTTGGTGCAGTTTCTTTAAAAATCTTGCTCCGTAATCAACGTTTTTTTTAGGGCTCATCATCTCGTTTAGATTATTAAAAAATTTCTTATGCCAACGATAATTAAGCTGCATACAACCAATATCTATATTTGTGACACCTTTTTCAATTCTATCTTTCAGAGAATCCAAAGCGGCTTCTTTTGTTTGAAAATATGCGCTATCGCCCCCTGCATTCAAGGTCCATGGCCAAGCTCTTGTAATGCCATCAACTTTCCGGTATCCAGACTCTACTCTTGATATGCTTAGTAAAATATTTTTTGGCAACCCATGCTTCTTCTCAGCACCTTGTGCAAGATACTCACAAAGTAATTTATCTTGGTGGGAATTCAGAGGTTGAGAATGCCCCTCACTTAAGTTTACAAGTAAAGTGAATAAGAAAATTAAAAAACAGATTTTATATTCTAAAATTCGTCTATTTATTGTTATGATCATGAAGTGAAAACTGCAATGTGCATGCCAATGCAGGTGGTATTTATTTTTTTCTTACCTCAACAATTTCCAGCCCTTTCATAATTGGACCGTTTTTATGAAAAAGTAACCTGGCTATTATAGTAGCAGCGCATCTAGTCTCATTTTCACTAGATATAACTGGCAACCCACACTCGCCTACTAAAGTCCCAGTAAAGTTATCTTGAACCATCATAATTTTTTGGCCCTCTCTTGTCATAAAAATTATCTCTTTACGTTCAAGGTCATAACCCATAAAGCCCGAGAAAACCACTTTGATACCATTTAACTCATCGAAGTTACCCCTATATTTCTCAGTTCGCGCTATCTCACTTTTTAACCTTCCAATCTCATTTCTGTGCTCTTGCTTCAAATCCAGTATCAATTTCTTATAATCATTATTGTTATCGATTTCACTATTGCCAATACTATTTAATTGAATTTTTTGGTTTGACTCATAGCCCTCAATAAGCATTTTTTGCGTTGTAAGTTGTTCGTTCAGAGAAACTATCTTCTGTTTTAGCTCCTGAGACTTCTCCAACAATTTTTCTTTATCGGGAACACTTTTAATTTTATCATTAAGACTTCTATTTTTGTCTTCTAATTTTTTATATAATTTTTCTAATTTGT
>CACAFI010000035.1 GCA_902531755.1 uncultured Alphaproteobacteria bacterium
AAACTCTCACGAACGCAATGGTTTAAGTAGACATCCAGCTGAATATCTTTGAAAACTCTTATGGGATCACTAACCTCTTCTTCAATTTGAATGGAAAAAAACTTTTTCCAAATTAAGGGATCGTCATTATATTGATAGATTTTGATATTTGAATAAAGTTTACCATCTTCTTTGATGCCGTTTTCTGTTTTTGACACCACTTTTTCTTCTAGTGCCCAAGCGGGAATTGAAACTTCAACACCAATATTCTTCGACGGGTTCCAAAAAGTTAAATTTTCGGCTGCAAGATTTGATGCTGGTAGAGAAGAAACTAGAAATACTAAGCCTGTTTTCAATAATATAAAAAGAGAAGTTATTCTCACGTTTTTTCTTTCAAATCCGAGATTTAAATAATATGGTATAACACGATTAAAAATTGTCAAAAAAGTCTACTAAAGACTCAGTAAAACATTCGAAATATATTCGCATAGTTTCAATGTCATTTTAATCAGTGAGCTTGTTGGGAAAAAAAATGAATGATCTTAGTTACACAGCAAAGGTTTTTAGAACGGTGTGGGTTTCTGACGTGCACTTAGGAACCAAAGGGTCAAGGGCTAAGGAGTTCTTAGATTTTCTGAAAACTATAGAATGTGAAAAAATTTTCTTGGTAGGAGATATAGTAGACGGTTGGCAACTGTCTAAAAGATGGTACTGGCCACAGACGCACAATGATGTTGTGCAGAATATTTTGGAGAAGGCAAAGAGAGGAACCGAAATTATATTTATCCCCGGTAATCATGACGAAGTGGCTAGGGACTTTATAGGTCTTACGATGGGAGGTATAAAAGTTAAGGATGACGACATACATTATACGGCTGATGGCAAAAAGTTCTGGGTAGTTCACGGCGATTTATTTGACAACGTTATCCAGCACGCAAGATGGCTTGCCTATATTGGTGACTGGGCGTATGTATTTTTATTGAAAACAAACGCTGTTTTTAATGCCATAAGACGACTCTTTAAACTCCCCTATTGGTCGCTTTCTCAATACTTAAAATCAAAAGTAAAGTTAGCTGTTTCCTTCATGTCTGCCTTTGAAAAGTCTATAGCGACGGAGACAAGGCGAAGAGGTTGTGACGGTGTAATTTGTGGTCACATTCATAAGGCTGAGATGAAAATGGTTGAAGATATAATGTACGCCAATGATGGAGACTGGGTAGAATCAATGACTGCCTTAGTTGAGAATTTTGACGGAAAACTTGAAATAATCGAATGGTCGAAAACAAAAGGTAAATTGACACCCGTTGAAGGCGTTAAGTAGAGCCAAATTGTCAAAAATAGTTATTATAACCGATGCGTGGACACCTCAGGTCAATGGAGTTGTTGTTTGTATTCAGCAAACCGTTAAACACCTGAGAGAGATGGGACACGATGTTTTTGTTATTGGACCCGACCGCTTTAAAAATATTCCTTGCCCAACCTATCCTGAGATAAGATTGGCCCTCTTCGCAAGAAAGAAGGTGTTTGCTATCCTTGATGATTTAAAACCGGATGCACTCCATGTTAATACAGAAGGTCCTCTTGGAATAGCAGCTCGATCGTACGCTCATAAAAATAAAATGCGCTATACAACCGCTTTTCAAACACGCTTTCCAGAGTACATAAAAGCACGAACAGCAATCCCATTGTCCTGGACATACGCTTTTCTGAGATGGTTCCATAAAAACTCTGAGAGAGTGCTTGTTCCTTCTAAAACAGTTCAAGAAGATCTCATCAAATGGAATGTGGGAAAACCTGAGGTATGGTCTTTGGGAGTGGATCTTTCAACATTTCAACCAAAGAAAAGAGCCGCTAGAAAGAAAAAGGTTTATGTGTGCACAAGCCGATTAGCGATAGAGAAAAATTTAGACGCGTTCTTAAGTCTAAAGCTCGATGGAGAAAAATGGATGATAGGTAGTGGCCCAGAAGAAAAAAGACTCAGAGAAAAATACCCGGACGTCAAATTCTTTGGAAATAAAAGTCATGAGGAAATCGCAAAGATTTATCAAGAGTGTGATTATTTTGTCTTCCCATCAAAAACCGATACTTTTGGATTGGTCTTGCTCGAAGCAATGGCATGTGGGCTCCCTGTGGCCGCATATAATGTTTCTGGTCCGAAAGATGTTGTTGGAAATACAACTGGCGCAGTACTAGCGGATGACTTAGGGGAAGCCTGTAAAGAAGTGAAAAAATTAAGAAGTGATGATGCTATTCAGCATGCAAAAAAGTACTCTTGGAAGAAAGTTTCTCTAGGATTTGAAAAACTTTTAATTTTAAAAAATAAACACTAGACAAATCAAATTTTACTTTCTATACAACAGGCAAAAATTAGATATAACATTTGTTTAAAGGAGTTCTGAGATGGACTATTTCACGATTTGGATGTTTGTCGGTTTTATTCTCGCCGCATATTCTGTTGTTGCTAATGATAGCGTCCAGACACTCGGAACCTGGATGGCTTCAAATCAAAATCGGTTTAAATGGTATTATCTTTGGATAGCGGCGACATTAGTTCTTTGGGCTACTTTGTGGTGGGGCTGGACAGTAAATAATGGAGATATTTCTTACGGTAGGTTGAATAAAATACCATTTCAAGAAATACAGTGGTATCATGCTACTGCTCCCTTAATATTGCTTTTGCTAACCAGAGTGGGGATTCCAGTATCAACAAGTTTTTTAGTTTTATCGGCTTTTGCCAGCTCATTCGTCCTGGAAAAAATGCTTATAAAATCAATTATGGGATATGCATTAGCTGCGATTGTTGCTTACATTGCATGGAACGTTATCGAAAGAATAATCGATGAAAAAAAGAAGAAGCCATCAAAGAAAAATAGAGTTAGGTGGCGAGTAGCTCAGTGGTGTAGCACCGCATTTTTATGGTATACATGGCTATCACATGATATGGCGAACATAGCGGTTTTCTTGCCTAGAACCGTTCCCATAGAGTGGATGTTCATAATATCACTGATATTTGCCTTGTTTTTGGGATATACCTTCTACGAAAAGGGAGGGAAAATTCAACAAATAGTTGTTGAGAAAACTGGTACACGCTTTGTTAGATCTGCTACTCTCATAGATTTGGTTTACGCATTCATTCTGCTATTTTTCAAACAGTATAATGATATTCCAATGAGTACTACATGGGTTTTTGTAGGACTATTGTGCGGTAGAGAACTTGCTATATCTACCTTGATGAAAAACTATAAGTTTAAATATGTTTTTCCAATTATAGGAAAAGATTTTCTTAAGATGATGGTGGGTTTGATGGTATCTGTGGGGATTGTCTTGATGATCCATTATGTTATTAAGCCTAACGGTCTATAATAAGTAGGGTAAAAGTTCTTTAATAACTTAAACTTAATAACACTCTGGGTTTCAAAATATTCTATGCTATAAATGAATTGTCATGGATAACCTTAAAAAATTTTTCATAGATGGAAAGTGGGTAGAACCCGCCACTAGCGAAACTATGAAAGTCTTAAACCCATCAAATGATGAAACCATTGGCGTTGTTGCACTAGGGAGTGAAGAAGATGTTAACAATGCTGTAAAAGTTGCAAAAAGAGCATTTGAAACTTATTCAAAGACCACAAAAAAAGACCGCCTTGCTCTTTTGAAAGAGCTAAAATATGTAACAGAGAAAAGGTTTGAAGACTTAGCACAAGCTATGCGACAAGAAATGGGCGCTCCAATCTCAATGGCACGTTCCGCACAAGCTGATGCAGCCATTGGACACTTAGATTCATTTATCGATGCATTAAATGAATTAGAAGAGAGAACTAAATTAATTAATGGCGATATTCTTTTAAAAGAACCCATAGGAGTATGCGGGCTGATAACTCCCTGGAATTGGCCTATTAATCAAATTGCTTTGAAGGTCATACCTGCACTTGCAACTGGATGCACGTGTATTCTAAAACCATCTGAGCATACTCCAGTATCCGCAATGATTTATGCTGAAGTCATAGAAGAGGCTGGGTATCCAGCTGGGGTTTTTAACCTCGTTAATGGTGTTGGGGATGTTGTCGGAACAGCAATGTCCAAACACAAAGATATTGATATGATGTCCTTCACCGGATCAACGAGAGCAGGAATTCTGGTAACTAAAGATTCAGCGGAAACAATTAAGCGAGTTACTTTAGAACTAGGGGGAAAATCTCCTAATATTGTCTTTTCTGATGCCAACCTAGAGAGAGACATTGAATATTCGGTGAAAGAGTGCATGTTAAACACAGGTCAGTCCTGTGATGCACCGACAAGACTTCTAGTTGAAAGCTCCTGCTATGAGGAAGTCTTAAAAATTGCAAAAAAAGTGGCTGAAGAAATAGCGATCGATGACCCTGAAAAAGAGGGAGACCATATAGGTCCCTTATTCGATAAAATACAATTCGATCGCGTTCAGAATATGATAGATGTTGGGATCAAAGAAGGAGCTTCATTGTTAACAGGAGGATTGGGAAAGCCTCAGGGTTTAGAAGATGGTTGGTTCGTAAAGCCCACAATTTTTTACAATGTAACGAACAATATGAGAGTGGCACAAGAAGAGATTTTTGGGCCTGTCCTTGTTATAATATCTTTTGAAAATGAGTCTGATGCCGTTTCTATGGCAAATGATACACCCTATGGATTAGCCGCATATTTGCAGACAGCTGATATGGAAAGAGCAGAGCGCGTAAGTTCACAGCTTAGGGCAGGTGCTGTTCATATAAATGGAGGCGGATATAATTATGGAACTCCCTTCGGCGGATATAAGCAATCTGGAAATGGTCGAGAAGGGGGAATAATGGGGTTAGAAGACTATTTAGAGACAAAGTCTCTTCACGGGATATAAGAGCTTTTCTTTTTAAATTTGGCAATTACAAGTTCAGTAAAGCCCGCTGTAATAATCGCTAAGGCTCCTAGCCATTGCAGATAAAACATTCTCTCCTCTGGAACCAAAACACTTGCACTAATTATCGCTACAACTACTTCTGACATTAGCAGAATAGCAACTCGGCCAGGAAATAAAATTTGTGAAACTTTGAAAACAATCATGAAGCTTGGAAGCAATATGACTGTTGACCAAATAAAAACATAAGGTATGGAAGGTAAGAAAGTTTTTATATTAATAAGAGGCTCATTGCTAATAAAAATTATTAACAAAAAGGCTCCAACACTGGTAAAAATGTAAACAAAACTCGTTAGAGGTATCATTTTAATATCTGGCCTATGTTTCAAAATAGACGAGCCACATGAGAAAAGAATCCCAGACAAGAAAGCAAATAAGTCGCCAATGTTAAGAGGATAAGAGGAATTGTTTGTACCAGAAAGCAAAAGAACTAATCCTACGATCGCAATGCAAATTGATAATAACCGGGCTCTGGTAAAAGGCTCTGAGAGAAAGAAATAGCCGATAATAGTCCCCCATATCGGGCTAAGATAGAACATAAGAGTTGCTCGCATAATTGTTGTTTCCAAAAGTGCGCTTGCATAGAATGTAAACGCTATCCCGATTAATAGTCCGACTTGAAGGGTTGGCCAAAAGCTAGTTCTGAAGTGAGAAAGCTTTAAAAGTGATAAAGGTAGGATAAAAATTAGTGGGCATGCATTAATAAAAAAAACACTCCAATAAGTTGGAATTCCGTACCCCTCAATCTCCCTAAGTGGTATCCAATATAATCCCCAAATTCCACCACTAATCAAAATGGAGAAGCTTAGAGTTGTCTCAGAGATTTTCTTTGGGAAAGCAGTTAGCAAATTAAGTCAATCCATATACTATAAATTCAAGGAGACGATACACTGAAATCTTATTAAATAAAATTTTTTCACAAAAAGTTCTATTATATTTTATTCTTAGGTAATAATTCTGCTCGATGATCTCTTATGTTTATAAACGAATCCGATATTCTACAGCCTCAAGACTGGTCGTTTCCAATACCGATCGCCTATGGCCCCGGAAGAATAGTGGAAATTGTGGATCAATGTTTACAGCATAGAATTCGTAAACCTTTAATTGTTACCGACAAAGGAAGCGAAAAATTACCCTTTTCTATTAAGCTTCAAGAATTACTAAATAACGGCAAAATAACCTTTGATGTTTTTGCAGATATTTCTCCCAACCCTTTAGATACGGATATTGCTGAGGGGAAAAAGAAATTTTTAGATGGGGCTTTTGATGCAGTTATTGCAATTGGTGGTGGTAGTGCAATGGATGGTGGCAAGGCAATATGTCTAGTGGCTAATAACGCTTATGATCTATGGGACTTTGAGTATGAAAGAAAAGACACTCCGCAGATCAATGCAAATAACCAGTTCCCAAAGTTAATTACAATTCCGACCACAGCTGGCACTGGTGCGGAAACTGAGAGTACGGCGATGATTACGGATACAAAAAAAGGTATGAAGTTTTGCGTTTGGCATCACAGTTTCAAGCCGAATATCACAATTCTTGATCCAGAACTTACTCTTACATTGCCCAGAAATCTAACGGCATGGACAGGATTTGATGCGTTGACGCATGCTATAGAAGCTTTCCTTGTTCCTTCTTTTAATCCCTTATGTGATGCGATGGCGTTGGAAGCGCTTAAGCTAGTTTCTAAATTTTTACCCGTTGCGTATAATGAGCCAAACAATATATCTGCTCGCGCGGGAATGCTGGTAGGTTCATGCCTTGCAGGCGTGTCATTTTTAAAGGGTCTTGGGCTTGTGCACTCGATATCACATATGATAGGTGCTGAATATAATACACATCATGGATTAACAAACGCGATCGTTCTACCCGTAGTTTTACGTTTTAACTTGGAAGGAATGGATAGTCAGACAGCTACTATTGCTCAGAACATGCATCTAGAAGAGTCATCAGCAGCTAAGTTAATTAGTGAAATAGAAAAGCTAATGGGTAGGACAGACATTCCAGATAACTTGGGTGAGATAGGGGTGCCTTTAGATTGTGTGCGTAGAATAGCAAAAAAAGCGATGGTTGATAGTGCAACGTCAACTAATCCTAAAAAGGTGTCATTAATGCAGATGGAAGATTTGGTTAAGACGTCAATTATAGGTAAAAGAACAACTTAAATATTTTTATCTAATCTTAAATTAAGGTTTGGATTTTTATGAATAATACTATGATAGGAAAAACCTTTTTACGTTTAGGATTAGTATCTTTTGGAGGGCCAACGGCCCACATTGGATATTTTAGAGATGAATTTGTAAAAGAAAAAAAGTGGCTTTTAGAGGATGATTTCTCTTCATTGCTTGCAATCTGTCAGGCATTACCCGGCCCTACCTCTAGTCAAATGGTCTTTTCTATCGGATTAAAAAAAGGAGGGTTTCTAGCTGCATATATTGCGCTCATAGCGTTCAGCTTCCCATCCGTCTTTTTAATGATATTGCTTGGGCTTGGGTATTCACTAAACCTTCTCTTTCTGAGCCAAACAACAATTACCGCAGTGTCAGTTGTCGCTATACCTGTGGTTGGGATGGCATTGTTTTCGATGTTTAGGAATTTTTGTAGTAGTAATTTGGAAAAAATTTATTTTTTTCTTCTAACAATTATTTTAATTTTTTTTGATTTGTTTTATTACCCCGCCATAATTTTAATTGCTTCTTGGCTAGCAGGAGCTTCTTTCTACAAGAAGTCAGATATGAACATCAAAACTCAACCGTTGATTGAAAACATAAATAAATATCTTGTATATGGAAGCCTTATTGCGGGCATTTTTGTATTTATCCAATTAAATTTTTTATTAGTTGGCTCGATATACCCTTCGCTTAAAAACCTGTTTAATTCAGGGTTGTTAATTTTTGGAGGGGGGCATGTTGTCTTGCCTTTACTGCACGATTGGTTTGTCGACCAAGAAATAATTTCCTCTAACGAGTTTTTTCTTGGATACGGTTTTGCCCAAGCAATTCCAGGCCCCCTCTTCTCTTTTGCTTCTTACATAGGGACCGTTGCATCTGGTCCATTGGTGTCAGAAAAAATATTAATGGGCCTGGTCTACTTATTTGCCTTATATGGATCGACCCTTTTCTTAACACCCCTAGCGCTATATATGTGGGTTAGCATTGAAAAAATACCTGTTTTTTTAAGTGGGATAAAGGCGGTCAATATCGCCGTTTCAGCTATATTATGTTCCTGCTTTCTAAAGCTCGTGTTGCCATCCATTATTACTGGATATGACTCTTTAGTATTTCTTGGAATGAGTGTGTTTTTAATTTATTGGTTCAAGGCTCCCATATGGGGCATTGTTATTCTATTGGGTGCTGTTGGTTATGGCTTTGGCATGATTAGTCGATAAAGCAATAAAGACGCATCTTTATTACTTAAAACCCGATTTGTTCACAAAATTGACATTGGCTGCTAACAGCTCAGCTCTTAGTCTCTCCGCTTTTTTTAGTTTGCCTTTTGCGTATGCTCTCAAAAGCTGAAACTGTCTTTTTTTAAAATACGCTTCTTTTTTTCTAACCGCTCGTTTTGCATATTATTCCCCTTTTAGGCGTTAGATACATTCATATTTTTATAATAAGTCAAATTAGCCATATTTTTGAATGCCTTAGTTTGTCATAAATTAGTCACAAAATTGTCATTCTTTAGTCTTTTTTCGCTCGAAAGACTCTTTAATCCAATATTCGTATAGAGACTCTTGTCATCTGACTTGCATTAAGGTTATGTATTTACAGGGAAGGTGATATTTTTCTTCAGAAGCGTTTATCTATGACCACAGAGATTTTTCTAATAATTTTGTTCGCCGCTTTTTTGCATGCCTTTTGGAATGCACTAGTAAAAAGCGGCGACGATAAATTACTACAGATGGCTGCAGTTTCTTCTGGCCACATACCCTTCGCTATAATACTCCTGTTCTTTGTTAATCCCCTTTCCCTTGAATGTTGGCCATATTTATTTTTTGGGGTCATCTTTCACCTAGGGTATCAACTATTTCTTGTGGAATCCTATAAGAGAGGCGGTCTATCACAGGTTTATCCAATCGCTCGTGCTTCATCGCCCGTAATCGTTACTATTTTTACATTTTTATTTCTGGATGAAAAAATAACGTATATGGAATTGTTATCAATATTGATAATCGTAACAGGCCTTGGCGCAACAGTAGGATTAAAGGTACAACATGTCCCAAAAAATGCAGCGATCGCTGCGTTAATTACCGGGTGTTTCATCGCTAGCTATTCAATGGTTGACGGATACGGAGGGCGCGTTGGCCAAAGTCCCGTGGCCTATTATTGCTGGTTGTCCATTATAAATGGTTTAATCTTTTTGCTATATGCTCGAATTGTTTCACCACGTATTCTGCCAAATTTACTGAGCGACGCTAAAGGTATATTTTGGGTGGGAGGAGGCGCTTCCCTCGCAGCTTACGCAATGGTAATGTGGGCCTTTTCGAAGGCTCCAATTGCAGTCGTTATGGCTATGCGCGAAACATCAATCCTATTTGCTATTCTTATAGGGTTCTTTTTCCTTAAAGAAAAATTAACCCTTCCAAAAATAATAGGAACATTCGTTACGCTTGCAGGAGTAATTCTTCTTAGAGTTGCCTAGTGCTGCAAAACAGAGGTTATAGAAGGATTAGTATACTTCTTCATTATGAATGGTGTAGTTCTTGTCATCCAGCAGAATAATGCCATATCCCGAATTTTCACCTGAAGCATATTCTACTCTATCAGCTTTGAACTTTAAGACCATTTGCTGATTTACGCTTTTGAATGTAGAGAAATTATATCCTTCATAAAGACCACTTATATTTCTATGTATGTGTCCCGATATCAGATGATGTACGTTATGGAATCTTTTTATGGATGAAAAAAAATCATGAGAGTTTTTTAGTCTTAGTCGGTCCATAGCTTGCATTCCTGTCGTAAAAGCGGGATGGTGCATAAACAAAATTACTTTTTTATTAGCCGCCTCTTCAAGTTTTTCACTTAACCATTCGAGCCTCTTTTGACATAAGTAACCACAGCTAATCGGGATATCATCGTAAGGATCTTTGAGTGTATCTAAAAATATCAATTCAAAATATTCATAAGACTCATTACTTTGTAAGAATCCATTATGATCTGGTTTATAGTCTGGAAATATATCGAGGAAGTTTTCGCGGTTATCGTGATTACCAAGCATAAATTTAATGGGTTTATTGATTGCCGATACCAAATTTCTTAAGGTTTTATATTCGTCAGTTTTACCACTATTTGCTAAGTCTCCTGTAAATATTAACGTATCAAAATCGTTATGATTGCTTTGTAAGTGCGCTATCGCCTTCTCAAGTTTTTGTGAAGACTTTTCTAAAGTTTCTTCAGCAGCAGAATTTAAGTGAATATCCGAAAAGACTATGATTTTTTTCATTATTAGCTCTAGTAAAAATTTACTGGTCTAAATGATTGCCCCTCTGACCTTTGCAGAGACCCATTCAGAAATAAAAACAGTAACCAAAATGACGAGAAGGATTGTCGAGACTTGCGTCCATGCGAGAGTATTGATGGATCCATTTAACTGGAGACCAATACCACCCGCTCCAACGAGACCTAAGATTGTGGATTCCCGAATGTTTATATCCCAACGGTATATGCCTACACCCGCGATAGTTGGTAAAACTTGTGGTAAAATGCCGTAAGTCATTTGCTGAATGTTGCTAGCGCCAGTTGCTTTTACCGCTTCAACTTGAGACTCATCTATTTCCTCAATTGATTCGTATAAAAGTTTTGCACAAAATCCTATCGATCGAAGACCAATAGCAATCGTGCCTGCCAAAACACCGGGCCCTAATATGAAAACGAGCATTAATGCCCAAATAAGAGAATTAACAGATCGAGAGGAAACAATAATAAATAATGCTATTGCTCTAACTGAATTATGAGGCGTTGTGTTTCGTGCGGCGCAGAATGCAACGGGAACGGCAATTGTCATCGCAATAATAGTTCCCAAAGTGGCGATATTTAATGTATCCCAAACTGGAACAAGGAGTTTTGTAATATAAGACCATTTGGGAGGAATCATGCGGCTGCCGATATCTGCAGCCTGCCTTGGTGCATCTTGAACAAAAAACCATACTGTTTTTTCAGAAATAACACTCCAAGCAAATAGAACAATTGAAATCCCAACTAACCATCCAAGCCAAATCCCAATTTGCTTCTTTGTTGTTCTCCTCCTCCATACGACGTCATTTCCACTATTAATTACGACCATCACTGGACCCATTTTCTTAAATAACTTGATGCATATTCCAATACCATCACTATGAGGATAATTATTAGCAGTATGGCTGCTGCAGTATCAAACTCATAGCGAGAAAAAGCTGTATTTAAAGTGGCACCAATACCACCTCCACCAACTATTCCTACAACAGCAGACTCCCTGAAGTTAATATCGAGTCGATAAACAGAAAGCCCAATCATTCTTGGCATTACTTGAGGCTGTATTGCATAATTAATCCATTGGAACCAGTTTGCACCAGTGGCCTTGACAGCTTCGGCCTGGGACTCGCTACTATTTTCAATATCTTCTGCTAACAATTTAGCAAAAAATCCGATAGTCCCTAGACTTAGGGCTATAAACCCTGCAAACGGCCCAAAACCAAAAAGCTTAACCGCAAAAATGGCCAGTATAATTTCAGGAAAGGTACGGGATCCAGCAATTATAAATCGACATGTAATATATACCCAGAAAGGAGCTAAATTTCGTGCAGCCCCTAGTCCAATTGGAACTGATAGTGCAATTCCAGCAACCGTTGAAATAATAGCCATCCAGATGCTTTCTAAAATACCATCCCAAACAACGCCTCTGTTGTCAGCAAAATTTGGGGGAAAGAAAGAGGCTATAAAGCGTTGGCCCCTCGGAATACCCTCCATTAGCCTCTGAGGATTTATTTCCATTGATGCGATAGCCGCAATTAAATAGATAATCGCTCCGAGAATTATTCCCCATCGTAGTAAGTTATTCGAGATAAAAGGCGGTTTGTCCCAAACGGTTGGATAGTGGCGCTCTTGTTTATCACTCAAGGAGCTCACTCTTCATCATCCTCTTCATCAACTTTTTCTATCGTTGCTGTCCAGTCTTCTTCTCCATAAATTTGTGTAAGCACTTCAGGCGTTAAGCCCTCGGGCTTTCCGTCATAAACCACCTCACCGTTTGCTAAGCCAACAATTCTCTGAGCAAACATTTGTGCTAATAACACGTCGTGAATATTTATTATTGCGGTTAACCCTCTCTCCGAACAGAGCTCATTGATTAATCGCATTATTTGCCGGGATGTTTTAGGATCGAGGCTAGCCGTGGGTTCGTCTACTAATAATAGATCTGGGTCCTGGATAAGAGCACGGCAAATCCCAACCCTTTGTCTTTGCCCTCCAGATAATTCATCAGCACGCTTGTCGGCCATTTCAAGCAAACCTACTCTATCTAAAAGCCTAAAGGCCTCTTTGATATCATCTTTTGGAAATTTTCTGAAATAACTACGCCAGAATCCCACATACCCTAGTCGT
>CACAFI010000036.1 GCA_902531755.1 uncultured Alphaproteobacteria bacterium
AAATAGGGTCTAGATTTCCTTGGATAATCTTCTTCGGTTGAATTTTATTCGCTATCCACTTTCGATCTAAAAATTGGTCAACAGCCAAAACGTCAAAACATTTTTCATCTGAAAATTTACTATATATTGTATTTACTGATCTTGGAAACACAATAAATGGTATTTTTGGGTATTTAATTTTTATTTTACTCACTATTTCTTTTATAGGATTTAAAGAGTAACGCAATACCATGTCAGCATTTAATGCACCAGCCCAGCTGTCAAAAATCTTTATGACGTCAGCCCCTGCTTTGATTTGCATTATTAAATATTCTATCGTAGCGTTGGTTAACAACTTAATAATCTTTTCAAACTCTTCATTATTTTCAATCAAAAACTTTTTTGCAGTTAATGATCCTTGTTCCCCTTTCCCATTAATGAGATATGTTGCAAGTGTCCAAGGAGCACCCGCAAAACCTATCAAAGGAACATCGGGTGGTAGTTGTTTTTTTAAATTTTTTACGGTTTGATATACTGGAAATAGCTTTTCATGTATTTGTTCTATTCTACTAATTCTTTCTATATCTTTTTTATCTTTAACAGGCTCTAACAAGGGTCCCTGGCCTTCTACAAATTGAACATTAACACCAAGAGCATCTAATATTAATAAAATGTCAGCAAATAAAATGGCTGCATCAAATCCAAACCTTTCGATAGGTTGTAATGTTACCTCCGTAGCTAGGTCTGAATTATAGCAAAGATCTAAAAATGATCCTGCTTTCTTTCTAGTCTCTCGGTACTCTGACAAATAACGACCTGCTTGACGCATGAACCAAATTGGCGGTCTAGTAATAGGTTGATTATTCACACAGTTTAAAAATAAACTCATAATATATATAATATATAGTTGTTTGTAGTATATGCACTAAAAAATGGGGATATCTCTACAATCGATTCATTATTCACAAAGTATTATTTGTTATTAACAATCTAACACATTAAAAAAACAGTAATATTTCCTAGTTTTTAACAATTACAGAGTTGATATAAATAACTTTGGAAATGTGGGTCTAGTTGTTGAAAAAAAATAATAGTTTATAATGAAAAGTGATTTATTATAAAGCTCTACAAAATTACTAACATAACTCTATTTTAATCAACATACTAATATGGATAAAGAAACAAACGACAATGCACTATTTTTAGCCGGTGTAATTGGACACCCAATATCTCACAGTAAATCACCAAAACTACATAATTATTGGTTGTCAAAATACAAAATAAACGGTTTTTATATACCTTTTTCTATAACTACCGAGAAACTTCAAAGCTCTATTAAAAGCTTAATAGAGCTGGGTTTCAACGGTGTCAATGTAACAATACCTCATAAAACTAATGTACTTTCTCTTGCAGATTCAATCACAGACAGGGCTGCTTTGATAGGGGCAGCTAACACATTATATTTTAGTAAAAACGGAGGGATCCATGCCGATAACACAGATGGTTACGGCTTTATTCAAAATATAATTGATGAAATTCCAGATTTCGATTTTTATGACAAAACAGCAATAATATATGGCGCTGGTGGTTCATCTAGAGCTATAGCGTCAGCGTTAATATCAAACGGCATTAGAGAGGTTGGAATAACTAATAGAACCCGCTCTAAGGCTCAAATAATATCTGAAAATTTAGGTGCTAAAGTATCCGTAGTAGACTGGCGTGCAGCTCCGGAAACAATAACGAGTGCAGATATAATTATTAACGCAACATCTATGGGGATGGTTGGACAACCAGATTTTTCACAACCTATATCTAGAGCTAAAAAGACGGCATTAGTGGTTGACATAGTTTATAACCCGCTAGTAACCGAGTTGATAAAAGAGGCAAAAAAATTAAAACTAAAGGCTGTGGGCGGTATAGGAATGTTGATCAATCAAGCAGTGCCAGGATTCGAACACTGGTTTCAAAAAACACCTATAATTGATGATGAAATTAGAAGGTTCATAATTGAATAAAAAGCCTGGATTTGTTCTCGGTTTGACCGGCTCGATAGCTATGGGAAAAACCACTGTGTCAAATATGTTTCGAGACCTCGGTACCCCAGTTTGGTGTGCTGATAATGAAGTTAATAGGTTATACAAAAAAAACGGTGCTGCTACAAAGGCAATTGAAATACAATTCCCTAGTGTCGTAATAGAAACGGGTATTGACAAAAATAAGTTAAGAAATTTGATACACGAAGATAATAGTGTGTTAAAAACAATTGAAGGGATAGTCCACCCTCTCTTAGATTTTTCGAAATGTGCTTTTATAAAAAAAAATAAAACTTTGCCCCTAATTATATTCGACATACCTCTTCTTTTTGAAAAAAAGCAAGAAAAGAATTTTGATGCCGTTCTTGTTGTAACAGCTTCAGAGACTACACAAAAGAAAAGAGTGCTAAGAAGGAAAAATATAACTGAAAAGGATTTTCAGCTTATAAAGCGAAATCAAATGAATGAAAAAGAAAAGCTTAAGAGGGCGGATTTTTTAATAAACACAGACAAGAGCTTAACAGAGACAAAACAGGACGTTATAGAAATACATAGTAAAATAAGAGGATTAATGAGATAAAATGAGAGAGGTTGTCTTAGACACGGAAACTACAGGTCTAAATCCAGAAAAAGGAGATAGAGTTGTTGAGATAGGAGCGGTAGAGCTTATAAATCATATCCCAACGGGAAATACATTTCACACCTATTTAAATCCCATGATAAAGGGGGAAATGTCAGATGAATCTTTCAAGGTACATGGTTTATCTGTAGATTTCTTATCAAATAAACCATTATTTTCTGAAATAGTGGAGAGTTTAGTGAATTTTGTTGGTAAAGCAAAGCTAATTATACATAACGCAAAGTTTGATATCGGATTTATAAATTATGAAATACAAAGGCTTGAGAATAGCAACAAAAAGGTATATGAGAAATTACCTTATAAAGAAATAAAGACTGAAAAAGTAATTGATACCTTGGAGATTGCCAAGAAACTATACCCCGGTAAATCGGTTTCACTAGATTCTTTATGTATCAAATTCGGTATCAACAACAAAAGAAAAGGCAAACACGGAGCGCTAATTGATAGCGAAATATTGTCAGAGGTTTATCTAGAATTGACAGGAGGAAAACAACCAGGCTTTCAATTTTCACGAACTGGTCCTGTAACCGAAGATAGTCATAAAAAATATACACAAAAAAATACGTTTATTAGAAAGAACTCTTTACCTAAAGATAGGTTGTCTAAAAAAGAGATTGCTCTCCATAGAGAATTTATTTCTGAATTTGAAAAAAATTTCTGGTATTAACTTCCTTTATTGGACTTGTACAAATCGAAAAAATTAATGTTTTTTATATCTATATTAGGCATATTACTCTCAATCATTGTTTGAGATATAATTCTACGTATATATGGGAACAGCATTTTCGGACATTCCACCTGTATTTGCATTTTTAGTATCTCTTCGGTTACTTTTGGAAACTTGAATAATCCGCAGTAAGTCATTTCTAATATAAAAGCTGTTTTGTCGTTAATTCTAGCTTCAAGGTTTACAATAAGAGAAATTATCATTTGATTTTCGTCTCGTTGCTTATGTTCAACCTCTATATTAAGAGAAAAATCTGTTTTACCTTTAAAATCTTCTTCGGTAAAAAAAGCAAAGTCCTCTTTTTTTTCAAAAGACAAATCTTTAACAAACTGAGATAATATCTCTATCTCGTGATTGAATAGTAGATTTTCCACATAATACCTAGATACATCAGAGCTTTTTTCTTTCGAAGGCATAGAATTTTTAACTTTAATTTATTTTAGAGGACTATATACTCCATCTTACGGGTGGACACAATAAAATTAAATCTTATATATTCCCTTTAGTGATAATATTTCGTTAGCTTTGTAATAAAAATTAAAATTGGATTAGTAAGAATGTTACAAATATTTATACTGGCTGCTGTTGCGTTATTCCTTTTTTGGCGCCTAAGAGCAGTATTAGGTTCTAGAGAGGGTTTTGAAAAATCGCTCAAAGACATGAAAGAGTCTAGTGATGTAAAAGCTATAGAAAATATCGAAGATGAACCAAATAAAAATAATCCAGATGATGACATTTTTGATTATGTAGAGGAAAATAGCAAAAGCGCTGAAGCATTCAAAAAAATGAAAGAGTTTAACGGCGAATTCAGCGTAAACAAATTTGTTTCAGGTGCAAAGATGGCATACGAAATAATCCTAATGGCATTTGAAAAAGGAGACATTGAAAAGCTAGGCACTCTTTTGGAAAAAAAAGTTCTTACAAGCTTTAAGTCGGTTATAGACAAACGAAAAAAAAACGGTTTTCTAGTTGACGCAAAGTTTATTGGAATGAGAGATATAAGAATTATAAACGCTTCCTTTAGTTCAAAAACCAAAGTTGCTGACGTTACCTTATCATTCAAGTCTGAGATTACTATTGTAGTAAAGGATAGAGAGGGAAATATTATAGAAGGTCATCCAGACGATATAAAAAAACAAAAGGATACATGGATATTTACTAAAAATCTTTCAGAAAACACCCCAATTTGGCTTCTAAAATCCACTCTATGAAAAAAGAAACAGGCAGGGAAAAAGACGTAAACCAGGTCATGTGGGAAGAGTACATTCTAAAGAACAACGTAAAAAAAAAATCAAACCATAGTGCCACAAAAATAAATAACCTCGAATTGAAAGAGAGTTTTAAGAAAGACCAAATTACCTTTGCACATGACCCTATTGTGAGGAGTAAACCTGTTTTTAAAAATAGTAAACAGAAGAAACTTTTAAATTTAAGCCCTCCTAAAATTGATGTGGATATAGAAAAGAATAAATTAAGACGAATAAAAAGTGGAAAGATTAACATTGAAGGATCAATAGATCTTCACGGACTTTCACTTAAGGAGGCAGAAAAACAGTTGCAAGTTTTTGTTGGTAAAAGCTTCCGACTAAAAAAGCGATTTTTATTGGTCATCACCGGAAAGGGTAGAAATTCAAAACCAAACTTACATGGGAATATCCAAACAATAAAAACGGATATTAGCAAATGGCTTTCAGACGATTTTTATCATGACAAAATACATTATGTATCTAAAGCGCTAGATAAGCATGGAGGAGGAGGAGCCTACTATTTTTTTCTTAGACAATCAAAGAACGTACTTTCTTAAATCAGCAGTTTTAGACAGGCTACCCACATGTTTTTCGACAAGGTTTGCGTTCACTACTACAGTCTTTCCCTTTAAATCAGGTGCATCAAAACTAACAGTTTCTAGTACTTTCTCCAAAATAGTATGAAGTCTTCTAGCCCCAATATTTTCCACATTAAAGTTAACTTCCTCAGCTAAAGAACAAATCTTTTCAATACCGTCTTTACTGAAAACGAGTTTGACACCTTCGGTCTTGATTAACGCAATATACTGTTTAGTGAGGCTGTTATCGGTATCAGTTAATATTCTTTTAAACTGTTCTTTTTTAAGTGGGCTTAACTGTACCCTAATAGGAAGACGCCCTTGGAGTTCTGGAAGAAGATCAGATGGCTTGGACAAATGGAAAGCTCCCGAGCAAATAAAAAGAATTTGATCGGTTTTAATAGGACCATATTTTGTTGATACAATTGTTCCCTCAATCAGAGGAAGTAAATCTCGTTGAACCCCTTCCCGGCTTACTTCTGCAGATTTCGAGGCAGAGTTTGTACATACTTTATCTATTTCGTCTATGAATACAATGCCGCTTTGCTCCACCCTTGTCTTTGCCTCTTTTTGTATAATTTCGTTGTCCAAAAGCTTTTCCATTTCCTGATCAATAAGTATTTTGTGACTCTCCCTAACTTTAATTTTTTTCTTTTTTTTGAGCGAACCAAAATTTTTTCCAAAAATATCACTTAGGTTCATTACACCCATTGAACCATTTGAAGAGCCAGGTAAATCTATCATAGGAAGAGGATTACTTTTCTCAAAGACCTCTATTTCTATTTCCTTTTCATCTAAAAGACCATCTCTCAACTTTTTTCTAAATGAGTCTTTTGTTGAATCTCTTGCCTCTTCGCCTGCAAAATATTTCAAAACGACGTTTTCTGCTTCGCTTTTTGCTTTTTCATAAACAGTCTTGCTCATTTCTTTTTTTACTAAAATGATCGCGTTTTCTAAGAGATCTCTGATTATTTGTTCAACATCTCTGCCCACATACCCTACTTCCGTAAATTTTGTCGCTTCAACTTTTATAAATGGAGCTCTTGCTAATTTAGACAAACGCCTTGAAATTTCTGTTTTTCCAACGCCCGTAGGTCCTATCATAAGTAAGTTTTTAGGGTATATTTCGTCTTTAATATCATCGGATAGTTGTTGGTGCCTCCAACGATTTCTCAATGCGATTGCAACTGATTTTTTGGCTTCTTCTTGACCAATTATAAATCTATCTAGTTCTTTTACTATTTGTTTTGGGGTTAGGTTGTTCAACATATCAATTCGAAGTCAAAGTTAAATGTCTTACCTCATCATTAGTATAAACACATATTTCTGAAGCAATGTTAATAGCCTTAATAGCAATTTCTTCTGAACTCTTTTTCCCATCATACAGAGCTCTTGCCGCTGCCAAGGCAAAATTACCACCAGAACCTACAGATGCTATATTGTTTTCTGGCTCTAATACGTCACCAGAACCTGTTATTATTAAAAGCTCAACACCATCAGAAACTATCATCATGGCTTCTAAATTCCTTAAATACTTGTCAGTTCTCCAATGCTTAGCTAGCTCCACAGATGCTTTCGATAATTGACCTGGATACTGTTCAAGTTTCTCTTCTAGTCTTTCTATAAGAGTGAAAGCATCAGCAGTTGAACCAGCAAAACCAGCGATGACTTCATAACCCTCATTTTTTATCGATCTAATTTTTTGTGCAGTGCCTTTTATAATTGTGTTACCTAAACTTACTTGTCCATCACCTGCGATTGTGACACTTCCGTTCTTTCTTACACCAACTATAGTTGTTCCATGCATATTATTCATATTTTAAGTCAGTTTAAAGTTCTAGCCACTTCCTGGGTTGTAAATATTTCTATAACATCATCCTTTCTTATATCTTCATATGCCTCAAAAGCCATTCCACACTCTTGACCGGACTGCACTTCCTTAACTTCATCTTTAAATCTTTTAAGTGTTTTGAGTTTTCCTGTATGGATGACCACATCTTCCCTTAAAAGACGAACACCGACATCCCTTTTCGCGTGTCCTTCCGTAATTAAGCAACCAGCGATCTTTCCAACTCCAGTTATTTTGAAAACCTCTTGTATTTTTGCATAACCTATAAAAGTTTCTCTTATTTCTGGTGAGAGTAGCCCCTCTGCTGCCTTGGTAATGTCGTCTACAAGATCATATATTATGGAATAATATCTTATATCAACTTTTTTCTGAGAGGCACTTTCCCTCGCCGCGGCATTCGCTCTTACATTAAACCCTATAATTATGGAACTAGATGATAATGCTAGTGTAATATCACTTTCCGTTATGGCGCCTACCCCTGAATGAACGACTCTAACCTCAACCTCTTCGCTTTTAATTTTTTCCATCGCTTGAACAATAGCCTCGCCAGATCCCCGCACGTCACTTTTAACAATAATTGGAAGATAAGATAGTTTTTCGTCTTCCTTAGCTTTAGCTAGCAATTGATCAAGAGAAGAACCCATTCCTACAGTATTTTTTTTGTTTTTTAAATTTTGCTCTCTATATATCGAAATTTCCCTTGCCTTAGCTTCGCTCGGCAATACGTTTAGTATATCTCCAGCTTCTGGGGTTCCGTTTAAGCCTAAAACTTCCACAGGTGTTGAGGGTAGAGCAAAATCAATTTTTTCTTTTTTATCGTTGAAAAGCGCTCTTACTTTACCCCATTGTTGACCTACCACGAAAATATCACCCTTTTTTAGTGTACCTTTTTGAACTAAAACCGTAGCTACAGGACCTCGTCCCATATCAAGCTTTGCCTCGACCACAGTTCCTTCAGCTGGCCTTTTTTCGTTTGATTTGAGTTCCAATAATTCAGCTTGTAGAGTAATGTTTTCTAACAATTTATCCAAACCAGTTCCATTGGTTGCGGATATTTCTGCCTCTAGAACATCTCCTGACATGCTTTCAACAATTATTCCATGCTGCAAAAGCTCTGTTCTTACTTTGTTTGGATCAGAACCTTGTTTGTCTATTTTATTTATTGCTACAATCATTGGAACCTTCGCTTCCTTGGCATGATTTATTGCTTCAATTGTCTGTGGCTTTACACTGTCATCTGCAGCAACAACCAATACTACAATATCGGTAATAGTTGCTCCTCTGGATCTCATAGTACTAAATGCCTCATGTCCTGGGGTATCTAGAAATGTTAATTTTTTGTCTTGATCTACGATGATTTGATACGCGCCTATATGTTGCGTTATACCCCCAGCTTCACTAGAAACGATATTTGTTTTTCTTAGAGAGTCCAACAATGTAGTTTTACCATGGTCGACGTGACCCATTATTGTAACTACAGGAGGTCTTGAAGATTTAAACTCATCGTCATTATCATCTATGTTAATAATTACGTCTTCCACATCAGCGTCTGACACCCTGATAGCGTGGTGACCAAACTCTTCAACTAATAAAGTTGCAGTATCTATATCAATAGCTTGGTTTTTAGTAACCATTATGCCGTTTGTCATGAGTTTTTTTACCAAATCAGCAGATCGTTCAGCCATTCTGTTGGCTAGCTCTTGTACCGTCAGGGGGGTGTCTGGAATTTGAACATCTCGTATAATTTTTTCTCTTTCCAAAGAACTCTCTAACATCTGTCTTTTTTCTTTTTCTTGTCTTCTCCTTAGAGAGGCTATAGAACGTTGGCGACCTCCATCATCTCCTAGGGCCTGCGTGATTGTAATCTTGCCAGATCTTCTCTTGTTTTCGTTTAACTTGGTAGCTTTAAAATTTGGTTTTTCTCCGTTGTCCCGTGTTTTGCTTTCATAAGATGTCTTCTGATTGCTTTCATTTTTTGTTCTCTTTTTTGATCCTGCTAAATCCGGTGTTTCTAAATTTAAGCTTTCAGAGCTTTTTATTTGTTCTTGTTCTTCTAACGGTTTCGCTTCATTCTCTTGAGTTTTTTGACCTTTTTCATTTTTCTCCTGTAGCTTTTTTTCTTCTGCTTTAGAAGCTTCTATGGCTTTTTTTCGCCTCAATATTTCTTCATTTTCATCCGCTTTAACTATGCCCATCAATTTTTTATTGTTTTCTTCAACCACAGGACCTTTTTTTGAAATAAGAAGTTTTTTCTTTCTGGTTTCGACTACAACGGATTTGGATCTACCATGCGAGAAGCTTTGCCTAACTGTATTAGTCCCGCTTTTTAGCCCCAACACTTTGGGTTTGTTATCTCTGTTTTCACTATCAGTCATCGCAATCACTATTAATTAATGGTTATCTATAAATCCTTTTAGTTTATTTAAGTCCACTTGAATAGTTTTTTTAAAATTTTTGGAAAAAATACCAATATATTTTACATTAATTTTCCCGGTACTGTTTTCAAAATCTTTCTGTTCCAATAAGCTTTCAATGCTTGACACGTATTTCGATGAAAAAAAGGAGTTATTTTTTAAACTTTTTGCGCCTTTAGCTACAAGAATCAAACAGTGTTTTCTGTTTATGAGTTGAGTTTTTATTGAATCCAAACCTATTGCCAAATCGCCAGCTTTTTTCGTCAAAGAAATACCGTTTAGAATTTTTTTTCTAAGAATCATTTCAATTAGAAACCCTAGGTCTGGTGCAAAAACCTCAGGCACTTGAAAATAGTTTTTCAAATCCTCTTTTCTTAAAATATCAGCTATCAGGGCTTTGTTTGCCGGAACCCAAACTGATTTTCCAGGCAAGTCATTGTGCAAATCAGGAATCAGTTTATTATCAGGGGAGAGCGAAATCTTTATGAAATCATCTTCGTTAAGGCCATCACTTTCCGAGAAGCTTTTTTTATTCAAAACCAGCAATGTTTTAAATTATTTTCCTATTTATCAAGAGACTTTATTATCTCTTCAGACTCTTCTTTTGTAACCCATCCCAGCGTCTCCCGAGCCTTCATAATAAGTTGTTGAGCTTCAGAAAGTGAGAGCTCAAATTGTTCTAAGAGACCTTCGTCTTTTACCCTTTTTCCATCAACGGTCGTATATCCACCGGCTAACTCCCAATCTGCACACGTAGCGAAATCCTTAAGAGATTTTATCCCATCTTTTACTAAAACTTCCAGCATTTGTGGGTTTAATCCCTCGAAGTTCAAGAGATCATTCTCGATCCCATTTGATTTTGCAAAGTCTAATAATTTTTTATTAAGATTTTCAAGATAATCTTTTGCTCTTTCTTGAAGCTCTGTCGAGGTTTCTATATCAAAACCATCTATTGAACTGATCTCACTAGACTCGACATAAGCAACCTCCTCCATAGTTGAAAAACCTTCAGACACAAGAAGCTGAGCAACCATTTCATCAACATTTAGGTGCTCCATAAAAAGATTTGATCTCTCGTTAAACTCTTCTTGCCGTCTTTGTGACTCGTCTTCTTCAGTTAAGATATCGATGTCATATTCAGTTAATTGACTTGCCAGCCTAACGTTTTGTCCTCTGCGCCCAATTGCCAAGGATAGCTGATCATTAGGAACCACTACCTCTATTCTTTTTGCATCCTCATCCAGAACTACTTTACTGACTTCCGCTGGTTGAAGGGCGTTAACAAGGAAAGTGGGAGCATCATCATTCCATGGGATAATATCAATTTTTTCTCCCTGAAGCTCATTTACTACAGCTTGAACTCTGCTTCCTCTCATTCCAACACAGGCACCCACCGGGTCTATAGAGTTATCATGAGACAAAACACCAATTTTTGCTCGACTACCAGGATCTCGACAAACAGTCTTTATGTCAATTATACCATCGTAAATTTCAGGAACTTCCATTTTAAACAGCTCCACAAGAAACTCAGAATTAGTTCTAGATAGAAAAATTTGCGGGCCTCTTGTGTCTTCTTTTACTTCTTTTATGTAAGCTCTAACCCTATCACCAACTCGCAGAACTTCTCTTCTAATTAACTGATCTCTTTTCAATACCGCTTCGGCTCTTCCCAAGTCCACTATTACGTTACCATACTCAACTCTCTTAACTTGACCGTTAATTATTTGGCCAACTTTGTCTTTATATTCCTCATACTGTCTTGCACGGTCAGCCTCTCGTACTTTCTGAACTATTATTTGCTTAGCCGCTTGCGCTGCTATCCTGCCAAAATCCATAGGGGGTAATTGCTCTTCAATAAAACCTTCAAGTGTTACTTGAGGGTTAATTTTTTTTGCATCGGCTTCATTAATTTCAGTGAAATGGTTCTCAACTTGGCCAACAACTTTTCGCCATCTAGACATTGACACTGTTCCTAATTTTGAGTCGATGTCAGCTCTTATGTCATATTCCTGTCCATACTTTGATTTGGCCGCTTTAGCCAAACTTTCTTCCATAGCTTCGATTACTAGCTTTGGGTCAATTAATTTTTCTTTAGCTACTGCATCAGCTATTTGAATAAGCTCACTACCACTTCCTGATGAAATATTCATTTAAACTCCATTTCTTTTATAGTTTCTAAAGACATTCCTTCTAGGTCCAATTTAACGTCTTGGACACTAGATAAGTCTATGCATCTCTCCCCATTTTTGTTCGACAAGGTTAGGGAATGGGGGCTGTTACCAATTAATTTTCCCTTTCCTGTATAACTCTCACTTTTAACTCTTACATTATAGTTTCGGTACTTAATTAAATCATCTAATGAGGAAAGGTGTCTATCTATTCCAGCAGAAGATACTTCCAGTCTGAAAGGATCTTTTATTATGTTCTCGATGTCCAAAAAAGAGTCTATTTCCCTTGAAATATCTGCGCATTCATCGACTGTTAGTTTTCCATCGATCTTATCTAAAAAAATTAATAATCTTAATTCTCTAACCTTCTCAAATTTTATCTTAACTATTCTCATGCCCTTATCAGAGATCAAGGGTGTTAATGCCGTTAATATTTTTTTCTCCATACTGGTGTTCGCAATTAAATTCAGCAACAAGGGGCTCCCAAAAAAAAAGGGCCTAAAAGCCCAAATCAATAACAAAATAATTGCTTTGTTTTATACAAGGTTTTTATTTTTATGACAATAGTAAATTATTATTTTAAAAGTCGGAAGCTATACCCTTGACTTCCCAGTCACCATATCTCGTTGGCTCAAGCCCACCACGCCCCTTTTTTTCTACCGGCATTTTTTCATAACCTTTGTTATTACTGGCATGTCTTTTTCTAG
>CACAFI010000037.1 GCA_902531755.1 uncultured Alphaproteobacteria bacterium
GACCAAGCACAAATATAGAAGGGTTATCCTCATTATCACCTGTTTTTAAAAATGGTCTTACTATGTCTGAGGGTGGGTACATAACCGCAGGGAATGCAAGTCAACTGTCTGACGGCGCCTCAGCATCCGTCCTGATGGAAGCCAAGCTTGCTGAAAAGAAGGGCTTACAGCCCCTAGGAAGATATGTTGGAATGATGGCTGCTGGTTGTGCTCCTGACGAAATGGGTATCGGACCTGTTTTTGCTGTCCCAAAACTACTCGAAAAGCATAGCTTAAAAATGGATGACATAGACCTTTGGGAGCTGAATGAAGCCTTTGCTGTGCAGGTTCTGTATTGTAAAGACAAGTTAGGTATCCCAGATGAAAATCTAAATGTAAATGGAGGGGCAATTTCTATTGGCCATCCTTATGGAATGTCTGGTGCTCGCATGGTAGGCCACGCGCTAATCGAAGGAAAAAGAAAAGGCGCGAAATATGTTGTCTGCACAATGTGTATTGGGGGAGGAATGGGAGGCGCAGGCCTTTTCGAGGTTCTCTGATGAATATACATAGTAGTGCAAATCTTCCTCCCGTCTTAACAGCGGGAAAGCTTCCAGTAGTAGCGGCCCCACTGTTTATTATATCAGTACCAGATTTGGTAATTGCACAGTGTAAAGCCGGGGTTATTGGTAGCTTCCCAGCCTTAAACGCCCGCGAGAAAGAAGGTGAACCTATCGAGCTGGAGAGATGGTTCAAACGAATAACGGAGGAACTTGATCGACATAACCAAGAAAATCCAGATAATCCTGCAGCGCCTTTTGCTGTTAATCAAATAGTACATAGATCAAATCCACGATTGATGAGAGATATTGAAATATGTGTAAAATGGAATGTACCTGTTTGGATTACATCACTTGGGGCTCGACCAGAAGTTAATGAAGCCGCTCATTCCTGTGGTGGCATTGTTTTACATGATATTATCAATAATACTTTCGCTAGGAAAGCTATTGAAAAAGGTGCAGACGGCTTAATAGCCGTTGCTGCTGGTGCGGGAGGGCATGCAGGCCCTCAATCACCCTTTGCTCTGATCCAAGAAATAAGAGAATGGTTCAAGGGCCCATTATTACTTTCCGGATCCATAGCTACAGGCAGGGCATTACTTGCTTCACTCATGATGGGCGCAGACATGGGATATATTGGCTCACCTTTTATAGCGACAAAAGAAGCCAATGCCTCTAATGCGTATAAAAATATGATCGTTGATTCTTCTGCCGAGGATATACTTTTATCATCACTGTTCACGGGTGTTTCAGGAAATTATTTAAAACCATCGGTTGTTAACGCTGGTATGGATCCTGAAAACCTTCAGCAAGGATCAGTTAAAGATATGAATTTTGATCCGTCATCTGAAAAACCAAAGACTTGGTCACAAATTTTTGGATGCGGTCAAGGCATTGCGTCAATTAAATCAATTGAAAGTGTTTCAGAGTTTGTTCATAATTTAGATAGCGAATTTAAAACAGCTGTTTCAGAATTTAAATTAAAATTTAGTTAGTTAGGAGAAAGATATGGATTTAGGTGTTACCGACAAAGTAAAACCGTTAATTGATAAAGTAAGACAGATGGTTTCAGACGACATAGAACCTCTTGATCAAGAGTTTCATGAAGAAGTTGGTAGACATCCATCTGGAAGTCGTTGGCAGCTAACAGAGAGACAAATGGAAATACTTTCGCATCTAAAAACCCTTGCTAAAGAAAGAGGCCTTTGGAACTTTTGGCTTACTGATTCAGAGAAAGGCTACGGTTTATCAACTGTTGAGTACGCTTATCTTGCAGAAGAAATGGGGAAAGTCGGTATAGCAGCTGAAGTGTTCAATTGTAGCGCACCAGACACCGGAAACATGGAAGTAATCGAGCGCTATGGCAATGAAAACCATAAAAAGAAATGGCTAACAAAGTTACTAGAAGGCGAGATCCGATCTGCTTATTTGATGACGGAGCCTGACGTTGCTTCTTCAGACGCTACAAATATATCACTTGAAGCAAAGAAAGATGGAGACCATTGGGTATTGAATGGTCAAAAATGGTGGTCTTCTGGCGTTGGGGATCCCAGATGTAAAGTTTTTATTGTCATGGCGCTAACTGACCCAGACGCAGCGAAGCATTCCAGGCATTCCATGTTTTTCGTGGATGCCGACTCTGAGGGATTTGAAGTCCTCAGATTTATGAATGTTTTCGGTGCCGATGATGCTCCTCATGGGCACGGTCACTGCAAATTCACAAACGTGAAAGTTCCTGCAGAGAATCTAATTCTTGGTGAGGGCCGTGGTTTCGAGGTTTCACAAGGAAGACTAGGCCCAGGAAGAATTCATCACTGTATGAGAGCCATTGGGCAAGCAGAGAAAGCTCTTGAATTAATGATAAGACGCTCTAAAACACGAACAGCCTTCGGAAAGGAATTGACAGAACTCGGAGCAAACTATGATATTATCGCGAACTGCCGGATGGAAATAGAGCAGAGCCGCTTACTTTGCTTAAAAGCCGCTTGGATGATGGATACAGCAGGCGTCAAAGCAGCACAACCTTGGATAAGTCAGATTAAAGTAGTAGCACCCTTAATGGCATTAAAAGTCATTGATGAAGCAATACAAATGCACGGCGGGATGGGTATCAGTCAAGATACACCTCTTGCTCATATGTGGACACACGTAAGAACGTTAAGACTTGCCGATGGTCCAGATGCCGTTCACAGAAGACAAGTCGCAAGAGCTGAACTAAGACGATACTCAAACTAAAAGTTTCAAATTCTTATGAGTGAGCTAATTCTAATTAGGCATGCTCAGGCATCTTTTGGTCATGAAAACTATGATAATTTATCAGAGTTAGGTCATGACCAAGCGGCTCTTTTGGGCTCTTTGTTTGATAGACTAAATATAGCCCCTGACAGAGTTGTAATAGGTACGCAAAAGAGGCATGAGCAAACGCTTGAAAACTTCAAACTAAATTGTCAAGTTGATAAGCATCCTGGATGGAATGAATATGATTTTAAAGATCTGTTGTTAGCAGAATTTGGCCCTAAAATACCTGAAGAAATCTTTACTGATAGGAAAACTCACTTTAGAACACTTCGGTCAACTGTAACAAAATGGATGAATGCAAATCTACCAAATGCATCAGAAAGCTGGAAGGATTTTTCCTCAAGAATTAGCAATGCTCTTAAGTTTAGCTGTGATCTTGACTGTAAACAAGTTGTTGTTGTTACTTCAGGTGGACCGATAAGTAGGGTAGTAGCAACAACGCTAAATGCTCCTAAAGAGGAAATGATGACATTAAATTTACAAATAAAAAATACATCAGTCTCAAAGTTTATTTATACTCCGAGGTCCTTTTATCTTCATAGCTTTAACTCTACACCACAATTTGATGGAGATAATGCTCACCTGCTAACGTATAGTTAAAAAAATGTCTGAAGATTTATTAAACAAAGAAAAACTTGTTCCCTATTTAGCTGATCATATTAAAGGATTTTCAAGTTTAAAACATTTAAAAAAGTTTTCTATTGGCCAATCTAATCCAACGTTTTTACTTGAAACAGATACTCAAAGCTACGTAATAAGGCGAAAACCAGATGGACCACTATTAAAATCAGCACATGCTATAGATCGAGAGTATAGGGTACAAAAAGCGTTATATGATACTCCTGTGCCCCTTGCAAAGATGATTCATTATTGTGATGATCAATCTATTTTAGGCGTTGATTTTTATATAATGGAATTCGTTGATGGAGTAGTTTATGAAGATCCTTCCTTACCAAGTTTAACTAAGGATGATAGGGCAAAAGTTTTTAGTGAAATAAATAGAGGGTTATCTTCGTTACATAAAGTAGACATAGCATCTGTAGGCCTTACAGATTTTGGTGCCGACGGAAATTACTATGAGAGACAAATAAGTAGGTGGTCAAAGCAATATTTGGCATCGGAAACAGAAAAAATTAGTGAAATGAATGAAATGATGGAAGAGCTTCCGAAAAGGATACCTATAGATAACTCTCCTCGTTCACTGGTTCATGGCGATTTTCGACTTGATAATATGATATTTGATAAAAATGAGCCAAAACTACTGGCAATTATAGACTGGGAGATTTGTACAACTGGACATCCCATTGCTGACCTAGCATCTTTAATCATGCAGTGGGAACAAACAGCAGGAAAAATTAGTAGAGGGCTAAAAGGTGTTGAAAGAGCACCACTCGGAATACCAAGTGATGAAAACTTTATAAAAGAATATTGTGAGTTTAGAAACATCGACTACATAAAAGATTTTAATTTTTATCTGGCATTCTGTTTTTTTCGAATGGCATGTGTTATACAGGGTGTAAAAATGAGGGCATTGTCTGGAATTGCCGCTAATCCTGAACGCTCAAATCGTGAAACATTATCTGTTCCAAAACTAGCTAAGCGTGCGTATGAACTAATGAAGACACTATGAAGGAAAAAATAGAAAAGCTTCTTGATATAGAAACTTTGGACCGCAATCTTTTTCGAGGACAAGGCGAGGGAGGCGAAGTCGCGTCACGGGTGTTTGGCGGTCACGTTATTGCACAGGCACTAGCAGCAGCCTACAAAACCGTTGAGGAGCGACTTTGTCATTCTCTTCATGCATACTTTATAAGACCCGGAGATCCATCTACACCCATTATTTATGAAGTTGACAGAGCACGCGATGGTGGAAGTTTCACAACAAGAAGAGTGGTTGCCATACAAAATGGCAAACAAATATTCAATATGGCAGCGTCATTTCATATTGAAGAAGAGGGTTGGTCTCATCAACATAAAATGAAAGAAGTAAAAGGACCTTCTGGAGTTCATAATAGAAATGAACAGAGAAAACTCATTGCGGATAAAGTTCCTGAAAAAAGGCGCGCAAATTTTTTAAATCCAAAGCCAATTGAAATAAGAGATGTTGATCCACCTGATTTATTCAATCCAGAACCAACTTCAGACAAAAACTTTTTGTGGTTTAAAGTGGATGGCACCCTTAATACCAAAGATCAATGGGTACATCATTGCTTTCTTGCATACGCATCTGATGTATCATTGCTAGGCTCTGGGAACCGTCCTCACGGTGTCTCAGCTTATTCGGGAGACGTTATGCTAGCGAGTTTGGATCACGCAATGTGGTTTCATGAAAAAATAAACTTTAATGATTGGTACTTGTATGAAATGGATAGTCCGTTTTCAGGAGCCGCGAGAAGTCTTAATAGAGGAAAAGTTTTTTCACAGAACGGAACTCTCGTTGCAAGCGTTGCTCAAGAGGGACTGATGCGTCCTCTAAAACGCAAACCTAATACCTAAACCTGTCATTTAATTTTGCCATCCCAGCAATCCATCCATCGTAATCGGACGTCTTATATTGTATATATTTTTCAACTACAGGGTGAGGCAACACCAAGAAGCGCTCTTCATTTATAGTTTTAACACATTCCTCGGCAACATCATCGGGCTCAAGCATGCCATCTTTCATAGCCACAGCGAGCTCTGGATCTAATCCATCCGTCATTGCAGTTCGTACTCCCTGAGGGCACAACATAGAAACCTTTATACCCTTTTTCGCATATGAAAAAGCAAGCCATTCTCCTAAACCAATTGCAGCATGTTTAGTCGTTGAATAAGATGCATCACCAACTTGTGACAAAAGACCCGCAGCGGAGGCCGTATTTAATAAGTATCCCTCTCCTCTTTTCTCCATTAAAGGGACCAAGTGCCTAGCTGCCCATACGTGTGACATTAGATTAATTTCCCAAATTTTTTGCCAATCATCATTCGGAACCTCGATCCCTCCCAAATGACCAATGCCTGCATTTGAACAAAAAATTGATATTGGACCAATCTCTCTTTCCGTTGTTCGTATAACTTTTGCAATATCCCCTTCTCGACTGACATCACATTTCATCGCAGTTCCCCCATATTCCTTTGCGACTATGTTTATTCCGTTCATATTTACATCAGCACTCACAACATGCTTTGCGCCATGTTTATAAAAGATTTTCACGAGAGATTTACCTATTCCACTGGCAGCTCCAGTTACGACTATTACTCTATCTTTGATATCCATATCTATCTCCCTATTATTAACGCCACATATATCCACCACCACATACAGTCATCGCCTGACCTGTGATGTAACTACTCGCATTAGAAGCCAGAAATACCGAAAGTCCTTGAAGATCTTCTGGCTCACCTAGACGACCAAGAGGGATCTTTGCTATTGCCTCTTTCGCCTTCGCATCATCATCCCATAATGCCTTAGCAAAATCCGTTTTAATTATTGCAGGACATATTGCATTGACTCTAATATTTTGAGGCCCATATTCTGCAGCTAAATTTCTAACTAGCCCTATTACGGCTAACTTTGAGATTGCGTACGTACCAAGATGTAAAGAAGGCTCAAACGCCCCAACGCTTGAGGTAATCATAATTGATCCTCCTCCCCTTGCGATCATATCAGGAGCAACCATTTGACACAGCCAATGATTTGATTTTACATTCGTTGCCATTGTTTTGTCATATGCTTCATCGGATATGTCCGACATTGGCCCATAATGGGGATTAACTCCAGCGTTTCCTATCAAGACATCTATCTTTCCAATAGCGTTATTTGTATCTTGAACGAGCTGTTTCAGGTCCTCTTTACGCCCAGCATTGGCTACTATGGGAACGATATTTTGACCTCCAACTTGCTTATTTATTTCATTAGCCGTTGCCTCTAACTGATCTTGCTTCCGGCTTGATATCACCACATTTGCTCCATGTTCAACTAAGGCTAAGGCCATAGCTTTTCCCATACCCTTTGAAGCCCCCGTTACTAAGCAGTTTTTCCCTTCAAGACTAAACAATGTAGACATTTAAAATTCCTTTCTTTAACTACGATTACCTATTCTTCCATTGCGGAGCGCGCTTTTCAACAAATGCGGATACTCCCTCTTTGTGGTCCTCTGTTTGCCTCAATAAGTCTATAAGCTCATAACTTTTTTCAAGCGCAGATGACATTTCTTCCAACTGATCCATATGATTTAAAGCTTCTAAAGAATACCGTATAGACGATGGACAATTACCAGCTATTACCTGAGCCTTTTCAATTGCTTTATCTAATAATTCTGATTGAGAAAAAACATCGTTTACAATACCGAGCTTAAGTGCTTCTTTAGCATCCACACTACGCCCTGTAAGTATCATTTCGAGAGCTGCCTTTTTGCCTATTTGTCTACTAAGTCGTTGAACCCCACCAGCTGCTGCGAAAAAACCTACTTTTACTTCAGGAAGGGCAAATTTAGCATTCTCTGACGCCATTATAATATCACATGAGAGAGCTGTTTCCATTCCGCCACCCATAGCAAACCCATTTACTGCTGCTATTATAGGTTTGGTGCGATCAAATCTATTTGTGAGCCCCGCAAAACCATTTTTCGGTTGCTGAACCTTATATTTTCCTGATTGCGCTGAGTATTTCAGATCATTTCCAGCAGAAAAAGCTTTGTCTCCAGCTCCAGTTAAAACAGCTACCCATTGCTCACTGTCTTCAATAAACTCATTCCAGACTTGATCCAGCTCTAAGCTTAGCGGAGGGTGGACGGCGTTATAAACCTCAGGTCTATTTATTGTTACTATTGATATGTGGTCTCTTTTCTCAACTTTTACAAATTCATACTCCATTTAAGCACCTCCTATACTCTGATTTTTTGATCTTCTTTATCAAAAATGTTTTCATTCTTCTTAACCATATCTTCTAGCATTCCAGATATTTTAATCTCCAAGCCAATATCTTCCATTTTTTTCAGGCCATCCAAAATTTGAGCACTACCAATTTTGTTTGCCCAAAACAACAGGCCTCCTTTATCTCGTGGAAAACCATAGCCATTCAGCCACACCACATCAATATCAGAGGGTCTTTGTGCCATTCCTTCTTCTAAAATTAATAAGGCCTCATTTACCATCGGGAAAATACACTGATCGATTATTTCAGTACTTTTCGTATTTTCTGCTTTTTCTTTTCCAGTAATATCTTTTATTAAATCTCCCGTTATTTTCGATATTCTTGGAACTCTATTCTCATCATAATCATAATACCCAGCACTCGTTTTTTGGCCTCTTCTGTCCAATTCACATAGTGCATCTCTGATAGGATTTGTTGTCTTTTCGCCTTTTTTCCAACCTATGTCTAACCCCGCCAAGTCAGACATTTGGAAAGGTCCCATTTTAAAACCAAATTCGTTTATCGCCTTATCGATATCCCAGGGCATCAAGCCATTATAAACCATATTTAAAGCTTGTTTTTGACGAGCAAACAAAATTCTATTACCAACAAAGCCAGGGCAAACGCCAACAATGGTTGGTATTTTATTAATTTTAGTAACCAATGATAGACTTGTTGCTACAACAACATCACTAGTAAACTTAGCTCGTACAATTTCTACAAGTTTCATTACATTTGCAGGTGAAAAAAAATGTAGTCCAATTACGTCATCTGGTCTAAGTGTAGCCAAAGCAATTTGATTTATATCTAACGCTGATGTGTTTGTGGCCAAGATTGAGAAGGGCTTGGCAATTTTATCTAGCTCTTTAAATATGTTTTTTTTTAAATCTAAGTCCTCATAGACAGCTTCAATAATCAAATCACAGTGCCCTAAATCAGTTAATTGCGTTGATGAGGTAATCAGTTTCAAGCGATCAGTTACTTGTTCCTTTGAAATTTTACCTCTTTTAACTGATCTTTCATAATTATTGCTTATGTTACGTATCCCTTTGTCTAGTTGATCTTGGTCTATTTCAACAATATGAGCCGGAATTCCTACATTTACAAAATTCATTGCTATACCACCGCCCATTGTACCGGCGCCGATTATTCCGACCGTATTAATTTCTCTTTTAGGCATACTTTCTGGTAACCCTTTAATATACAGAACTTTTTTCTCTGCTTCCAAAATATAGTTCTGTTCATCCATCTTCATCACTCCAAGTATTATTCAGACACAATTCTTTGATCTTTATCCTATCAAACTTATCGGTTGCGCCCCTTGGCAGAGATCGATTTACCCACCAATAATGAACAGGTATCTTAAAGTGTGCTAGTTTATCTTTCAGAAAAGAAGATATTTCTTCGTCTTTATCTTTCGTATCTCCAGACATATTGATACAAGCACCCACTTCTTCCCCAAATCTTTTTTCAGGAACAGAAAAAACAACAGACTCAATAACACCAGGGAACTTCTGGAGAGCACCCTCTACTTCTAAACATGAGATATTTTCTCCACCTCTAATTATTATATTCTTCTTTCGATCAACTATTGTTACCAGTCCTTCATTATCTAGAATTCCTAAGTCCCCCGTATGCATCCAACCATCCTTTAAAACAGCATCCGTTTCCTTTTTCTTATTAAAATAGCACCTCATGTTTGCTGGGCTCTTTAGACAGATCTCACCGAGTTGTCCATTTGGCAATGGAACATCATTATCATCTACGATTTTAATTTCTTGCAGTGGGGGGTAAAGTCTTCCCGCTAACTCTGGCTTTTCAACATACTCATCGCCTGATATACCTAGCCCTAAAGCGTTTGTTTCGGTCATTCCATATCCAGAGGCAATATCAGCTAGTGGCAAAGCCTGTTTTTCAACACCAACCTGGGCAGCCGGCCTTTTAGCTCCACCCGCACCTAGAAATTCAAGCGTGTCTAGAGACACATTTTGGTCTCTTGCCTGTTGTACAAGGTCTGCTACTACAGTCGGTACAGCGGTTATTCTAGTAATTATCTCCTCACGAATAATATCGATTGCTTTCGCAGGATCCCATTTATACATCAAAACAATCTTGGATCCTCTAGCAATAGAATAGAAAAAATTTGGGTGAGATCCATTAACATGAAACATTGGTGATAAGAGTAGAACACTTGAAGCTCTTCTCCTCGCAAGCTTTTCGGGATCAGCCAAAAGACCTCCAACTCTTTCAGCCATTAGCCATGAAAAAGTTGCCGTTATGGCACCTCTGTGGGTTAACACAACCCCTTTTGGATGCCCTGTAGAACCTGATGTGTACATAATAGCAAAGTCGTTATCTGGCTTTAAATTCACATCAACCAGGTCAGCTCGTTCAAAATTATTTAGAATGTCGTCATATTTTTCAATCTCAGGATCATCTAGACATCTAACGGAATATAATTTGATACTTTTCTTTTTCGCAAAAGGTTTTATTGTCGCTAAACGCTCTTTATCAGCAAAGCAAACCCTTGCTGTGCTGTCATCAAACCCATATTCCATTTCCTCCGTTGTCCACCAGGCATTTACAAAAACAACAATACCCCCAATAGAGGCCACTGCCATTAATATGGCTAAATACTCAGGGTAATTG
>CACAFI010000038.1 GCA_902531755.1 uncultured Alphaproteobacteria bacterium
TCATTTAATATGCTTGAGTCCGGAATGATACTGTCAGTTGAAGTTCGGCCTGAGTTGGGTGCTGATTGGCCTAATGGCCATAAATTTGGCTTTGAGTCTATCTCGTCGGATTTTGTTGTAAAAGATTTGAACGGTAATGAAGTGCTCCTGAAGGACATAATTCCAGAAAGGTTCTTCTGGAATGCCAGCACCGAAAGCCCCATTTCAATTGCTCAAACTCCTGAAGGTGAAATGTATGATTACTACGCAGCTCTCTATGAGCCATTAAATAATAATACGCCACTTGGTTCTGTCACAATAGATGGCGATGCTATTCAAGGTTCCACTTTATTAGCAAATACCAGCACTCTTGATGATGAAGACGGATTGGGCACTCTATCCTATCAATGGTTTGCTGATGGAGAGAGTATTGTTGGCGCAACACAGGATACTTTTACTCTAACCCAAAGTGAAGTTGGAAAAGAACTAACAGTAAGTGTTAGCTATACGGATGGCTATGGGGCAGTGGAAAGTTTAATCAGCAACCCCACTAGTACTGTCACCAATGTCAATGATGATCCTACAGGAACCGTTTCTATTGATGGCGTGGCTGGAGAGGATGAGACACTAACGGCAAATACCAGTTCCCTTGCTGATGAAGATGGTCTTGGTACCTTTAGTTATCAGTGGATGGCCGATGATGTGGCTATATCAGGTGCAGTTTCAGATACTTTCACCCTTACCCAAAGTGAAGTTGGTAAAGAAGTTACTGTCGATGTTAGCTATACGGATGGCTATGAAGAAGCGGAAAGTTTAATCAGCGACCCCACTGATACTGTCACCAATATCAATGATGATCCTATGGGAACCGTAACGATTGATGGTGTGTTTGCGCAATTCGAAACCCTGACGGCAAATACCAACTCTATAACCGATGAAGATGGATTAGGTGCTTTTAGTTATGAGTGGTTTACTGACGGAGAGAGTGTTGATGGCGCCACAGAGGATAGCTTTACCCTTACCCAAAGTGAAGTTGGTAAAGAAGTTACTGTCGATGTTAGCTATACAGATGGCTATAGCCATTATGAGGTAGTGACGAGTGGATCGTCAGATCCAGTAGAAAATATCAACGAGGTACCAGTCATAGAAAGCTCTTCCTTTGAAAGGTTGCAGATTGGTTCGTCTTTGGACACTGTTATTTATGATGCGGAGGCGAGTGATCCTGATGGGGATATATTAACCTATTCTCTCTCTGGTGATGATGCTTCTCTAGTTACGATTGACCCTGACAATGGTGAGGTTCGTCTGATTAGTGAGGGTGCTTTTAAAGCTACGTATAATTTTGATGTTACCGTATCGGATGGGACATTGGAGGATACGCAAAGTGTTACATTAACGTACTCTCTTGATCCGACATCTGTCTATCAGGTTGAGTATTCTGATGCTGTTCTGGATGCGGCTGAGGCAAATGAAGTGGATCCATTTAGCCAGTTGCTTTCCTCTGAAACGATGCCAACGGATGCGGTGCTGCGTGGTGTAACTCCTGTTCAGGATGAGACGTATGAGCAGAACTTCTTTAGTGGTTATAATGCGGCATTTTTTATAGACCTTGTGGATTCTATTGAGAGTTCTGGTGGAATAGCAAAGCTCTATGATGAGGCGATTACGGTATCCGATAGTTCTGATGGCACGGATTTTTATATTGTTAGTGATCCATCAGATGAGGCTGCGGGCTCTTTAGGCTCTGATATTTTTGTCTTGGGTTTTGGAACAGGGATAAATCCTACAGATAGCTATTTTATCAACAGTGTTTTGGATGACGATGGTCTGATTGATAAAAGCAGTATTAATGGTGATCTGGATCAGGCCTGGATGTTCTGGCTTCCTGAGGGTGTTACTATTGATATGGGAGCGGGTGAGGTTACGCATGGCGGTGGCGGTGCGGGATCTACAGCTTACATAGATTATTTTGGTGGTATCGAATTATTTACTCTTACGACCCATGATGATGAGATAACGGGTGGGGGTCAACTTGATATCAACTGGTTTGAGGTCTTGGGTGGTAGTGACACGATTTGGGGTAATGATGGTGATAATCAAATCCATACTATTCTTGACTATAGTAATGCTGATGCGGCCGAAGGTATTGTTGTATGGAACCGTGGCTTGGATGAAGGTGTTGGCCATGGGTCTGGTGATGCACAGGATATTGCAACGCTCACGGGTGATCATTTTAATAACTGGTTACCTTTAGATGCTGAGAATATTGGAGCAGACGGATATCTGATAATCGATGATGTTGCCTCCTTTGATGGTGTTGTTCTCGATCACTCAGGATCTATTGACCGCTATACGGATGTTGATCATTTTGTTGGAACCTACCTTGATGATATGTATCTAGGTGGGGATCGAGTTGATACGTTTAATGCGTATTTTAGTTCTCTCGATGGCCATGATTACTTTGATGGCGGCGAGGGAGAAGATACTCTTATTGTTGAGGATGGTCATTGGAACCGGGGTATTCTGGGAGATGCGCAGGATGCGGCTTACAGTGACGTGCGCAACGAAATTGACTTTGCCAGTGTTGAGGTAAGAGCCACAACTACGGAAGGAGAGTTTCTCTTTACAGGTTCCCCCATTGATGCGGACAACGGCAATTATGACATAGAGACAGTTGTTACCGATGTGGAGCGTATTGATCTTCGGGAGTATGCCTCTGATAGGGACGTATATGTTGTAGATAGTTATGAGCTTCTTAAGGGTGGTCAGGGTGATTTGGGAGATATGTTCTATGTTACGACCCTCGGGCATTCCACTTTTGATCTAAGTGAAGGGGAAGATCCATCAGGAGAGACGATATCTTATACGGTAACGGTGGTCGAATTAACACCGGGTGTTCTTAAGTATTTTATTGATGGAGAACAGCAAAAAGCTCTCACATTTGAGGTTGGTAATACCTATGAATTTGATTTAAGTGCGGTTCTAGGCAGTCATCCTTTCCTTCTTTCCGCTACTACTGATGGAAAGCATGGTGGGGGATCACCGTATACGGATGGTGTTACTACTGTCGGTAATAAGCTCATTATTGAAGTTACTGAGAATACACCTGATCTATCGTATTATTGTGACAATCATGCAGGAATGGGAGCAAGTGCGAGTGTAACGGCGTCTTCAACAGGCCCTGTATCTCAAGTTCTGAGTGATGATGGATTACTTTATGATGCCAATATTTACTATCATGGTCATCATACGGATTTTGATCGTTCGCATGCTTCTGGAGTGAGTGGTTGGACGGCTGTGGGTACGGCGGCAGCGTTATCGGCAGCAGATAATGGTCATGGGGTATGGCAGGATCATGACTCGATGTTTTTTGCCTGGTATGATCCTGATGCTGCAGGATCTGCAGAGGCTTATGAGATTGCGGTTAAGTATGACACGAATGACAATGTCTGGCGGATAGCCAACAAAGCGTTTGATACCTTTAGTAATATTGTTCTCTCACAGGAGGATGCGAGCACCTTAAATGCGATGTCTCACTCTAATCAAAATGGAGATGGAGAGGACTATGTTGAAGGCGATGGTATCCGTGTTTATCTGGGTGCAGCGTATCAGGATATTACGAATGTCATTAATTCTAATGATGATGTTGGTCTCTGGGATTTCTCCCAAGACTTCACCACATCACGATCCACGTATTACATTGAGATCCCGAATGGCACTTCAGATACTACCCAGCAGGTAAAGGTTGCGCGGGAAGGTGGAGAGTGGGTGCTTAAGACAGAGGAAGAGATTCTCGTTAATATTCCGGGCTTAAGTGTTGTGGAAGCCAATGATCCCTCAACACCTATTGATGAGAGCGCCGCGGTTGTTGTTGGGGGAGATGGTGCTGAACTGATCTCTGCTGGTGATGGTGCTGATACAATGTATGGTGGTGGTGGAGCCGACACCTATTCTATTGGTAGTGGTGATGCAGATACTACTACATTAGTCTCTGATGCCTTTGGTGTAAAAGGGGATGTTATTAATGAGATCGGTGGTGATCTTGGGAGTTCCCTTGTGGACTCTATTCAATTTACAGCTCTTGAAGCAATTGAGAGTGTGACGTTTGAAAGAACGCAGATCCGTTTTGAGAAGCCTGAAGCGACCTTAAAGATTACAACGGATAATGGGGATGGCACGAGTGATATTGCCCATATCTTTGATCATTATAATGCGGATTTGGCTTTTAGGCAGGTGGAACAACTTCTCTTTAATGAGGGTTGGCAGGAGGAAGAGATCTGGAATTTAGTTGCTGATGGAGAAGGTGGTGTACATAGAGATGTTCTTATTGGAGATTCTGGTGCCAATATTCTAAAGAGTGGTGGCGGTGTTGATGTTATGCAGGGGGGAACCGGTGAGGATGAGTTTTGGCTTGGTGTGTCTCTCGAAGATATTCTTGTTCTTGGTGATAGTGCTAATGATGGATACACAGGTGATATTGCTAATGCACATGGAAATGTCACTATGCTTCGTGACTTTATGGCTGGTGAAGATGACATTAATCTCTCGCTTCTTGGCATTACGGACAAGGCGGAAGTGGATCTTGAGACCTCGGGAGATAAAACATATCTTGTACACAATGATGGAGAAACATCCATAGTTCTTGCAGAATTTACTCATACATCAGACCTCACAAACTTCAATAAAGATGAAGATATAAAGGTAGCAGATCTATAATAAAATTTTCGAGGTAGCTGATTTGAAATTAATTGCTTAAATGCAATAAACAATTCTTAGACGGATTGATAGACAAGATTTGGGTTCGTTATGATGAAAAAGAGAATACTCATTACCTAAAGATCTCGGTCATAATGCCTTTAGTAGATGGTGGTATCAAATATAAGACGGATAATAAGTCAGAGGGATATGAACTAATTGAGGGAATTAAAGATACTGCAATAGGGTTTGAGCATACCCCCAGAGTGAAGGAAAATACCCCATACTCAAACTACTCTACTTTGACGGAATGATTTGCAACGACCGTCATATTTCTATTGTCAGTTTACGGAAGGAGTTAATTAAGCGCTTTTAGCCTGGGTGCATTATTTATTAGCAGTTCGGACATTTGTTTCAGACTCGGGTTAACATCTTTCAAATTATAAATATATGTATATACATACAGTTCCCCCAAAGCACTGGTACTAGACACAAAAACTTCTTTAATCAACTCTCCATCTACTTGCCCTGACATGTTACCAACAAGCAAAATACTATCTTTATCTGCCCAGATGATTTTTTGTTCATTGTTTTCTAAGTGCGCATCAACTCCAAAAAATTCATTGAACACTTCTCTACCTTTTTTCTGCACTTGTTTTTCTAACTTTTCTATCAAGTCCTCATTTGCTAATAATTTTCCCATCATTTTATTAAGTGTTTCTTGTTTAATTCTGGATCTATCCTTAATCAAACCAATCCAACCCCATGGGTATCCTGGGTTTGAGACACTTCGTTTACAAGGTGCGATTATGAGTTGAGCAACAGGCAGCATTGGATCCTTCTGTTTGTCGATCAGTTCTTTCATCATAATTCCCTGAATTTCTTCAGTAATATTGCAAAACCCCTTTGGAAGCGGATACAGCAACTCAGTACCTTTAAATAAAATTCTTTCAACATTTTGTGCAAAAATATTCGCAGGAAACATTGAAAAAATAAACACGATAAAAAATTTCAAAGCGTATCTTGTCATTTTGTTTACCTCTCTAATGGTTGAAGCATATTCTTTCTTTGTTACTTACAAACCCGAGTAAAATTACAAAACAAGTTTATCACAAATCATGCGTTAAACTAATGCGCTAAATTAAAAAATTTGTGAAAAACTTCAAAATCTGTTTTTCCTTTTTTCAATTCTCAACAAATTAAAGAATAAAACAATCAATGCTGGTGGAATAATAATAAATATAATGATGTTCAATGCTTATATGACAAACCAATAAGCGTCAAAAAAAACTCAGTTAAATTAATTAAAGAGAACAGTTCTTAACCGGTTCTATTGAAAGATTAGAACCTTCAGAGCTGAAAATTATACAAGCATTTAAATTACTGCTTAATGGATTGCGTCTTTTAAGAGGAAAAATTTTATACTTGCTGAATAAGAAGTCGAACAAAACAGAAAAGATATTAATAAAACCGAAATTAGGGTTTTCATCCCTTAACCCTGCCACATTTTGAAAAATCAGTAAAATACAGTTAGACTCGATATATCAGAAACCTATACTTAAAGATACAGTTACCCCATCACTCTTTAGGGTCACAAAAACTTTATAAAATCACTGATTTATTCTACAGTGACAAATATCACTGCCATATCTAGTTTTGGAATTTAGAGTAAGTTACTGTTTAAATTAGGTTTGCATGGTGTTCAAATACATAGTAACCTATGTCTAGGTGTAAGCCTTGTGCGGGGATAGGTATGGACAGTTAAATGAAAAAATGTCTCTGCGTTAAAAGGTACAAAGGGAGAAGCCAAAGGTGAATATGATTTACCGAAAAATTAGGTTCTCGCCTCAAAACAAGACTAGTGCAAGTTTAAAATTGCTCACGACGACCAGTGCGCTTGCTTTAGTGGGTTGTGGTGGTGGTGGAGCTGGTGGAGGTTCCTTTTTTGTTCCTGGTAGTGGGTTTTCCGTAGGTTCGACAGTAGCTTCGCGTCTTTCACTTGCCAGTAGAATTGTGGATGGTTACGTAGCAGATGCCCAGGTTTTCCCTGACTTTGACTTTGACGGCGTTATGGATGCTGATGAGGCAGTGTTTGCTGTCCGTTCAGATAGTGAGGGAAACGTCCTTTTAAACCTACCTTCCGACCGGTCTTATCAACTTGTTTCAAGAGGTGGAACTGACATTAACACAGGAAACGAGATTTCCACTCTTATTGCCGCACCAGGCTCAGCTGTTGTTTCCCCTTTTACATCCATGGCTGCATCTTTGGCAAGCAATGGTGTTTCGGACACTAATGCAAAAATGGCTGAGCTATTTGGTCTCGAGCCTGGAACTGATGTAAGCAATTTTGATTTTGTAAGTCAGGCCAAAACAGGTACTGCAAGTGGCAAGGAGGCTTTCGCAAAAGCCCAACAGCTCTTTTCAACGCTTAATGTAGTCTCAGAATTGACATCTTCAGATGCACAAACAGGCTTTTCTGACACTGTCGATTTTATGGCCAAACAGCTGAGCAGCGCTACTGGAGAATTCGATCTTAAAAACTCTGCTACAATAACTTCCCTGCTAGCAGAATCTGATTTTGCTTCGGGTGAAACAACCGCTGCCATTACGGATGATGGCAAGTCTATCTTAGATGTTATAGCTGATGCTGTCAGTGGGGCTAATCTCTATATTGAAACGAGTTATGCGGCTGCTGATTGGAATGCGGGAACAAGTACTGAGACAACTCAGGCCAGAGCTGCGGCATCAATTGCTCAAAGTGATCTTCTGAAATCAGTGAGTGCATTAAAAGAAGGTGGTTCAAAAGAATTTGTTGAGCAGTTTGCTGATGACTTTGGGGGAGCGGCCATTGAACAAAGAGCTGGAGAGCTTGCGCTTATAATTAAGGATACTCTTGGTGACATAGGAATATCTGATGTAAAAGCATCCGTAGATGTGATTGATCTAGTTTACGATGCAAATTACACCAACTCATTTTCTATCCCACTTTCGTCACTTATCACTAACGACAAGGACTTGGTAGCTGGTACCAACACTAACCTTACTGTAGATCCGACGAGCATCGGTGTTTTTTACTCAGATAAGGACAACACCAAAACAACATCAGTAGATGATGATGCAAAAATGACTGTGACGGTAGATGGGGATAATTTAATTATTTCTCCAAGTAACAGTTGGGCCTATTCCGTTGATGGAAGTGGCAATACTACACAGAGTGGTGCCTTTATAGGTTCAGCAAAATTTACCTATAAAGTCACGTCTGACAACGGTGAGGCAACATCTTATGCCATTGTGAATTTTAACCCACCTGTCCCGACAATATCGTTATCTTCTGTTGAAAAAGTTAATAGCGTTGGCAGCACTGAAACAGTAACAGAGATGAGTTCGGCAGTAAAAATTGAAGAAGACAGCAACGCCTTAGATGATGCCTTTGATTCATTGTCTATACCTGTTGGAATTACAGTAGGAACTCTGCCAGCGGGAGCTGATGCTAGCATTACAATTGGTGGTTTGCCTGGTGCCTACATTGTTCTTGATACTTCAAATGGAGCTCCTGCGAATGCATTGGGGGTTGGAGACACTATCACCTTAAATAATAATAATTCTTTGGTATTCAAAATTTCAGCGGTTAATTCTCTGGGAGGCTCAAGTGTTGCGTATGAACTCCTGATTCCGACAGCAGGCCTAACAGCGGCACAGGAGCTGGTGCTAGATAATATTACATCGGCGGTTCATACATCGGATGCAGGTAATCAGAATTTGTCGATATCTGGCTATTTGCCGCCAGCCTTTCTAACGATTAGGGACGATAGCTCTGGAAATCCGATGATAGACACTACTGGAGCCCCAAGTCTTGCCCGGATGGCTAATGGGTCCTATGTTTTTTCAGGATTCAGTAACTCCGATTTAACTAAGCTTCAAGATGAAGCTTTGGAAATCAGAATGCCAGAGCATTCGGCTTCGTTACTATCTGATTCTGATGGAAACCCTCAAGGGTTCAAATTAAAAGCTATAGTTTCAGTTAATGCGTTTGATGTTGCTGCTTCAGGTGCAAGTAATTCTGTCGAGGTGGTAATAACCCCTAAAGCCGATACGCCAAGTCCATCAGTAGCGTTGGTTGATGCACAAGGAAACACAATTTCAAATAAGACTATGAGTGAAGATACTTCTGGCATTCTTGATTTTAATGTTACCTCATCAGATGACGATGGCTCTGAAATTTATTTTGTAGAAATTGCCAAGCCATCAGAAGGTACGATTTCCGGCGGGAGTGCCATCGCCGGCGATAAAATCAGATTCCAAGCTAACGAGTTTGACGCAATAAATTTCACTCCAAATGAGCATTTTAGTGGTGATGTGGTAATTAATTACGAAGCGTTTTCATCAGAATTATTTGGTTCCTCAGTTTCGGATGGTGTTGCAGGGACATTTACCATCACTGTTGCTCCAGTCGCCGACACGCCCTCTCTTCTGATTGGTACCCCACCTAGTGGGTTAAAAAACGAGACACTTTCTATTCTTGACCAAGGAGGGGCAAGTATTTTTGAACTGGCTTCCCCAGATACCGACGGCAGTGAAGTTCTCAGACTAAATGTAAGGGTAATCACCGAAGGTAGTCACCAAATTTTAGGCACTACCGGAGTTGATGGGCTTTATTCGTTTACCGAGGCTGACTTAGCAAATTTTAAAATTGTTCCGGCCACTGATTTTTTTGGTACGTTATCGCTTCAGGTCTATGCTTCAAGCACGGAGACGGGTTCGTCTTCCGTGGCCCAGTCTACAGCTCAGGAGTTTGATGTTTTTTTTGTTAATGTTCTTGACCCTCCCACACTAACTACTTCTAGCCAGACATCTAACGAAGATCAAAATATCACCTCAGGAATTTCACTTGGACTTGGAGTTGCTACGCCAGAGGGACAGCAGCAGGAAGTCTACCTGACCATGGTTGGTTCCGACGGCAGTGATTCAGCGGTATCTGAATTTTACAGTCTGTTTGGGACATCATTGGTTGATGGGTCGAGTGTTGAGATCACCAAAGACTCTTCTAACTTTTTTGCTATTGATACTTCACAAATCAGTATTTCAAGTCTGAAATTGAGAGTTCAGGAAAATTATTCGAGTTACAGAGCTTCAGATGATACTGCAGATACTTTTCGTCTTAAGGCGCGGGCTCTTGAAGAAGGTTCTGGTTCGGAACCAAGTCAGTATGCAACATCTGATTTTACAGTAACTATCACTCCCGTTTCTGATGCGCCGGTTGTGGCTGTACCTGCTACAAGTGCTAATCCGGATGATTCATCAATTTCAGCTACTCTTCATGCTGTTGAGGATCAGGCGGGTGGTATTCTCATCGGATATTCGGGGGATGGTACAACCCCAACGGTAATTGCAACGGCACGAGATTTGGTCGGTGTCCCAGAAGTTATCACTTCATTTCGTATCGATTTATCACAGTATCCCGAGGGATCAAACCTAGAACTAAATGGTGTTTCACAAAGCGGAGTTTTGGGAGTCTATACTTTCAATGCAGTGGTGATAGACGCGTCTGCTGGTACATACGCTCTGCCCACAGGTTTACGTCTTATTTTGCCTCAGG
>CACAFI010000039.1 GCA_902531755.1 uncultured Alphaproteobacteria bacterium
CGAAGAGATCCCCAATCTTCTCCTGCAACACTTCACGCTTCACCATTCCGTAATTACGTAACGGTTCCGCTACTTGATCAATTAACATCATTTGAGGGTTTAATGAGGCAAACGGATCTTGAAAGACCATCTGGATATTACTCCTGGCTTCCCGCATATCCTTTGGATTTAGTGACAATATATTCTGACCATCTAAATTCACGTTCCCTGAGGTGGGCTCTACCAATCGAATGAGCGAGCGTCCCACCGTTGACTTACCACACCCTGACTCCCCTACAAGCGAAAGTGTCTTTCCTTTCATGATGGTAAAAGATACATCCTCAACAGCGTGAACGCGTGCCACCGTTCGTCTGAATACGCCCCCTTTAACCGGGTAGCGGGTCACTAGATTATGCACTTTAAGCAGGGGCTCATTCGTTCCAACAATAGGCTTTAAGACCTTTGTCTTTTCCTCCCCTACCAGCCGCATGGGTTCGGGGTATTTCTTGCTCGCCATCTCTCCAAGTTTTGGAACCGCTGCTAAAAGAGACTTCGTATACTCATGTTGGGGATTATTAAAAATCTCATGCACTGTCCCCTCCTCGACTTTTTTACCTTGATACATAACAACAACACGATCCGCCATTTGCGCTACCACCGCCATATCATGCGTGATAAACATCACCGCCGTACCTGTTTCTTCCTTCAGCCGATTTATCAAAGCAAGTATCTCTGCTTGAATGGTCACATCCAAAGCTGTTGTTGGCTCATCCGCGATTAAAAGTCTTGGCTGGCACGCTAGCGCAATTGCTATTACAACCCTCTGTCTCATGCCGCCAGAGAGTTCATGTGGAAATTGTTTTAATCGTCTCTCAGGCTCCGGTATTTTTGCCATGGTCATTAACTCTAAAGCCCTTTTCTTCGCTTCACTCTTTGAATACCCTTTATGAACTATAAGACCTTCAGTTAATTGTCTTTCAACTGTAAAAACAGGATTTAATGCGGTCATTGGTTCTTGAAAAATCATACCAATTTCATTACCCCTGATTTTTCTCATTTGAGACTGGTTGGAGACTGCCACATCAATTGATCCTTTATCACCTCTATTGAAAATCATCTTGCCACCAGCCAAACTACCACCACCAAATTCGACAAGCCTCATCATAGAAAGAGATGAAACGGATTTTCCTGAACCAGATTCACCGACCAAACATACGGTTTGCTGGGGCTTTATTTCAAAGGAAATATCTTCGACCGCCACAACCTTTCCATCTTTTGTGTCAAACTCAACGCGTAAATTTTCGAAGGATGCGAGGGGTTCATTGTAATCTAGCATTTTTGATCTCATGTCCGATTCAAATTAAAGTTAGCTTTCTATCTTACAACTTGAATTACATCATTTACAATGACAAAACGATATTGCATACTCAATCTCTGCTTATAACGGGTTTTGGAATCAGATCCTCATGATTACTTCTGGTTTTAGACCCTTAACTTGGGAGAAATTATATGCGTATAAAATCTTTATTTGTGGGATTAGCCGCAGTTCTTATTGCTACAGCTAGTTTCGCAGGAAGGGGCTCTGATGGAAATGTTAGTATTATCTATTGGCAAGCACCTTCTATTTTAAATCCTTACCTTTCAGGTGGTACTAAGGACATTGAATCGTCTTCGATGATTATTGAACCCTTGGCTAGGTATAATGAAACAGGAGCACTTGTTCCTTTCTTAGCAGAAGAAATACCCACTGTAGCTAATGGTGGTGTAAGTGCGGATCTTAAATCAATTACTTGGAAATTGAAAAGTGGACTTAAGTGGTCAGATGGATCAGCGGTAACATCAGCAGACGTAAAGTTTACTGGTGAGTATTGCATGGATCCAGATGGTGGTTGTGCACAACTGGAGAAGTTCGACGGGGTCACAGGAATTGCAACACCGGACGATAGAACAATTGTAGTTAGCTTCTCCGCTCCAAAGCCAAATCCTTACGGACCATTCGTGGGCGGACAGACACCTATTCTACAGAAAAAGCAATTTGCAAATTGTATGGGTGCTAAAGCTCCTAACTGTACCGCAGAGAACTTTGGACCAATAGGTACAGGTCCTTTTGTTGTGACAGAATTTAAGCCAAACGATGTTATTCAAATGAAGGCTAACGACAACTATAGGGACCCTAATAAGCCAGCATTTGCAACCGTTACCTTCAAGGGTGGTGGAGATGCGACCGCAGCTGGTAGATCAGTGCTTGAGACAGGCGAATTCGATTATGCTTGGAATTTACAACTAGCACCTGAAGTTATCGCGAACATGGAAAAAGCTGGTAAGGGTGTTGCTATTGCTGGTTTTGGACCGTTGGTTGAGAGATTGGAAATGAATATGACAGATCCATCTCCCTCTCTTGATGCAGACACAAGGTCAACTCGAAAGGCACCGCATCCTTTTCTCTCTGACATTAACGTGAGAAAAGCTTTATCTATGGCAATTGATAGGCCATTGCTAGTAGAGATAGGTTATGGAAAAGCAGGTGACGTAACTTGTGACTTAGTTCCAGCACCTGACCTTTACGCTGCTAAAAACACCCACTGCCTTAAGCAAGACATAGCCGGAGCGAATGCATTGCTTGAAAAAGCAGGATGGAAAAAAGGTTCTGATGGCATAAGAGCAAAAGATGGAGTAAAACTATCTATACTTTATCAAACATCTACTAATGCTGTTAGACAAGACTTCCAGGCTCTGATTAAAGAGTGGTGGCAGCAAATCGGCGTTGAGACAGAACTAAGAAACCTTAATGCTTCCGTTTTCTTTGGAGGTGACCCGGGGTCTCCTGATACTTATCAGAAGTTCTACGCTGATGTTGAAATGTATGCAAATACATTTGATGGTACAGATCCACAAGCTTACCTATCAGCATACAGGTGTGGAAATGAACCTAAGCCAGAAAGTCAATGGCAGGGCGCGAATATCAATAGATATTGCGACCCAGCTTATGATGCACTTTTAGATAAGCTATCCGCTACTGGTGATCTTAACAAGCGTGGTGAAATTGGTATTCAGTTGAATAACATGCTTACTAAAGATAGCTACACAATCGTTCCTTTGGTGCACAGAGGAAGAGTTTCAGCTCATGCCAAGTCTCTTGGTGGAGTTGTGTTGAACACATGGGACTCGGAACTCTGGAATGTTGCCGATTGGTATCGTAAAAAGTAACTTACAGAAAGGCGCAGCTTAACTTAGTTGCGCCTTTTTTTATTTTTATAGCCTTTTAGATGCTTACCTACATCGCTAGACGACTACTGATCTCAATACCTACTCTAATTTTTATTAGCCTAGTAATCTTTCTTTTATTGAACCTGGCTCCTAATGACCCAATGGCTCAAGTACCATTAACTGTTCCTCCAGAAGTTAAACAGAAAATGAGAGAGGCTCTTGGGCTTGGACAACCTTTGTATATACAGTTTCTAAAATGGCTAATACAACTTTTCTGGATTGAACCACAGGTTTTTATTGATTATATGTTTAATACTAGTTTTTCAGAAGGGAAATTACGAGTAATTAGCTGGCAAACCCGTAGTCCTGTAATGGATATAATAGTACAAAGAATGCCCCAAACTCTTTGGGTTGTCGGGATGTCCTACGTAGTGGGTATTTTAATTGCTATTCCTATAGGTATATATTCCGCTTACAAACAATATTCAGTTTTTGATCAGGTTGGTACTTTCGTAACTATGATAGGTTACTCAGTCCCTCCATTTTTCACTGGAGTTTTTGTTATAGTGATTTTTTCAGTCCAGTTAGGATGGTTGCCGTCAATTTATGATACTACGCATAGCGTGGTCGATTGGGAAACATTCAAGATCCAATTAAAACAGATGGTTATGCCAGTCATGGTTCTAGCACTACAGACAACGGCAATGATAAATAGATTTATGCGAGCAACAATGCTTGATAATTTAAATCAGGATTACGTGAGAACCGCGAGAGCAAAAGGTTTAAGTGAATGGACTGTCGTGATGATACATGTATTGAGAAATTCAATGATCCCTGTAATTACGGTAATCGCATTAAATGTTCCTGCAATTTTTGGGGGAGCAATCATTACAGAGCAGGTATTCAAGGTAAACGGTATAGGTCAACAATTAATTGGAGCAATTTATGCTAACGATCTACCAACGGTCCAAACAATTACTTTTATGTTTGCCGTATTGATAGTACTTTTCAATCTATTAGCTGACATTATTTATGGGATACTTGATCCAAGGATACGGTATGACTGACAATAACAATATTACTGCAAAACCACGTAGCAAGATTAGAGATGTTTGGGATCAGTTTAAGAGCCATAAAGGAGCTCTTTTGGGAGCAATAATTTTTTTCTCAATTGTTTTGCTGGTGATGGTAGGACCGTTTGTATGGCCCTTTGATGCAAATCAAATTGATATTCGATCAAGGAACCAAGGTCCAAGTCTATTGCATCCCTTTGGAACTGATCAGTTAGGTCGAGATACTTTAGCAAGAATGATGGCAGGAGGCCGTACGTCGATTGCAGTAGGGTTAGCAGCAATGGCCCTGTCTTTGTTTTTTGGAAGTTTCATAGGGGTAACTGCTGGTTTTTATAAGAGACTAGACGGAGTGCTTATGAGATTCACTGATTTGTTTCTTTCGTTGCCTTTACTTCCTTTACTTTTAGTAATGATGCTTTTATTTAGAGAGCCTCTTAGTGAGGCTTATGGACCCGAAAGGGGTATGTTTGTATTAATAGTAGTTTCCATTGGTATCACGAGTTGGATGCCAACCGCGAGAATAGTACGAGCTGATGTTCTCGCTCTTAAAGAAAGAGAATTTGTCCTTGCCGCAAAAGCAAGTGGTACTTCAGATACTTTAATCATTTTAAGACATATTATGCCAAACGTCTTATCACCCATAATGGTGTCGGCAACCCTCGGAATTGCTAATGGTATTATAACAGAAAGTGCTCTATCTTTTTTGGGTTTAGGATTTCCCCCTGATTTCCCGACCTGGGGAAGGCTTCTAAACGATGCAGTAGATTATTTGCAACAGTATCCTGAACGCGTATTTTGGCCAGGACTAGCAATTTCGCTGACGGTTTTAAGTATCAATTATCTCGGTGACGGACTTAGAGATGCCCTTGACCCTAGAATGAGAAAAAGATAATTTTTTAAGGAACATTTAGACGTTTTTTATACATCTTGTCATTAAAAAATCTTGCCGGAGAAAATTGTTCGAAAAAAAGTTTTCAATTAAATCTAACGCTGCATTGCGGAGATTACTTAATTTGGTTGGATCATCGGCTAGGGCTTTTACTAAATTTGCTAATGGACCAGCATTTTTTTCGAATAATTTGAGCATATGTGCTGGGCTCATAGTTGGCGCAAACATAGTATCTCTCCCAAATTCAATCTGATTAAAATGATCTTTTAACCTGTCCTCTATTACCGCCATATCTCCCCATAAAACTGGTGAGGAAACTTCAGGGGGAAGAGGTTGCGAAAAACTTTCAATAAGCTTAAAAAATTTTCCCATAAACAACTCCTTTGGCCATGTAGAAAATGCCAAAATACCCCCAGGTTTCAAGACTCTGGCCAATTCTTTTACAACAACTGCCGGTCTTGGAGCAAACATATGGCCATATTGGCTAAGTATAATATCAAACTCGTTTTCTTTATAGGGTAGAAACTCTACATCACCTTCAACAAATTTTGCTTTAAGGCCCATTATTTTTGAGTTTTCAATTGCCCTACTGATTAACTCTGGTGTCAGATCAATACCCTCAACCTCTACTCCTTGTCTTGATGCAGTCAAAGCAACTACTCCTGTGCCGCAAGCTACATCCAATAATTTCATTCCTTGTCTCGTGCCACTAAATTGTACAAGCTTTGGTGCAGCTGTACTTGTTAACGCCTCAAAAGAAATGAATGATGCCCATCCTACCTTAGCTTTTTCTTTCAGTTCTTCAATTTTAGTCATTTGACCTCGCATACTTTGGTTTTCTAAAATATTAACATCTTGATTAAACAATTCACTATTTTACTTTCATCTATGCATTTATTCGATAGCCGACTACTAAAAATGTCAATAGTAGTTTATAGTTAAACTATATATACAAAATAGTATATTGAAATTTAGTTCAATATTAAACTATTTAAGGAGGCCAATATGGCAGTAACAAAAATTACAACAACCAATCTTACGTTTATAGAAAAAGTAAGCCAAATATTTATTGGAACTTACTTCGCAACATTGGACAGAGTAAAAAAAAGAAGAGAGTATCTGAAAACCATTAGGGAACTTGGAAAAATGTCTAATAGAGACCTAGCCGACATAGGTTTTAGCAGAGCCGAGATAAAAGCGAGAGCTCTAAAGAGCATCTACAAGATTAACATTTAAGATTTAATAGAGAGTTCAGTTAACAAAATAAAAAGATACTAGCCAACAACTTCACCCAACATCATAATTGGGTTGGTATTGTAATAGTTACCTATATCTTTGAATACTGGGCCTCCCTTTTTCATCGCAGCTCTCATCTCGTCACCGTTTTCAAAAATTACGGTGGCAATCGCGTAGTATGGGGAAGGCACATCCTTACCTCCTGACGTTCCTTTTGTGACGATCATTTGCTGAATATGATCTGACCAGTTTTCCTTAATGATAGCCAAATGATTTTTAACATAGTAGTCAAGGTCAAAGTTCGTATCATCGTTTATCGGATAAGCCACTTGCATTGATACCGGCATTTTTATCTCCTTTAGTTATTTATATGAAGAAGCTCTAAAACTTCTATCTGGTTATCACTCTTAAGTTTCATTAACCCCTTTGATTGGGCCTCCACTTCGCTTCTTACCGACATCCAAGCCTCATTAGAGATTAAAATCTCATTAGGTTCCGTTCTATCGCATATATTGAATGCCGTATTAACATTACCACCCAGCACATCAAACTGAAAACTCTTTTTACCTATTAGCCCCGCCACTAATGGTCCGGAATGAATACCGATATGGATTGCCCAGTTAGGATCCGACTCAATCGCTATTTTTTTCAAATTTATTGCACACTTCGATGCTGAAAGCACTTGGTTCTCTAAACTTCTAGTTAACCCTCCAGTCGCCAATATGGCATCTCCCACAGTTTTAATTTTTTCAAGTCCAAATCTTTCGATTTCGCTTTCAAACTTTTCAAAAATTTCTTGAAGATTTTCCACCACGCTCTCTGGCGGATTAGACTCGCAAAAAGCTGTGAAACCAACTAAATCACAAACAAGTATTGCTATATCTTCGTATTTTCTAGGCCTTACTAGTCCCGATGAGTTAAGTTCTTCAGCTATTTTTTCCGGCAATATCTGCTTCAAGAATGATTGTGTTCTTTTTTTATCAGCTTCAACTTTACTTAAATAGTGCTCCTCACTATCTCTAAATCTTTTCTTTTCTAGGCAAGCAGTAACTCTTGCTTTTAGCAAAGTAGCATTAATTGGTTTTGTTATGTAATCCTCAGCACCATTACTAATACACTCTGCTGTTGTCTCTATCTCATCCGCCGCTGTAACCATTACAACAGGTATACTTCTATTCTTAGGATCAGCTTTAAGTATTTTCAACACATCAAGGCCACTAATATCTGGCATCATCAAATCAAGTAATATCAGGTCAAAACTTTCTTCTTTCACTAATTCTAGAGCTTTTTTTCCACAGTCAGCTTGACTTATAGCGGTATAGCCGTTTCTAGATAATCTTCTTTCAAGTGTGAACCTGTTGTCCTCAATATCATCAACAATAAGTATTTTTTGATTTAATGAATTCATTTTATCCCGGCAACTTTATATATTGGCCCATTTTACTAAGAAGCCTTTTGATATCTACCGGCTTTGTATCATAGTCACTGCATCCAGCTTTAATAGCTCTATCACGATGCTCGGGCATTGCATGAGCAGATAATGCAATTATCGGGATATCTTTGACCTCTTCAATCTTTTTTATTTCGGCCGTAGCAGTCCAACCATCCATAGTTGGCAAACTTAAGTCCATTAAAATAAGGTCTGGGCTCTCCTCTAAAGCCTTATCAATTCCTTCCTGGCCATCGCCAGCAATAATTAGCTCGAAACCTTTTTTCTTAAGCCGACGAGTAAGCATGTAAACATTATCAGGATTATCCTCTACATATAAGATCTTTGTCATTTGGCTACTCCAGCCACTGATTCAATTGTTTTAACCAAATGATCAGCTATTCCAGTATCACTCATAGAAGACTTTTCTAAAACCCTGCTAGTTTCAGATGACAAAAACTTTTTATCGTCTTCATCTAAATCTGCTCCTGTTATTACCACTACCGGAGCCTGATTTTCAAAGTCTTTCCGATAAGCCTCCAAGAACTCAAACCCATTCATTTTTGGCATCATCAAATCTAATAAGATTAGATCTGGAGTTTGGTTATCCTTATTATTTAAAACATCCAGAGCTTCTTGCCCATTACTTGCTTCTAACACAATATATTCTGCACTTGTAAGTGCTTCTCTTACAGTGAATCGCAAATCATCATTGTCCTCTACGATCAAAACAACTTTTCCTGCTTTACCACCTAATAATTTGCTTATTGATCCAATCAATCTATCCCTTTCTACCGGTTTAGATAAATAATCAGCAGCACCCAATGAAAATCCTTTTTTCTTCTCATCAATTATGGATGCCATCACGACAGGAATATCAGAAACCTGTTTGTCAGCTTTCAAAGTACGCAATACGGACCATCCATCCATTTCAGGCATCAAAATATCCAAGGTAATTGCATCAGGCTTATATTCTCTTGCCATCTTAATACCCTGTGCACCGTCGAGAGCCTGTAGTACACTGAAATTATTCTTTTCCAAGTGTCTTGTCATGAGGTCTCTTATTGTTGGGTCATCATCAATTACCAAAATTGTGCTTTTCCCATCTTTCTTAGATACTAAAGCAGTCTGCCGGTTAAGGCTCTCTAGGTCCTCAGCAGCAACATCAGAAGTTTTCTCAACTTCGATATCCTGGATGGTAACTTTAAACGTTGTTCCTTTTCCTAATTCACTATTTACCGAAACGTCTCCACCCATCAACTTTGCAAGATTCTGCACAATAGTAAGACCTAAACCCGTTCCTCCATACTTTCTAGTGGTAGAAGCATCGGCTTGAGTAAAAGCATGAAACAACTTATCAATTTGCTCTTTTGTCATACCTATCCCGGTGTCTTTGACATCAATCTCTATAAGTCTTTTTTTAGAGCTTTTTTTAGATTTGACGTTTATTGATATATTTCCATTCTCACAAAAT
>CACAFI010000040.1 GCA_902531755.1 uncultured Alphaproteobacteria bacterium
TTTTTCTTTTTGTGATTGGGATCCAAATTTAGATATTGGATACATTACAAGAGATGATTGAACTGACATCATAGACCTGTAGCCTGAATCCACTTTCTCTATTTCTCTTGTTATTAATCCATACGTAACATAATTAGCTCCTAACCCCCCAAATTCCTCCGGTATCGTACACCCTAGCAATCCAGTTTCTCCCATGAGTTTGAAAATGCTATCGTCTATAATTTCTTCGTTATAAGCTTTTTCGACTCGCACGCTAAGTTCCTTATTAGCAAAAGAGGCAGCTGTTTCGCTTATCATTCTTTCCTCTTCTGAAAGCTGATCGGATATCAGAAATGGGTCGGCCCAATTAAAAAAAGCGTCCCTGTCTTTTTTTTCTTTTACTTCGATAGTGTCTTTCATAGAGATTCCCTTTTGACTTTTTCGGATTTTGATACTTTAATTATAGTATTATGTTTGAAAAAATACAGTGTTTTGGGGGGAAGTTTTTCATTGCCACCATTTTTAACGTCAAAAATAGGATTTAGACAAATGGCCAATAACATTATTAAGAATTCATTAGAAAATCATTGGATGCCGTTTACCGATAACAGAGGCTTTAAGATAGACCCAAGACTTATTACAGAAGCCTCAGGTGTATATATGACTAGCCATAAGAATACAAAAATCATTGATGGTTCTTCGGGCTTATTTTGTTCTCCGGCTGGACACTGTCATCCCAAAATTATTGAAGCAGTTCACAATCAGCTTAAGAAGAACACCTACACATCTCCTTTTGGTATGGGCCATCCAGCCAGTTTCGAGTTAGCAGATAAAGTCTCAGAACTTACTCCAGAAGAAATGAACCATGTGTTTTTTGTAAATTCAGGTTCCGAAGCTATAGATACAGCTCTAAAAATAATAATGTCCTATAATTCCGCTACCGGTCAAAATCGGCATCGTTTTGTAAGTAGAGAAAGAGCTTATCATGGGGTCAATATTGGCGGAGTATCATTATCTGGAATGGTTAATAACCGAAGAACCTTTCCCGTAGTTATGCCAAATGTAGTTTTAATGCGACATACATGGACCGGGGAAGAACTTAAAGTAAAGGGGCAACCTAAAAATGGTGCTGAACTAGCAAATGACCTAGAAAGGTTTGCTCAAGCTTATGGAGGCAATACTATCGCCGCTTGTTTTGTTGAACCGGTGGCGGGATCCACAGGAACTTTAGTACCTCCAGAGGGTTACCTAGAAAGACTAAGAGAAATATGTGATGAACATGGAATTTTACTTGTTTTTGACGAAGTTATAACCGGCTTTGGTCGAATGGGAACCCCTTTTGCTTCACAAAAATTCGATGTAACGCCAGATATCATGACAATGGCAAAAGCAATTACAAATGGTTCGATGCCGATGGGGGCCGTATGTGTCAAGGACCATATTTATGAAACTGTTACAGATAACTCTAACCCAGATACCATTGAGTTTTTTCACGGATATACTTATTCAGGTCACCCAGGTTCTTGCGCAGCTGGTTTGGCATCGCTTGAAATATATGAGGAAGAGGATTTATTTAACAGAGCTAATAAGATGTCTAGTTATTTTCTTAACTCGCTTTTTTCGCTCTCCGATCACCCACTAGTAAAAGATGTGAGAGGAATTGGAATGATGGGCGGAGTAGAGCTTCATGCCGACGGGAACCCCGGAAAAAGAGGAACAAAATTCCAAAAAGAGTTGTTCTGGGAGGGTCTACATGTCAAATTTACTGGTGACTCAGGAATTGTAGCTCCAATGTTCATTTCTGAGCATAAACATATTGATGAGATCATTGAAAAGTTTAGGAGCACCCTAAACAAACACGGGAATTAACCAAACGAAGATTTAATGATGAATTCCATTAATTTGGAGAATACATACACATCTCTGCCTCAAGAGTTTTTCAGGTATACGGAGGCAGAGACGATGCCTGATGTAAACCTGATTAAGATAAACGAACAATTAGCAGACTTGCTTAACATCGATATTGGTTTTTTTAAAAAGTCAATCTGGCCTTAGATTTCTAAGTGGAAAAAATTCTAAAACACTTCCTAATTCTATTTCTCTAGCATACGCAGGGCATCAATTCGGGCATTTGGTGCCACAATTAGGAGATGGGCGCGCAGTTCTATTAGGAGACAAAATTTGTAGAGATGGTGTTAGGCGAGACATACAACTAAAAGGGAGTGGAAAAACATACTTTTCTAGAGGGGGAGATGGTAGAGCGGGAATAGGACCTGTAATTAGAGAGTACCTGATTTCAGAGAGCATGCATCATTTGGGAGTTCCTACGACTAGGTCCTTAGCTGTTTTATTAACCGGGGAAAAGGTTGTTAGGGCAGAGGTTTCTCCTGGAGCGATGCTGGCAAGGGTTGCAACAAGCCATGTTAGAGTTGGTACATTTGAGTTCTTTGCAATAAGAAATCAGAAGGAACATATAAGAACGTTGGCCGATTTTATGATTGAAAGAAGCCATCCAGACCTTTCAGGCAAAAAGAAAAAATATGAGTTATTTTTTGAGAGAATAGTTAAAGGTCAAGCTAGCTTAGTGGCGCAATGGAACTCAGTTGGTTTTATTCACGGCGTAATGAATACAGATAATACCTCCATATCTTGCGAAACAATCGATTATGGGCCATGTGCGTTTATGGACTCTTATGAGGCAAATAAAGTTTTTAGCTCAATAGACCAGTTTGGAAGATACGCTTTCTCTAACCAATCACGCGTAGCTCCATGGAACCTGAGCAGGTTGGCAGAAACCATTTTATTTTTAATTTCAAAGAATACGTCAGAAGCGATAAAAGTAGTTGAAGAAATTCTTTTTGATTTTGATAAAAATTTCAACAATTCTTTAGGTATTTTATCATCACGCAAATTAGGGTTTAAAAATAACTCAAAAAAAACAAGTTCGCTTTATTCCGAGTTACTTAATTTAATGGAGGTTGGTAAAGCAGATTTTACCGGGACTTTTAAGTCACTCAAAGAAACCCTAATTAAAGAGGACGACACTATTTTCTTGAATAATTTTAGAAATTCAGATGCGGACAACCAGTGTGCTAATAGTCAATGGTTAGATGCATGGAGAAAATTATTGCAGGAAAATAGTGAGAGTAAAGCCGAGGCAATTGAATTGCTAAGTTCAAGTAACCCCGCGTTTATTATGAGAAACCATCTTGTTGAGAACGCTATTGGGAAAGCAACAAAGGGTGATTTTTCTGATTTTGATATTCTATGTGATCTTTTAATAACTCCTTTCGAAGTAAAGGAAAATCATGAAGCGTTTTGTAAGGCACCAACAGATAGCGAAGTCGTGCATCAAACTTTCTGTGGGACATGATGTCTGCAAATAAAAGTTTAATTGTTCCAACTCATTACAATAAATTTCACATCCTTATCCACTGGCTTGTAGTTGTCATCATCTTGTTACAAATGATCACTGGCGATAAAATTGCCTTAGAGTTTTTAGCAGTTCGTAATGAGGCCATCACCAACAATGGAAATACAAGCAATAGTCAAATTCATATATTAGGAGGCGTATTTATATTTTTACTTATGGCTATTAGAATTTTTCTAAGAATAAAATTTGGGGTCCCTATTCCCACAAAAAAAACAAATGCTATATTGAAATTTTTTATCAACTTTTGTGCATTTGGGGATTTACTTCATTCTTTTTGCTATTCCTATTACCGGTCTATTGGCCTTTTCAACTGTCAATATCGATCTGGGTATAGCTCACAAAATGCTAGTTAATATATTATACCTCTTTATAGTAATTCATCTCATTGGGGTTGCTTATCATCAAATTTTTCTTGGGGATAATATTATGCAAAGGATAACCAGTTGGAAATCATAGCTTATTGTTTTCCAGAAACTCCTGCATCTTCAAAAGTGGCCATTTCTACATGACACTTGAAAGCCGCTTTGACTATGGAGGTAGCTAAGGCAGCACCGGACCCTTCCCCTAAGGCCATATCTAGACGCAAAATAGGCTTTTTGTTTAACATCTTTAGTAGCAACTGATGCCCTGGTTCCTTTGAGGAGTGCCCAATTAAACAATGATCAAGGATATCCTTCCTTTCGAAGAAAATCGGTAATACTGCTGCAGTACAAATAAAACCATCTAAAATTACTGGCACCGAATAATGCTTCGCAGCTACTACAGCTCCACAAATCGCTGCTTGTTCTCTACCGCCCAGGGATACTCCTGCATCGAGAGGTCTTACAATCCCAGACCGATTTGTCTTTACTGCTCTTTCAATTATTTTGCCCTTATGTATCACCTGGTCTTGGTTAGAGCCGGTTCCTGGTCCTACCCATGAACTTACATCATTATTAAAAAAGTAATAACATAATGCAGATGCAATTGTTGTGTTACCAATCCCCATTTCTCCCAATGTTATTAGATCCATGTTCTCTGAAACTGCGCGCAACCCAATGTTAAAGGACTCAATAAACTCCTTCTCATCCATGGCACGTCCAATGGATATATCAGCCGTCGGTTTTTCTAGATCGATTGGGATAACCTCGAGATTGATTTCGTTTGACTCACATATCTTATTTATTGCTGCTTTTCCCAATTTAAATGTTTCTACCATCTGAAAAGTAACTTCTTGGGGAAATGGGTTTACTGATTGTTGACACACACCATGATTACCAGCAAATACAATAGTGGATATTTTCTCCATGTCTTTCATAGTCTTTTTGCCCCAAGATGACAGAAAAACTGCTATGTCTTCAAGCTGACCTAGGGAATTGGCTGGTTTCAACAAATTCTTTTGTCTTTCAACAGCTTTTTCTTTTAATTCTTTGGACCATGTTGGTGCACTATCTACTAAATTAAAGATATCACCTATAGAATGGACTAATTCTAATTTTTTCATAAAAACTCAATACGGATATGTTAAAACGACTATAGTCTGGATATAAAAATTTAAAGGCAAAGACAACTGATTATTACTATGTACTCTGAAATTTATTTTATGATCCCCTTAATACTCTTAATAGCCCTAACTCTTGATATTGTAATAGGGTGGCCAGAAAAAATTTACGAGAATATTGGGCACCCGGTTACTTGGATTGGTAAAGTAATATCATATTTTGAGCACTCACTAAATAAGAGAAAATACTCAAAAAAATCACTTAAACTCCTTGGGACTTTAACTTTTTTTCTGACCGTGTTTCCAATAACAGCGATAGCTTTTTTGATAGAGCAAATGCTTTTAAATTTTTATTATGGTTTTGTTATCCAAGCATTATTAATTTGGCCATTTTTAGCAACTAAATCTCTCTACACACATGTTAAAGATGTCGCTGATGCGCTTGACAAAAAAGACTTAATTGCTTCTCGGGCAGCGCTCTCAAAGATAGTCGGTAGAGACTTAACAAATTCCGATGAGAATACTATATGTGGTGGCGCCATCGAAAGCTTATCTGAGAATACGTCTGATGGAATAATCGCTCCTTTATTTTGGGCATTTCTTTTTGGACTTCCTGGAATAGTTTTTTATAAAGCGATAAATACGTTGGACAGTATGGTAGGGTATAAGAACGATAAGTTCTTAAACTTTGGCTGGTTTAGCGCTAACGTGGATGACCTTGTAAATTGGGTGCCAGCGAGATTGTCTTCTATTCTTTTTTGTGTTCTTACTCTTAAACCAATTAAAACATTTTTATTTTCTTTAAAGAATGCAAAAGCAAGCACTTCTCCAAATGCTGGATGGCCACAAGCAACGTTCGCGTACATTCTTGGGATATCTCTTCTTGGGCCTAAGCGATCAAAAGGCATACTTATCGAACAGCCTACTATCAACGTTGGGCACCCTTTACCTAACAAAGAAACCCTCTCAACAGCTCTTAAATATTATATTTGTATTATTATTGAAATATACGTAATACTCTTTGCTCTCAATTTTTGGTTCATGAATGGTTAATAAGGATCTAAATATACAACACGGAGGTGATATTGACCTGGCCATAAAAAAGTATGGAGGGCAAAGAGCAGATTGGATAGACCTCTCTACTGGTATAAATAGAACCTCATATCCATGGCAGGAAAGCGTAAAGGTCGAGTTAAGAGACTTACCAAGTAGTAAGCTTTTGATGGTTTTAGAGAAAGCTGCATCGAGAGCATATAAGGTTGCAGAAGGTACTGATACTGCAGCTGTTCAGGGGGCCCAACAAATTATTAGCCTCTTACCTATATGCTTAAAAAATTATAATTCAGTAGCTATACTTGGACCAACATATAATGAGTATGAAAAAGCTTTCAAAAGTTCCGGAATTAAAGCCCAGACAGTATCTGAGGTTTCAAAACTATCTTCTAGCGATATTGCTATTATAGTTAATCCTAATAATCCTACAGGTAAAGTGATTGCCGAAGAGATACTTGACGATTTGTCAAAAAAAGTAAGAATTTTGATCATTGATGAAAGCTTTAAAATGTTCTCTTCGAGAAGAATTCAAAAGTTCGATAATGTAATACAAATTAACTCACTGGGAAAATTCTTTGGCTTAGCAGGCGTAAGACTTGGATTTGTATCAGGCCCCTCTGATTTTATTAAATCGGTAAGAGGAATGTTAGGGCCTTGGCCGGTTTCTAGCGTAGCGGCCGAAATTGGCATAATTGCCCTCAATGACAAAACTTGGATATCTGAAATGGAAAAGATATTGCTTGAAGGGAGTAATGTTTTGCATGAAGCTTGTAATACAAAAAATTGGAAATTAGTTGGAAAAACTAATTTATTTCATACGTATGCCACTTCGAGTTGTCTTGAAGTTGAAAAGCAATTTGCAGCCCATTATATTTGGGTTAGAACTTTTGATTATTCTGAAACCTGGGTAAGACTTGGTATTCCAACTTCAAAGTATGAGTGGACAAGAGTTAGACAGGCGCTCAATCAATAATTAGATATTTCTGGCGACAGATAATATTGAATCAACATCAAGATTATCCTCTATTATCTTCACAAATTCCTCTAAAATAAAATCAATACTGTCATGGAAAGAGACGTCTCCTTTTTTCTCTTCTGAACTTAATTTAGCTAAAAATTTATTTCTAAATTCGTCAGAAAAAAATAAGCCATGAAGATAGGTACCCATAACGAGTCCATTGGACGATATTGCACCATCTTTTCTGTTGCTTAAAGTGGCGAAGGGATTATTACAATCACTTCCAGAAGTAATACCCAAATGTATTTCATAACCAGAAATTTTTTTCCCATTTATAGTGCTGATAAATTCTTTTTTTCCAAGATTCTTTTCTTTCCCCATTTTTGTTTTAACGTTTAGGAGGCCAAGGCCTTTTGCTTTCGATGGTGTACCGTCATATCCTTGATTATCTATGATTTCGTTACCTAAAATTTGGTAACCCCCACAAATTCCCAATATAAAACCTCCTCTTCTGTAATGCGCCTTAATATCGATATCCCAGCCTTGGCATTTAAGAAATTTTAGGTCTGCTATTGTTGACTTTGTTCCTGGTATTATAATCAAGTTCGTATCTGCTGGTATAGGATTGCCAGGATCGACAAATTGTAATTTTACTCGATTGTCGATTTTGAGAGGATCAAAATCATCAAAGTTTGCAATACGAGATAGCTTTAAGACCGATATTACGCACTTACCGGTGCCGAAACTATTCTTCAGATCTTGACTATCCTCTGCTGGAAATAATTTTGCCTTATCAAAGAAGGGCATAACCCCAAAACTCCTCCAGTCTGTTTTCTTTTCAATGAAAGCAACCCCATCATCAAACAAACTTTTGTCTCCACGAAACTTATTTATAATGAACCCTTCAATTAAGTTTATGTCGTTTTGGTCAAGGACTTCTTTTGTACCTATAAGCTGAGCAATAACCCCACCTCTTTCAATATCTGCTGCTACTATTACAGGAACACTCAAAACTGTAGCAAATCCCATATTTGCGATATCAGCCTTTCTGAGATTAACTTCTGCTAAACTACCTGCGCCTTCTGCAATGACCAGATCATAGTCATTAATCAAATTCCTAAAACTCTTTATCACTATCCCTATAAATTTATCTTTATGAGAATAATACTCTCGTGCTTTTAGTGATTTATATTTTTTCCCATTCAAAATAACTTGAGACCCGATCGTGCTTTCTGGTTTTAATAGAACTGGATTCATGTCTGAGTGAAAATCAATACCCGCTGCATAAGCTTGGAATGATTGTGCTCTACCAGCTTCTCCTCCATCCACCGTTATAGCAGCATTGTTTGACATATTTTGAGGTTTAAATGGAGCAACACGCAGGCCTCGTTTCTTAGCCGCTCTGATCAGCCCAGCAACTAAAAGTGATTTACCAACATTGGAACCACACCCCTGAATCATTAGCGCTTTTCCCATAGTTAAAATTCTATACCTGCTTGACTCATTACGCCATTTCGAAAGTGGTGCTTAACCAAGGTCATATCTGTCACCAGGTCTGCAATATTGATTAATTTCTCATCAGCATTTCTTCCCGTGAGTATTACGTGAGACATCTCAGGTTTTTTTTCTAGTAAAAAAGTTACAACATCATCGATTTCGATGTAACCATACCTGAGCGCTATATTGATTTCATCAAGTAGAATTATCTTTTTTTCCTTATCCAGGATAAGTTCCTTGGCTTTACCCCATGCCTTTTTTGCAGATGCAATATCTTTTTCTTTATCTTGGGTATCCCAAGTAAATCCATCTCCAAGAGTATGGAATTCACAAAGTTCGTGAAAGTACTTTTGGATCAG
>CACAFI010000041.1 GCA_902531755.1 uncultured Alphaproteobacteria bacterium
ATATCATGTGGGCTTGTCGATGGAGAGCCAAAATTGGACCTTAATTATCTAGAAGATAGTGCAGCTGAGACGGATGCTAACTTTGTCATGGACGATAAGGGAGAATTAATTGAAATTCAATGCTCTGCTGAAAAAAAACCGTTTTCAAAAGACGAATTTGAAATAATGTTTTCAATGGCTTCAAAAGGGATAAGAAAAATAGTTGAAATACAGAAATCAGCTTTAGATGAATAGAAAATTTCAAGAAGAAGATTTAGTGTTAGCGACCCACAATTTTGGAAAGATAGAAGAGTTTAAGCATTTGTTTGGGGAAGTTAACTTCAATATTACGGATATTGGACAGTATTGTTGGCGACCGCCCGAAGAGACCGGGCGGTCGTTTTGGGAGAATTCTTTAATAAAGGCGAGAGAAGCTACAAAGTTGACTGGTCTGGTGAGCTTAGCGGATGACAGTGGGCTTTGTGTTGACCTATTAGATGGCGCGCCAGGCATTTATTCAGCGGATTGGGCAAATAAGAGTGACGGATCGAGGGATTTTAAGTTCGCAACCAACAAGCTCGTAAGCAAAATTGAAAAAACTAATTTTGTTAGGCCTTGCACCGCTTATTTTATTTGCTCCTTAATTTTATATTGGCCAGATAATCATTTCGAGAAGTTTGAGGGGAAAATATTTGGTGAGATAATTTGGCCAGGTAGAGGTGAAAAAGGTCATGGATATGATCCGGTTTTTCTACCTAATGGATACGAAGAAACTTTTGGGCAGATGGATAGGTGGAGGAAAAATAAGGTAAGTCATAGGGGCTTAGCTATGGATAACCTACTTAAGGCCTGTTTTTGACATGGAAAGGTCTTCGCTAGCCTTATACATACATTGGCCATTTTGTAAAATAAAATGCCCTTATTGCGATTTTAATTCATATAAGAGGGAAAGCACTAGTCAATCTCATTGGTTAAAGGCCTATTTAAAAGCATTAGAATTTTGGTCTTCAAGACTGGATAAAAGAGAAATTAATTCTATTTTTTTCGGTGGAGGTACGCCTAGTCTTCTTGAACCGCATTTTGTGGCAATGATAATACAGAAGACCGACAGCCTTTGGAGTATTAATAGTGATTGTGAGATTACAATCGAGGCCAATCCAAACAGTGTATCTGCTAGTAAGTTTAAATTATTTAGGGACATCGGTATAAATAGGGTATCAGTAGGCGTACAAGCTCTTAATAATGAAGATCTAGATATTTTAGGACGTGATCATAATAAAAATCAGGCTATTGAAGCTATAGAAATAATTAGCAATTATTTCAAAAATTATAATCTCGACTTTATATATGGCAGGCAAAATCAAAACACCAGTGAGTGGAGAGATGAACTTTCGCAAATAATATCCCTAGAAGCACCGCACCTTTCTCTCTATCAACTTACAATAGAAGAAAACACAAATTTCCATAAGCTTTTCAAGAAAGACTTATTAAAAGGTTTGCCAACACACAAAGTTGTATCTGATATGTTTGATATCACCAAACAGCTTTGTAAAGACGGTGGGTATAGACAATACGAAACATCTAATTATGCAAAGAGGGGATATAAATGTAAGCATAATCTTTCATACTGGAAGTATAGTGATTATATTGGAATAGGACCAGGTGCGCACGGTCGGGTTAATATATCAGGAGAAAGGTATGCGATAGAAGAGGAGAGAAATCCTGATAGTTGGTTTAAGAAAACAGTTTCTCTAAAATCAAGTACGCCAAATATAACCCCAATAGACAAAAGGGTTGCGTTTGAAGAAAAATTAATTATGAACCTAAGAATAGCTCAAAACATACCTATATCAGTTTTTGACTATGAAAAACTCTATCCGGTAGTAAGAGATTTAGAAGAGAACAATTTAATAAAACTTAAAGATGATAATATTGTGTTAAGAAAAAGAGGTGCGAAGATGTTGGATTACGTTACGCGATCATTAATAGACTGCTATTAAAAATTCAGATCTTCATTATTTTTGAACAAAATATATCCAATTGTTCTAAGTCTTTATATTTTATTATTATATTGCCTCCTCCAGAATTTTCATTGTGATCAATAATGGTCTTTAGACCTAAGGCTATTTTAAGGTCTTGTTCCAAATTTATAGTATCAACATCTTTTTTAATTGATTTTCCCTTTTTGATTATATCATCGCTTTGGGATATTCCCTTTTTTACGATATTTTCTATATCCCTCACTGATAAACCTTCTTCAATTATCTTTTTTGCCAAAAGGTCGGAGTTTTTTACTCCGACTAGAGCTCTAGCATGTCCGCTTGTCAGTTTACCCTCTTTTAAAGATTTTATTATGCTTTCTGGAAGTGAAAGAAGTCTTAAAGAATTAGCAATGTAGCTTCTTGATTTTCCCAAAGATGCTGAAACTTTTTCTTGGGTATAACCATAATCTCTAATTAACTGGTTATATGAATTTGCTTCTTCTATTGGATTTAGGTCTACCCTTTGAATATTTTCAATGATAGAAATCTTAACGACTTCTTCATTGGTTAACTCTTTAATCAGAACAGGCACTTCATGAATTTTTGCAATCTGTGCAGCTCTCCAGCGCCTTTCACCGGCTACGATTTCATAAAAATCATTTATCTTTCTTACCAGGATAGGTTGTATTATCCCGGTTTCTCTTATTGAGGATGCTAGACTATTTAATTCATCAGTTGAAAAGTCTTTTCGGGGTTGGTTCTGATTTGGAATTAGATGTTCTATTGGAAGATAGCTTGACCTATTAGGTGCATTTTCAAACTCCTTTTCATCTTTATTCTTTTTGACTATATCTCCAAAACTGTCATCATCTAAAAAGGATGATAAACCCCTGCCCAAGCCTTTTTTGCGTTCATTTTTTGAACTCATTTTTCCGTCTTTCAAAGTGATCTTCCCTCTTTAAAAACTCTGCTGCTAATTTTTGATACGCGATAGCACCAGAGCACTTATGATCATATATTAGAGCTGGCATTGAAAACGAAGGGGCCTCGCTGATCCGGACGTTTCTGGGTATGATAGTGTCGTAAACCAACTCTCCAAGATTCCCTCTTACGTCTTCTTCAATTTGTTCTGATAAATTGTTTCTTTTATCAAACATAGTCAATACAATACCATGAATTTTCAAATCTTGGTTAATTTTTGATCTAATATCCCTTACAGTTAATAATAATTGGCTTAATCCCTCTAGAGCGAAAAACTCTGCTTGCAGTGGAACTAAAACAGAGTTTGATGCTACCATCGAATTTATGGTCAAAAGATTTAAAGATGGTGGGCAATCTATTAAAATATAATCAAAATCAAACTTCTCTTTTGCAAACAAATCCCGAAGCTTAACAACTCTCCCCTTCTCTTCAAAAAGATCCACGTCGATTGATGATAAATCAGTCGATGCTGGAGCAATGTAAAGTGATGGTATTTTGGTTTTCTTTACTACATCTTTTAAACTGGCTTTGCCGGTCAACAAATCATAAGTGGATTTCTCTCGTTCTTCTTTTGGAACACCTAGACCGGTTGATGCATTACCTTGAGCATCTAAATCCATTATTAACACCTTATTTTTTACAGCGGCTAGCGCTGTAGATAGGTTTATAGCAGTAGTTGTTTTACCCACACCACCTTTTTGATTGGCAATAGATATGATCGAAGGATTAGCGATTTTGTTGCTCCTTATCGTTTAAAAATGTTTTTCACTCTGATTATCTTTCCTGAGGGGTTGGTTAAGCTATCAACAACATCATAATCAAAAAACCAATAATTTAAAGTTTTATCTAATTCTAAACTGTAGTTTTCACCCTTTAAAAACAAACAAATGCACCCCTTTTTTCCATGATGGTAAGCTATTTCAATTAGCTCATTTAGTTCTGAAAATGCTCTGGCTGTTAAGATGTCAGCATTTAAAGTTTTTATATCGGCTATATTATTATTGATAACCTTTACACTCAAATTAAATTGACGGATAACCTCATTAAGAAAAAAAACTTTTTTTTGGTTTTTTTCGACTAAAGTCAAGTCAATATCTATTTTTCTATCCCTTAGCAACAAAGCCACCACCAATCCCGGAAAACCAGCTCCGGAGCCTACATCAACCCACCTTTTTCCTGATGCCTCTATGTGATTAATTATTTGACCTGAGTCTAAAAAATGTCGATCCCATATATCTCCTAATGTTTTTTTTGACACAAGATTTATCTTTGTGTTCCATTTAGATAACAAAATCTCATATTGACAAAAACAGTTTAGTGTTTCACGTGAAACATCGAGTGTTTTCATAAAATCATTTTTTTTCAAGCTGTCTTCTTAAAAGAATTAATCTTTGATATTAACAACATTAATCCACTCGGTGTCATCCCATCCACTTTACTTGCTTCGTGAATATGTTGTGGGTTCACTTTGCTAAGCTTAAGCTTTAATTCTGACGACAGTCCATCTATTTTTCTATAATCAATATCTTTTGGAATAATAATGTTTATATTTTTTCGCATTCTATCGACATCGCTTCTTTGTCTATCGATATAGTAGTTATATTTCGCATCTGCTCTTACAAACTCACGAACATCCAAGTCAAAATCAAAAAACCCTCTCCACAGATGTTGTAAAATTTTGTCAGCAACCCCATTTAGCGCAAGAATATCATGAAAAGATCTCTTTTTGCCGTCTTTTTTCTGTTTTACCCCCAACTCTCCCAACTCTTTATTAGAAAATGTCAGTTTCTTTGTGTTTTCGGTAAGCTTATTTATAGAACTTCTTTTATTACCTACTGATCTCATTCTATTATCCGATACAATGTTAAACTTGTGACCTTTCTCTGTTAGTCTAATGTCGGCGTTATCACACCTCAAGCTCAATCTAAACTCTGCTCTTGACGTAAACATTCTGTAAGGCTCTATAACCCCCCGTGTTACTAAGTCATCAATCATCACACCTATATAGGCCTCTGATCTATCTAAAGTAAAGGGCTCTCCTCTTGTTACATATTGATAGGCATTGATACCAGCGATTAGTCCTTGCGCGGCTGCCTCCTCATAACCCGTAGTTCCATTAATTTGTCCAGCGAGAAAAAGTCCTTTTGTATTCTTAAACTCTAAAGATGACTTAAGACTTTTAGGATTTACGTAGTCATACTCAACAGCATAGCCGTAATTCAGTATTTTCACATTTTCTAAACCCCTTATGGATCTAATATACATCTCCTGAACACCTTTAGGCAAGGATGTTGAAATGCCATTAGGGTAAATTGTATCGTCACTTAACCCTTCTGGTTCTAAAAAAACTTGATGCTCGTCCTTATCTGAAAACCGTACAACTTTATCTTCGATAGATGGACAGTACCTTGGCCCATTCGATGTTATCGACCCATTGAATATTGCAGATTTTTCAATGTTATCACGAATGATTTCGTGTGTTGACTTATTTGTATATGTTATGCCGCAACTAATTTGTCTTTGAAAGGGTTTTTTATGTAAAAATGAAAAAAGTGTTGGTTTCTCATCTGGTTGTTGTCTTTCCAGCAAATTCCAGTTTATTGTTTTTGATGATAATCTTGCCGGTGTCCCTGTTTTTAATCTTCCGGTATTACACGCTATTTCCCTTATTTTTTTTGCTAACTTAATAGATGAAAAATCTCCCTCTCGACCTGCTGTGATTTCCTCCTCTCCCAATCTTATCAGACCGTTTAAGAAGGTTCCTGTGGTTAGTACAACACTACGTGTTCCTATCTTTGTGCCATCTTCTAACTCTACCCCTTTAACTGTTCCATTTTGAATAAATATATCAATAACTTCACTCTCAATGAATTTAATGTTCTCTTCCGAAGACAGAATACCTTGAACAGCTTTCCTGTATAAAGCTCTGTCAGATTGTGTTCTGGGGCCTTGAACAGCTGGTCCTTTAGATCTATTAAGCAATCTAAATTGAATCCCTGACAGATCAGCAGCAACCCCCATAAGACCGCCTAGAGCATCTATTTCTCGCACCAAATGACCTTTTCCTAGCCCACCTATAGCGGGATTACATGACATTACTCCTATTTGGTCTTTTTTTTTGGTGATCAACGCAACATTTCCACCAGCCCTAGATACAGCATAAGCAGCTTCTGAGCCGGCGTGTCCACCACCAATTACGATTACATCAAATAAATGTTTCACGTGAAACTCACTTCCCTATACAAAAACTCTTAAATATAATACCTAAAACTTCCTCGGTGTCTATTGTTCCGGTTAACTCCTCAATCAACTTTAGCCCATCCCTTGCTTTTTCCGCTACTAACTCCACCTCTATATCCTCTTTAAGGTCGCTTACCAAGCCCAATAGAACATCTATCAAATCGTTAATTTTAGACTGTTGGCGTTGTGTTGCCATTATCCCACTATTCAAGTAAAATTTTGGCAATTTTTTCTCGATTAACCCAATAGCTTCTCTAACACCCAAACCTGTTTTTCCCGATATCCCCGGGAATCTTGTTTTATTCCCTCTATCGACCTTCGCTTTAAAAATAAGGTCATCAGCATCGACTCTTATACCAACGCTTTTTAAATCAACCTCCTTATTAATAAGAAATATCTTGAAAATTACAGATCTAAGCCGCTTTTTTATAGCTGCAATCCCCTTTTTTTCTATTGTATCCTTTGTTTCTCTCAGGCCAGCTGTATCTAAAAACGTAACGAAAACACCGTTGATTTGAACTTTTGATTCAATTATATCTCTGGTAGTGCCTGCTATCCTGGAGGTCAGTGAAACCTCCTTTTTTGATAAATGGTTAATCAAGGTTGATTTCCCAACATTTGGTGGTCCAATTATAGCTATATTCAAACCTTCTTTTATCGACCTAATATCCTCAAAACCATCCCTCTCTTTTTTTAGTACTTCTATAAGGTTTGTTACCTTTTTTAAGACCTCTATCTGACCCAAATCCTGGTCTGCAAAATCAATGCCTGCCTCTAAAAAAGCTAAGATAGAAATGATTTCAGATCTCCACTGATCTACTTTCTTAGAAACCATGCCATCCAACGATTGATAAGCTAATTTCCTTTGCGCTTCTGTTTCTGCCTTCAATAAATCAGACAGTCCCTCTATCTGAATAAGATCCATTTTTCCATTATAAAAAGCTTGTCGTGTGAATTCTCCCTCTTCTGCCGGTCTTAATTTTAGTGTCGATCCATAACTCATTAAAACTGAAACCAATTTCTCAATTACAGCGACACTACCATGGCAATGAATCTCTACCGTATTCTCGCCTGAATAGCTTTCATTTCTATTGAAAGTAATAACAATGCATTTATCAACAACCTCTCCGTTCCAAAATATTTTCTTTAAAGTTGCATATCTATAATCAGGAATTTTTCCTTTTATTATTTTCCTTAAAACAGGGAAAGCGTTAGGACCTGATATTCTAAACACTGATATAGCTGATATGCCAGGTACAGTCGAAAGCGCAAATATCGTGTCTTTCATAAATCGTCTCAGGTGTTCATGGAATCGAAAAAATCATTGTTTGTTTTAGTTTGTTTAAGTTTCTCTAAAAGAAATTCAACAGCATCGGTTGTTCCCATAGGATTAAGTATCCTCCTTAAAACAAATATCTTTGTTAATTCTTTTTTGTCTATTAGTAGATCTTCTTTTCTTGTGCCTGATTTTAATATATCTATCGCCGGGAATACTCTCTTATCTGCCACCTTTCTGTCTAGAACAAGCTCTGAATTACCAGTTCCTTTAAATTCTTCAAAAATAACCTCATCCATTCTACTACCGGTATCTATTAAAGCAGTAGCGATTATAGTTAAAGACCCGCCTTCTTCTATATTTCTAGCAGCTCCAAAGAATCTCTTTGGTCTCTGTAATGCGTTAGCATCTACGCCACCTGTCAACACTTTTCCAGACGAAGGAACAACTGTATTATATGCTCTTCCTAATCTCGTGATCGAATCTAGCAAAATCACCACATCTCTCTTATGTTCCACTAATCTTTTTGCCTTTTCTATAACCATTTCAGCAACAGCGACGTGCCTTGTTGCCGGTTCATCGAAAGTTGAAGAAATAACCTCGCCTTTTACCGATCTTTGCATGTCCGTCACTTCCTCTGGTCTCTCATCTACTAGAAGGACTATTAGAAAACACTCAGGGTGGTTCTTTTCTATAGAATGAGCAATGTTTTGTAATATTACCGTTTTTCCTGTTCTAGGCGGTGCGACTATCAATGATCTTTGGCCCTTTCCTATAGGTGCTACTAGATCAATTACTCTCGCAGATTTATCTTTTATTGTTGGATCATTTAGCTCAAGCCCTATTCTTTCATCTGGATAAAGGGGTGTAAGATTATCAAAGTGTATCTTATGTTTTGCCCTTTCCATTTCTAGAAAATTTATTTTTGTAACCTTTACCAACCCAAAATACCTTTCACCATCTTTAGGCGCTCTTATGACACCCTCTACAGTGTCTCCAGTTCTCAATGAAAACTTTTTTATTTTACTAGGACTAACGTAAATATCGTCAGGTCCAGGAAGATAATTGGCATCAGTAGATCTTAGAAAACCAAAACCATCTTGTAGAACTTCTAGCACTCCATCACCAGATATTTCTACTCCATCCTCCGCCATATCTTTTAATATGGAAAACATCATGTCGCCTTTCCTCATAGACGATGCATTTTCTATCTCAAGCTTTTCCGCGAGTTTTAATAAATCACTTGGACTCTGTGTTTTGAGTTCTGCTAAAGACAGTTGCTTTGTGTTATCTATAT
>CACAFI010000042.1 GCA_902531755.1 uncultured Alphaproteobacteria bacterium
TATCTTCCAATTCAAAGACATTTTGTAGATTTATTTGTTAAGTTGCGAGAGTTTGGGAAAGCTGAAAAGATGGTTGGAGAGATTATGAAATTTCATCCAGAATCTGCATCAGAGCATAGTGCTTTGGGGTCTATTTTCGAAAAAAAAGGACAACTAGAAGATGCGAGAATACACATCCAAAAAGCGCTAAAAATTGATCCCACACTGTCACATGCACTAATAAACCTTGCTACTTTAAAGCAGCACTATGGCGAAAATGAGGAGTCAAAGAAGATTTATGAAAAGTTACTTATCAATGACGAGAAAAACCCTGACATTCGCAATAATCTTGCAAATCTTTACTTAACCGAAGGGCGCTATAAAGAGGGTTGGAGTAATTATGAATACCGTTGGAAGGTATCGCCCTTAGACAATGCTGTTTGGCCTATTCGAGATAAGGATATTTGGAATGGTGAGAAGGCCAAAGATGTAATTTTGTGGAGGGAGCAGGGTATAGGAGATGATATTCTATTTTTAGGATTAATCTTGGAAGCACAGGATAGGTCAAAAAAGTTGAGCGTTTACGTAGACCCCAGGTTGGTTTCTTTGTGTAAGAGGTCAATGAAAGAAATTGATTTTTTTGCATATGAAACTGTTATAGAACAAAAAGCTGACTTTCATTTACCTATGGGAAGTTTGCCAAGATTATTTCGACAGACTGAAGATGACTTTAAGAAAACAAAAAGAAGTTATCTTAAGGCTGACCCAGAAAGAGTAAAAGCTATAACTTCAGAACTTGGTCTGGAAGGCAAAAAAGTTATTGGCATATCCTGGAAGAGTATAAAGTCACTGAATACGCTGAAAAAAAGTTTGACCCTTTTGGAATTTGGAGCAATCTTTGAAGGTCTTGATGTGACTTTAGTTAATTTACAATATGGTGATGTAAATAAAGAGATAAACGAATTTGAAGAAGAGACAGGAATTAAGATAGTACAGTGTGGTTCAGTTAATAATCGTGAAGATTTGGATGGGTTAGCGGCTTTGATTGAAGCGTGTGATCTAGTTGTATCCACAAGTAATGTAACAATTCATTTAGCAGGAGCTCTTGGTAAAGATACTTGGGTGCTTTTACCTTTTGTCTCCTCTTTTTGGTGGTTGCTAAATAGGGACGACAGTGTTTGGTATCCCAGTATAAAGATTTATCGTCAGAAAAAATTTGGGGATTGGAAGTTCGCAATAAACTTTTTAAGAAACGAACTATGTTCAAAATTCTCCTAAATATAAACTCGACATTAGTAGTTTTTGCAGTTTCATTTTTAATTTTGAAGATAGTATTTATCTTTTTAAGCGGACCTTTGCCAGACGAAGCCTATTATTGGTTGTGGTCTAAGCAACCTGAATTATCATTTTATGATCACCCTCCTTTAACATCTTGGTTGCAGTATTTATTGAGCTTTATAATACCCTATAATATTCTCCAAATTCGGGCACTACCTTTTCTGTGCTTTCTATTAATCCTTTTAGTCAACTTCAGCTGGATGAAGGAGATTCAAGAGGCAGAAAATATCGAGGTGCTAAAAGGTAGTGTTATTTTTTTATCAATTCCCCTTTACGGCATCTTTCTTACTATAGCTTTTCCGGATGCCTTAATGATTCTATGTTTATTCTTAAGTGGCTTTTTATTTTATAAATTTTACTCATCAATACTTCAGGGACATACTAATTATAAATACTGGTATTTATCCACTTTTTGTTTCTCTCTTGCTTGTATGACGAAATATAATGCGATAGTTTTTGGAGTAGGTATGCTTGTTTTTATATGGTCAAGAAAATCTACTCTCAGACAAATATTTTGGTCAAGACACCTAATATTTGCGATCTTTATTTTTCTTTTTTCTCAAATTCCAGTCCTAGTTTGGAATTTGGAATATCAGTTTACTTCATTCGAATTTCATCTAGATAAAAGATTGGACAAAGAGCTTTCCCTGTTAGGTTTTGTTAAGAACATAACTACTTTTATATTAGCCACTGCATTTTCTTTGTCACCTTTGGCTATTTTCAAATTATACACAATGAGGGGAAAGAAGGTGATTAATGAAGCTAATGAATATGCTATTTCTTGCGCGTATTATGTTTTATTTGTTACTATTATTTTCTGCATTATTTTATCATTATTTACTAATGTTTTATATTATTGGTCGGTAGTCGGTTTTGTACTCTTTTTGCCATTTCTATCCGTACTTTTCAGGAGAACTTGGGAATTAATATTTCAGCTGTTCTATGGCTTCTTCTTTTTATTTTTATTAACCATAAATTCTGCTTTTATTCCGATAACTATTTTTTTCGGAAATGTCGATAGAGAAACTGCAATCATACATGAATGGGAAAAAGTGGTTGAACAAATTTCAACCTTCAAACACAAATTTCAGATAAACGACATTCTTTTCACTGATTACCGCATAGCCTCATTATATAGTTTTCATGCTAGAGATCAAAATGTCGATACAGTGATGCGAGATCGTGAAACTCAATTTGACATTTGGCGATCGCGAAGGAAATTTTATCCAGAGAACTCTCTGATTATTTCAGATGACCACTTTCCAATTCATGAAAGGTTGAAACCACTATTCACAGAGATTGAGTATTTGGGGCAAATACAGACCACGAGATACAACAGAAATATAAAGGATTTCAAAGTATACCTAGCTAAACGATAGAATTAAGAATTCATAATCTCATATATCTGATTTTGAGTTAAAGATGTTTCGTTAGTATACCTATAAGCTAAAACTGCTTGAATTAGATTCATTCGCAATCCATTGATAGCTCTTAGGTTTTTTTCTTCAGCTAATTGTATAAACTTGGTTTTTGGTGGGTCATAATTAATATCGTAAATTACCGCATCTTTCTTAATTTTACTGAATAAACCAGTAGGAATAGGGCTTTCAGTAGGACTATATTTTGTACCAAGTGTTGTTGCATTAATAATCAGATCAAAACTATCTATGTATTTACTTATAACTTTTAAGTCCAAAAAAGATACATTAAATTTTTTTTTTGGTTGTTTGATTTTGGTCCTATTAAATATCTTAAGGTCGTGAGATCTCTTAAGGTGCTTTATCAAAAAAGCAGCTACTGCTTTTCCTGTTCCCCCAAACCCTATTAAAGCGATATTAAATTTATTTTCTTCATTTATCAGTTTTTTTATTGGATCTAATGAAGCTTCACCATCGGTATTTGTTCCAGAAAAATGCCTCAATGATGTTTTTGTGTTTCTAAAAAAACAATTAATGGTTCCGATTTCTTTAATCTCTGGGGCACACTTATCTTGTAAAATTTTAAACATTGCTTCTTTATGTGGGACAGCAATTGCGCCCCCAAGGCAATTTTTATGTTCCTGTAAGAGCGAAATTAGTTCTAATAGCCCATCGCTATTTACGTCAATAGGTAACATCGCTACGTTTTTTTTCTCTTCTTTATATACTTTATTCCATAAAATGGGGGAACGAGCTCCTTTAGACGGATTCGAGCCAATTATCACAGAAAAATTGTCTAATGAACTATCAATAAGATGGTTATCAATTAATTTATTTATTTCTTTAAACATTTTTAATGTGTCTACCATTAATTTCAGAAATAGACTCCATTTTATTCATCAAGTCAGAAAAAGACTTGAAATCAATTGGTTGTAACGGATCAACTGCAGAGTTATTGGGATCCGGGTGTACTTCTAACATAATGCTGTCAGCACCAGCTGCGATACTAGCAAGAGTCATTGGCTCAACCCATGGTCGCCAAAAAGTCGCATGTGAGGGGTCTACAGCAATGGGTAAATGGGTTATTTCTTTTGCTGCAGGAATAACTTGTAGATCTAAAAGGAATCTAGAGGAATCTCTGTGAGTATGAGGTACGCTAACTCCCCTTTCACACAAAATTACTTTTTTGTTGTTTTCAACCAGTGCATATTCAGCGGCACCTAACCAATCTCTCAAAGATGCCCCATAATGTCTTTTTATCATAATTGGTTTTTGTGTTTTTGCTGCCGCAGTAATTAATGGATAGTTTTGCATATTTCTGGAGCCAATTTGCAAAATGTCAGCAACATCACATATCAGATCGATATACTTCTCTTCCATAACCTCGGTAATTATTCCAATGTTAGCTTCCTTTTTTGCAATTCCCAGCCACTTAATACCATCCTCTCTTGTTTCATTATACTTCACTGATCTATAGGGGAAGCTGAGAGGTTTAAAAGCACCACCTCTTAAAAAATGAGCACCAGACTTCTTCACTGAAAGGGCCGTTTCAATTATGAGTTGTTCACTTTCGACCATGTTTGGTCCTGCCATGACAGGTATACACTTGTCACCAAAAGTAATCCCATTTACCTCAAACGTGCTAAAATCATTATTATTATCTTTAGCTGCTAACGGAAATTTTTCTTTCATATCTTCTGTAGTTATGTCTTTTCCAGGTGCTTTGTTTTGTATCATTTTATTTTCCTAATTTTGAGCTGCTAATGTTTTCAGAAATATTAATTCTTCTTTTTAACTCGACACTTGCATATATTGAGTGGATTAGTCTTAGAGTATGAAGACATGATTTGGCGGAAAAGGGGACATTGTCATTACACCCATGATTAAAATTTTCATATACTTTCTTCAGTTGTCGGTAGTGACTTATTCCATACCCATTCTCAACTTCTTCAGAAAATTGAGAAAGAATTGTTTCATCCGTGGGTTGCCTATCTAAAAACTCCCACTTATTTATTTTATTAAGTGCTATACCTCCTATTTCAGCAACACCTTTCGTCCCAGTTATTGTAATGGAAGCTTCTAGGTCCTTAGGTCTCGCAGCTGTTGTAAGCTCCAAAGTAGCTAGCCCCCCATTCTCAAGCTCAATTGCTGCAACTAAGGTATCCTCAGCTTCTAATTTATTTGCTCTCCTATCTGATATTGCACTGACGGATCTTGCTTCTCCACAAATCCATGTTAGAGCATCGACATGATGAATAGCCTGCTGGTTCGTAACACCACCGTCTTGCGCCCATGTACCATGCCACCCATCATTATAATAATCTTGTAATCTACACCACCTAAGTCTGACAGAAACTGACACTAAATCTCCAAACCTTCCGGCTTGAAAAGCTTTCTTTGTCACTTCTACTGCAGGATTGAATCTATTTTGGAAGACCGAACAACAAAATTTACCATTATTATTTGAGAGCTCAATTAGGTCTTTTACGTGTTCAACTCGTAGAGATAGTGGTTTTTCTACAATCACATTGAAATTTGCATTAAGGCACATTTTCGAATGTTCATAGTGCTGACCACTTTTGGTTAAAATAAGAACAATATCCATACTTTCTTTATTTAAGAATTCAGAGATTTGCGTGAAGTAATCACAACCAATGAGTTCACCAGCTCTCTGAGCTTTTTTTTGGTCTGTATCACAAACCGCAACAACTTTATAAAGATTTATTAGTTCGCTTGAGCAAAGAATCTTGCCGATATAGTGATCGAAAATACGTCCACAGCCAAGAATACCTATGTTTAATTTATTTTTGAGCATTATTTTTCTTCAATATTGATTTGAAATGAATAGGGGTAGCTAGGTACAGGTGATAATCCTACCTTGTTGGTGAGAATATTTCTTCTTCTAATATTATCTACATACGTAACAGCACCTAAGCCAAATAAATTTATGTGTACTTTTTCATTCTTTATCTTTCTAGACTCCATTAAGCTATCACCAATTGCGGTTATTCTCTCATTTTCATCTAGCCATATGCTTCTTTCTTCAATAATGGAAGCGCAGACTGTATCATACCCACCCTCGATAATACTGTTTATTAAATTATCTACTAAACCATCGGGTCGAAATGGATAATTTTCTTCTATTATCACAACAAGATCCACCTTTCGTATTTTCTCTATTTCATCAAGTGAAAATTTTAACACTTCAGGCAATCCAACAGATGGAGAAGAAAGATATGAAGGACGAATGAATGGGGCTAAAGCGCCATTTTTTTTTGCTAAATCAGCCGTATGTTCATTGTCGGTTGATATGTATACTTCTTCCACTAATTTTGAGGATTTTAAAAACTCAATACTCTTTATTAAGAGATTCTCTTTGTTATAAATGGTAGCGCTACCCTTTACTGGAATTAATCCGATAATATTAAGTTTATCTCTCACAATATTTGATAACGAAACGGCAGGACCTTCTAAAGTTTCTATAATTTTTACAATTTTCTCCGCTCTATCAATTTTGCCACCTTGATTTATACCATGATAGTGGTAAACACTAGCTTCTGGAGTATAGAAAATATGATAGCCATTTTTTGTAACCTCAGCACCCCACAACCTGTCTTCAATATTTGTTGTAATTTCATCGAAAGGAAACTTTTCCCATATTCTTCTTGGGAGAGCACTATTTGCATTATGAAAAAAACTATCCTTTTTTTGAATCCTTTCATCTAAACCAAATACAACAGTCAAGTCTCTTTTATCTAGGGGAGATGAAGAGGATAATGGTTCTTGTCTACCATATACTCCGGCAAGTAATTTTGTTTTATCTTTTAAAAAAGGGTCAATTAGTTTCTCAAGCCACTGATTGTTTTTTGGTATACAGTGGCCTGAAACAATTACAATATATTCACCTGATGAGGCCCTAATTCCCTCATTGATAGCTTTACCTGGGAAAAAATCCGTTACGTTTACAATCTTTTTTGTGTATTTTTTTGCTATTTTTACTGACCAGTCGTCGGAGTTGTTATCAACAAGTATAATTTCAAAATCTTTAAGAGTTTGCTCAGCTATCGCACTAAGACAATGCTCTATCCATCTCTCTTCATTCTTTGTTCGGATAATTATCGAAACTAGCGGTGACAAAGTATTAGTTTTAGAGGTCATAAAAATAATTTCACTCTTTCAGGATGATTATCTTTTAAATATTCAAGGGTCTTTTCAGCTAGGAAAAAATCAAGTTCGTTATGAATATCGATTGATGTCTCAAAATCATCATTGATAATTATGTCCACTTTATTTCCAATTCTTTTTCCTTTTCTCCACAAATATGCGCGAGAAGCACAAGCTAAACCAGTATCCTCTCTATATATCGGTTTCTTTTCTTGCCTACTAGAATAAATTTCCATTTCTTTCAAAACTCTCTTGAATTTTCCAGAGCCAATTTCCTGCCAATAATTTTTGTGAGTGGCTGATGCTGCAAATACGGACTCGAGTGTGTTATCGTTTTCTAACTTTTCTATAGCAGTGTTTAACCACTCTACATTTCTAAAGATATCAGTGCATGTAAGAAATACACATAGATCGAACCGCTGTTTTGTGAGCTTTTCAAATTCATCTAGTGCATGTTTTAATGTTTCCTCCGTGGTGGTATTATCCTTGGCTAACTTTGTTGGCCTTATAGCAGGAATTGAAGCTCCAAAAAATTTTGCAGTTTCTGCTATCTGCTCGCTATCAGTGGTTACAATCACTTCATCAATCTTTTGGCAATTTTTTGCTGCTATAATCGGCCATGCTATTAATGGCTTGCCATTGAAGCTTTTTATATTCTTCCCTGGCAGTCCTTTTGACCCCCCCCTAGCAGGAATAATGCAGATTGTCTTTAACTTTGCTTTCATTTTTATATCTTTATATCAGTGTTTGGAAAAACTCAATATCATATGGTCTTAGTCTAGAGAGTTCATTTTTTAATAGCGCATTCTCTGAGGCAACGCGTCTTAGTAAGGCTTCATGTATTAGTGGCTGGCAAAAGCTTTTTCTAGATATTTTAAACTTCCATTTTTTATCAAAAGGTAAGCTTTTAAATTTTACCAGATCACCTGATGTTTTTTTTTGATATCTATTTACACAATAAAACAGCCCATCATTCTTTATCGCCCTATGAATATG
>CACAFI010000043.1 GCA_902531755.1 uncultured Alphaproteobacteria bacterium
CAATAGTGGAGTCAGGAATAAGCTTTCATCTTCAATTCCCTGAGCTAAGCACCTATTTTTCAGACCTTTCTGTGCTATATTTAGCACCTCCTCACCCAACTCCCATAAAGTTTTATTATTAATATTTGCGTTCATGCCCATTTTACAAACATCTATATTTAGCTCATTGACTGACTGCCAATTAAGAGCCTTAACTAGATAAAAGATATCGTCTAATGAATCGCTATCATATAACAGCCCTACCCATAGTGCAGCTAAAGCTGTTACATTTTGGCTAGGTCCTCCATCGGCACCTCTCATTTCAATGAAATTTTTTAATCGGACATCCGTGAAGATTGTTGTCAAATGATCAATCCAATCAGAATAAGTGACTCTTTGGTTTGTAAGTGATTTCAATTGACCTCCCATAAACTTTCGAAAAGACTCCCCAGAGAGATTTATATAATCACCATCTCTCTTTATAAAATACATGGGCACGTCCAACGCATATTCTATCCAACTATCAAAGCCCAGATCATCATCAAAAATAAATTTTGGAATACCTGTTCTTTTATTATCTGTATTCTTCCATATCTGTGCTCTCCAGCTCTGATAACCAGTATTATTACCTTCAAAAATTGGAGAAGAAGCAAATAAAGCAGTAACAAGGGGTTGAATACAGGCTGCAACTCTAAGTTTTTTTGCCATATCTGCTTCAGACGAGTAATCAAGATTTACTTGTATCGTACAAGTTCTCAACATCATGTCTAAACCTTGAGTTCCGACTGTTTTCATGTAAGGCATCATTATTTTTTTATATCTGTTTTTTGGCATTATAGGCATCTCGCCCTTTTTCCAATCGGGAGCAGCACCCATTGAAAATAATCCCAAGCCTAATTCTTCACAGACATTTTGCATATTGTGCATAAACAATGTCATCTCCTGCTCGACTTCATGAACAGTTTTTTTAATAGCACCTGATAACTCAAACTGTCCGCCAGGCTCCAAACTTATATTTGCTTTACCCTTTTCAAGGCCAACAATATTTGATTTTTCAAATACTGGCATCCATCCGAATTTATTCATTAACAAATCAAAAACTTTTGAAATAGACTTAGGACCCGAATAGCCTAAAGGTAACTCTAAATCTAAATCTATAATAAAGTTCTCATACTCCGATCCTATACCCCATTCCGAGCTAGGTTTACACCCTTGCTCAAAATAACGTCTTAATTGATCTCGGTCCAAAAAGTCTGTGCGTTCCTCAGCTTTCATAATTTTGATGATCCACTTTTTTGAGCCAATCTCCAGCCATACCATGCCACATTGTTAAGGCTGAAACTGCCGCCGTTTCTGCTCTTAGTATTCTATTACCTAAAGATACTGGAAGTATATTTTTTTTTGTTCTTAATAACTTTCTTTCACTGTGACTAAATCCTCCCTCAGGCCCAACTAATACCGCAACTTTTTCAGGCCTTTCCAACAATAAACACTCATTGATATTTCTACTTTCCAATGTTTCATCACAAAATATTAATATTCTATCGTCGAGCAGTTGTTCAATCACTTTAGCTAAAGGACTTATAGGTAATATTTCCGGGATAAAAGTTCCTCCACACTGTTCTATAGCTTCAACAATATTTTTTCTACAACGATTAAGTGAGATCGTTTTAGTTTGTGTCTTATCACTTAATGTCGGTAAAAATTTTCTTACACCGAGCTCAGTGCTTTTTTCTAACAAAAAGTCTGTTCTTGACTTTTTTAGCGGACAAAATATTAACCAAACGTCTCCGGGTACATATCTAGGTTTAGTTTTTTCCAAAATTTCAATATCAATGGAACGTTTGTGAATATTAACAATCTCTGCTGCGTATTCGCCGGTATAATTGTCAAAAACAAGAATTTTTTCATTAATCTTACAACGCATGACGTTCTTTAAGTAATGAGATTGCTCTGTCTCTAGATTAATCTTTTCACCAACTGTTAAAGTGACTTCACAGAATAGCCTTATACTAATATTCTTGTCCATGAAGCTTAATTATCATGAATGACCTTAAATGCATAAATTTTTTAATGACAGGCTAATAGATGCGCCATCAAACAATTGGGTAGATTTATATATTCCTAGGGTTCTTCGTCCTTATTTTAAGTTAAGTCGGCTGGATAGGCCAATAGGATCTTGGTTGCTAATAATTCCTTGCTGGTGGGGAGTTTTTTTATCAACTAATGTTGACCCAAATCTATTAAATGCAAACTCTTTATATATATTGATCGCTTGTTATATAGGTGGTCTTCTGATGCGTGGTGCAGGATGTACCTGGAACGATATAACGGATGCTAAGCTTGATGCAAAAGTATTACGGACAAAGAACAGACCTATTCCTGCTGGGCACGTTTCGAAGTCTCAGGCATTTTTATGGCTGATACTACAATGTGGCTTGGCATTGGGAATATTGGTAACTTTTAATCGTTTAGCAATAATTTTAGGATTTCTATCTCTTATCACTGTTGTTATATATCCTTTCGCGAAAAGGTTTACATACTGGCCACAATTTTTCTTAGGCCTTTCTTTTAACTGGGGTATATTGCTGGCTTACGCTGCTAATAGTGGAACGTTAGATTACTTCTGTATTGGCTTATATATCTCTGCAATAGCATGGACAATATTTTATGACACAATTTACTCATTTCAGGATTTAGATGATGATAAAGAAGTAGGCATAAGATCTACTGGTATCTTATTTGAAGCCAATCCTAAGCAATACCTATCAATGTTCATTGCTCTTATAATTTTGACAGCCGGACCTGTTTTTTATTTTTTAACGAATGGCGATCTAATTCAAATTTTTATTCTAACGTCTGGTATTTTTTTCTTCTCTCTCCATTTAATGTTTCAACTATTAAAATTAGACATAAGAAACCCTGAAGGTTGTCTTGATACTTTCAAGTCAAATAGAACAGCTGGACTAATACTTACAGTTTTTATGATGTTTGCTACTTTAACTAAACTTTTTTAGCTTATCAAAAATCTAAAAATTCTCCACCCACTTTTGAGTTTTGTCTGCTACTTCTTTTTTCCAAAATGGTACATTGCTTTTAAGATATTCCATTATAAACTCAGATGCTTCATATGCATTCTTTCGATGCTTGGAAGATGTAATAACGAGGACAATGTTATCGTTTATTTTTAATCTTCCAAATCGATGTTTTACAAGAATGTATTCTAAATCCCATTTATCTGCTGCGTCATCACAAATTTCTTTTATTTGACTTTTCGCAAACTCCTCAAAGGATTCTATTTCTAGATATTTCAAATTATCGTCTTCAAGGTCTCTAACCTTCCCAACAAAGAACACAACAGCTCCTGCTTTTTCAGTCTTCAACTTCAGAGTTTCCATTTCGGAATTTAGATCAAAATCACTTTTTTGAACTGCTACGATTATCTTATGAGGCATAGATTTATCCCCCAGTCATAGGAGGGAAAAAAGCAATCTCTGTTGCACCTTCGATTGATGTTTTAACGTCTGTCACCATATTTTGGTCTACCGCAGAATAAACAATGAAGTCTCTTCCTTGTAGTACTGAATATTGTTCACCCATTGACTGTAGCTCCTCTATAAGCTCCTCGATATTCTTTGATTTTATTTCAACTAGCTCTGAGGTCTTACCGATTGTCTCCCGAATTCTTGAAAAATATTTTAGCCTAACCTTACCCATTGTTCGCCGTATCAAAAGCTTTGAATATGTACTGCATGCCAGTATACCATGTCAGGAGACACGTAACCAAGCAAAATAAGTCTATAGACCAGCTGATCACTGTGCTTTGAAAAAGATATATGTAATCAAAAAATAAGAAGATTAGTAGTATAGTTTGAAAAAATGTTTTCCATTTAGCGAGTTGTGTAACGCTAAGGTCGGCTTTTTTAGCGCTTACAAATTCTCGTAGTCCTGAGACCATAATCTCCCTAGTGATTAATAGAATAAGCATCAATGACATAAATAATTTATCTGGATTGTCTAAATTAATACCAAGGAAGAAAGCGAAGAGTAAAATAACCATAATTTTATCGGCTATTGGGTCAAAAACTTTTCCAATATTACTCTCCGTATTGAACTTTCTAGCCAAATATCCATCAAAAAAATCAGTCAAGATAATAAAGAAAAAGATTATTAAACCAAAGTACTTACCAGAAAAAGATTGGTCTATGATTAAGTATAATATTAATACTGGGGCAGCAAATAACCTCAGAAAAGTAAGAAAATTTGGTATATAGCTATACATGACCTTCTGGTAATATCATGAATTAAAGTGATTGAAAATAATTTCTGCTGAATTTTTCGATATTCCTTTTACACCCAAAAGATCCTTTAAACTTGCCTTCCCAACCTCCTTTGCTGACCCAAAATGCTGCAATAATTCCTTTTTTTTCTTGGGTCCTATTCCATAAACTTCATCAAGTTCACTTTTGTTTATACCAGAAGATCTTTTATTCCTATGAGCTCCAATAGCAAAGCGATGTACTTCGTCACGAATTCTTTGAAAAAAGAAAAGGACACTACTACTTGTAGGAAAACTAAAAATTCTATCTTGAAAATAGAAGTCTTCTCTTCCTTCGTTCCTTTTCTCTCCTTTAGCAATAGCTAATATCGGAATTTCTAGTTTGTATTTTTTGAGGACAGCGGAGGCAACATTCATTTGATTTCGGCCACCATCAATAACGATTAGATCGGGAAGGTTTTTCTTAAAATCTTCTAAATTTTCTATTTTTCCAAACCTTCGCTCAAAAACATGGCCCATTATTGCTAAATCATCTTTGGGATTTATGGAGCTATCCTCAATATTATATTTTCTATAATCTGACTTTGAGTAGCCGTCTAAATTTATAGCCACAAGACAACCAATTGGGAAACTCCCTTGTATGTGGGAGTTATCGTAGACCTCGATTTTTTTTATTTTCTTTTCTAATTTTAGCCAAGTCTCAACTTCTTCAAAAAGCGATTTCTGAGAAGCCTTCATAGCTATCTTTCTTTCTAATGCTTCTTTAGCATTTTTTTCAGCAGTTTTTATGAGATCTTTTACTCTTCCTCTAGAAGGTGATCTAACTACAACTTTTTGGTTCCTTCTTTCAGTGAGAAAATTTATTAATACTTCGTTATTTCTCAAAGAGTACGAAATGAGTATCTCTCTAGCAGGAATTTTTGTTGAATAAAATTGGGCAATGAAATTTTCTATAATTTCTATATCGTCTGCTCCGCCCCCAGTCTTTGGAAAAAACGCATGATTTCCCCTATTCTCATATGATCGAATAAAGAATACCTGAATACATACTTCATTCCCCAATTTAAAAAGACCTATTATATCAGCATCCTTAACGTTCAAATTATTGATATTTTGACTCGATTGAATTTTTGCTATTAATTCAATCCGATCTCGGTAGAAAGCCGCTCTTTCAAAATCCAAGTTTTTGCTTGCCTGTAGCATATTGCTTTGCAAGTTATCTTTGATCTCAGTATGTTTACCTAGTAGAAAATTCTCTGCTTCATCTACTGTTTTTGAATATTCTTCCTCAGAAATTTTTCCAACACAAGGAGCCGAGCATTTATTTATATAATGCAAAAGGCACGCACGACTTCGTCCATAAAAATTGCTATCTCGGCAATTTCTTAATTGAAAAATCTTCTGGATATAATTAATAGCATTATTAACTGCAGTGGCAGAGGCATAAGGACCAAAATATTTTACGCCATCCACCTTTTTTCCACGGTATTTTGTTACTTGAGGGAACTGTTTATTTCTTGTAATTGCAATCTGAGGAAAACTCTTATCATCCTTTAAAAGCACGTTGTATCTGGGATTATACTTCTTTATCAGATTCTGTTCTAACAATAGCGCTTCTAGCTCAGTTTCTGTTATAAAAAAATTCATATCTCTGGTTGCAGAAATCATTCTGCCTATTCTAAGAGAGTGTCCTGTCACTCTCGAATAACTTGAGACTCTATTCTTTAGATTTTTTGCCTTTCCTACGTACAAAACACTACCGGTATCATCGAGCATTCGATATACACCTGGTTTATTCGGCAATGTTTTAACTATAGAGGAAACTACCTTTTCTCCCTGGGAGAATTTGTTCGGGTCACTTTGTGTCATTTGCAAAAATTACCTAATTTATTGATCGATTTCCTCAGTTTTTTTTATTGCTTGTAAATTCTGTCCGCCATCAACACATATCAATTGCCCACTAACACTTGGAGTATCAACAAAGTATTTTATCATTGCACATATTTCAGACGTACTTGAACCTCTTTGTAGCGGTGTGGAAAGCCTTTGTTTTTTATAATTCGAAACACTTTGAAACTCTGCTTTCAAAGTTGGACCTGGCCCTATAGCATTCACCCTTATTTTTGGGGCCAGCGCTTTAGCTGAAATTCGTGTTAATGTCCACAAAGCGGATTTGGCTAGTGTATAGGTTGTAAAATCAGTTGTCAGATTCTGAACTCTTTGATCAATTATATTTATGATACACGACCTACTTTTCAGCTCGCCGTTTTCTAGCTTCTCAGGCTCCGGTGCTTGCTGAGCAAATTTTTGTGTTAAAAAAAATGGTGCCTGCAGATTTGACTTTTGATGACGATTCCAGCTTTCTAAAGTTGCAGTTTTTATATTGTCATATTCGAAGATCGATGCATTATTTATAAGTAAACTCACAGGTCTTTTTATCAGCTTTTTACACTTGTCAAATAACGAAAGTGTTTCGTTATCATTTAGTAGGTCAGCCTGGAGAAGGAAAACATCGACACCGAATTCTAGTAGCTCTTCTCTAAGGCTAAGCGCATCATTCTCAGAGCTGTTGTAATGTATAATTACATTATAGCCAGCACTTGCCAGCTCCTTTGAAATAGACCGCCCTAGTCGTTTGGCGCCCCCTGTGATTAGTGCTGTTTTTTCTTCTTTCAATTAGCTTCCCATCGACAGCTTATAGCCCAAATTTCGAGAAGTAGTATTTTTCGACTATCTTCGAGTTTATATCATTTATTAATGAACTACTAAAGCGAGACAAAAATGATTTCTTTTTATTTATATATTTGAGTTTTATATCTGTTCCGAACTTTGCCTCCAAAATATCTTCCATCATTCCTATGCCATCGATGAGACCAAGATCTTTTGCTCTTGTTGCATCCCATACTTCGCCGTTAAATATTTTTTTTCCTTTTATCTTTTCACCTCTGCGCTCGCTCACAAAAGATTTAAAGTTTTCAAAAATGGCTTTTTGGATAGATTTTAGACGTTTTACGTCACTAGCTTTTTCTGGCTGGAAAGGATCCAGCATACTCTTTTCTTCTCCAGCCGTGTATACTCTTCTCTCTATACCATATCTGGATATAAGCTCTGAAAAACCGAAGCTTGCAGAGATTACACCTATGGAACCTATAATCGAATTTATATCCGAGTAAATTTCTTCACCAGCACAAGCTAACCAATAGCCTCCAGATGCTGCAACATCTTCACAGAAGCATAAAACGGGTATTTTTTTTTCTTCAGATAATTTTAAAATTCTCGATGCTATAAGAGATGATTGTGTAGGGGAGCCGCCAGGAGAGTTTATTTTTATTGCAATCGCTTTGGCTTTTTCGAACTCAAATGCTTTTTCTAATAACTTTTGAGTATTGGAATCGTCTAGACCTCCTGACCCAAATCTACTCATTGCACCTATGACCCCATCTAGCCGTATGACAACAACCAATGGTTTTCTTCGAAAAAATTTCCTTA
>CACAFI010000044.1 GCA_902531755.1 uncultured Alphaproteobacteria bacterium
TAGCCCGCATCTTGAGGTATTTAAGAAAAAGAAGCTTGATGTCTTATTTTTAACGGATCCGATTGATACATTTTGGTTATCCATGGCAGGTGAGTTTCAGGACAGAAAGTTTGTTTCTATTACCAAAGGTGATATAGACCTTACAGCTTTTTCAGACGATAAAAAAGAAAAAGAGAAGAAGCCACCGGCAGGCATGAAGGGCCTTGTCGAAAAAATCAAAGAAATACTAGGGGAAAACGTACAAGATGTTAAAGTGTCCACAAAACTGGTTGATAGTGCTTGTTGTCTAGTAGCACCTGATACTGGGATGGATGTTCAGATGGAAAGAATAATGAAGATTCAAAATAAGGATTTCAAGGGCATGCCAAGAATATTAGAGATAAATCCTGATCATAATATAATTAAGAAACTGAATAAGATTAAGGATACAGACAAAGATGCGTTGAATGATGCCTCTTTTCTACTGTTTGATCAGGCAAAAATGGTGGAAGGAGAGCTCCCTCATGACATAGCGAAATTTAACCAAAGAATGTCAAAGTTCTTGGGTATTGCACTAGGCTGATCAATTTATGAGCTTTGATAAAGAGTAGTTACACACGCTCCGCCTAAGCCGAGATTATGTTGTAGAGCCGTTTTGGCACCGTCAACTTGCTTTTCGCCTGCGTTTCCACGGAGTTGCTGGGTCAATTCAAAACACTGGGCTAATCCAGTTGCCCCCAATGGATGTCCCTTGGAAAGTAAGCCTCCGGATGGATTTGTTACGAATTTGCCCCCGAAAGTATTGTCTGCATCTTGAACAAACTTTTGCGCTTCGCCTTCTTCACATAAGCCAAGGGCTTCATAAGTTATTAGCTCGTTGTGGGCAAAACAATCGTGGAGTTCTACTACGTCTACATCTTTAACATCAACTCCAGTTTGCTGATATACATTTTTTGCTGCTTCCTTAGTCATGTCGTATCCTACTAATTGCATCATATCCTTCTCTGAAAAAGTAGACGCGTAATCAGTTGTCATCGACTGCCCTAATATCTTTACACTTGAATCGATATTGTGTTTATTCGCAAACGTTTCGGAAACCAGTACAGCTGCAGCCCCACCACAGGTTGGTGGGCACGCCATTAACCTGGTCATAACCCCTGGCCACATGATTGGAGATTCCATTACTTCTTCCTCACTGACCTCTTTTTTGAATAGGGCTAACGGATTTTTAGCGGCATGTCTGCTTGCTTTAGCTCTAATTTTTGCAAAGTCTTTCATGGTGGTTCCATATTTATCCATATGTGATTTTCCAGCACCTCCAAAGTAACGTAACGCTAACGGAATTTCTGCATTTCCTACTAACTGTTCGCAGGTTTCATTAAATTCACCAAAAGGACTAGGCCTATCGGTGTAGATATCACCAAGCGCCCCAGGCCTCATTTGCTCAAAGCCCAAAGCCAGGACGCAATCACTAGAACCACTTTCTATAGCTTGCCTTGCCAAATAAAGCGCTGTCGAACCTGTGGAACAGTTATTGTTTACATTGATAATTGGGATACCGGTCATTCCAACATGATATAAAGCACGCTGACCTGATGTAGAATCTCCGAATACATATCCAACAAATGCACTTTGGATATCATTATAGTCGACACCACTATCTCGGAGTGCTAACTTAGCTGCCTTGGCACCCATAATATCATAGGTCTCCGAAGCTCCAGGCTTAGCAAAGGGGATCATTCCAACTCCTGCGACTACTACTTTATTTCCAATTGATTTTTTTGTCATTTTGAGCTCCGTCTTTTACAACTCTTATTAGTTTATAATTTACACTTAAAGAGGTCAACTTTCTGATTATAAAACCTTAAAAATAAATAACCAAATACTTACCCAGTTATTTCATAAGGATCATCTAAATCCACATATTATAAATCTTGTTTCTGGGTATAAAAGACATTTACAATTTCGCGTTTCGCAGAGTAAACTTATGTTGTGGTAAAAATTGTTTTTAAATTTTTTGCAGTCATTTCTTGTTTGCTGATGTTTCAGGGACTAGTAGCGGAACCATTGCTTGATGGAGCTGACTTTGATTACGGCGAATATTTGTCAGGACAATGTTTAACATGTCATCAAAGCTCATCTGATGAAGGTATTCCTGCCATAAATGGCGCTGAAGCCCTTTATATCGCAAAGAAGTTAATCTTATATAAAAATAAGGAGCTGGAGAACGAGGTAATGCAACTGGTTGCTAGTGCTCTAGACAAAGAACAAATAGCGTCTTTAGCGATTTATTTTAATAGCTTAGAGAAATAAACTGAACTTCATTAAAGATATTTAAAGAAACAGATTACACTTGCTTCAATTTTATTTTCAAAAAACAATAATCCTGTTACACTTAAAAAAACAATATAGGGAGGACACGATGAATAATCTATCTAGACGTTCCTTTGTATCTCTAGCTCTTGCTTCAACATCTTTGTTGGCTATGCCTGCCATTTCTACAGGATCAGCTCGACCTAAGGTCGTGGTTGTTGGTGGTGGTGCAGGTGGAGCTACGGCTGCAAGATACATTGCAAAAGATTCGAAAGGCGCGATTGATGTGACTTTAATTGAAGCATCAAAACACTATTACACATGTTTTTACTCAAACCTTTATTTAGGTGGTTTTCGCGAGTATGATTCAATTGGTCATTCATACGATAACTTAAGCGCAAATCATGGAGTTAATGTGGTACATGATTGGGCTATATCTGTAGACTCATCTGCACGCAAAGTGAGATTAGGCTCTGGGGCCACTGTCAGTTATGATAGGTTGGTATTATCACCAGGGATCGACATAAAGTATGACAGTATTGATGGGTACTCAGTGGAAGCACAAACAAAAATGCCTCATGCTTGGAAGTCTGGAACTCAAGTCAAGGTTTTGAGAGATCAAGTTTTAAATATGCCTAAGGGTGGTACCTTTGCTATGGTTCCTCCACCGAACCCATACAGATGCCCTCCTGGACCTTATGAGCGTATTTCTATGGTCGCTCATATACTTAAAGAAAAAAATCCAACTGCAAAAATTGTTGTTATAGATCCAAAAAATAAGTTTTCTAAACAGGGGCTATTTATGGCAGGCTGGGAAAAACACTATCCTGGCATGGTTGAATGGATTGATAACGATACTCACGGTGGAATTAAGAACGTAAACCCCGAAACAATGGAAATTGAGACTGATCTTGATACGTTTAAAGCGGACGTAGCTTGTGTAGTCCCAGCTCAGAGGGCGGGTGCTATAGCAATGAATGCCGGTGTAACAGATGGAGATTGGAGTCCTATAGTTCCAGCATCTATGCAAACCAAGGCGGATAGTAATATTTACGTACTGGGAGATGCATCAGTTGCGTCTGCAATGCCAAAATCCGGTTTCTCTGCAAATAGCCAAGCAAAGGTCGCAGCAAATCATATAAGAGGCGAACTAACTGATAGCAGAGTATTTCCTGCGAAATTCTCAAATACATGTTGGTCCTTGGTAGCAACCAATGACGGTATAAAGGTTGGAGCAAATTATAAAGCTGGAGATGAAAAGATCGAAGTAGTAGATAAGTTCGTCTCTAAAACAGACGAGAACAACGCTAAGCGTAAGAAGACGTACGAAGAGTCTATAGGTTGGTACAACGGTATAACTACCGATATGTTTTCATAGATTTTGATTAGGGAGGCAGTCTTTCGACTGCCTTCCAATCTACATTCCAATGACCCTTACTGGTGGGGGCTTTTTTGGCTTTATTTCCTGTCTATCAACAATGTAGTTTTCCAGTACATCGTATATAGGAGGACCTTCTATGTTTTCATTTACCGACCCCCAACCAGACACTATGTACTCTTTCGTTTTCTCGATATGTTTACCGTTTTGAATTAATTTTAAATTTTTTATGCGATTCCCCATCTTTTCTTTTGGGTAGCACTCATATGTCATGCCACCAACTCTCACCATATCTCCACCTTGCTGGAAAAACGGGTCAGGATTAAAAATATTATCGCAAACATCTTCAAGTAATTCTTTGATTGCTTTTCCGGTCATTTTAATTCTGTAGACCTCCGGATAGTTTATAGCGGTTTGACTGTAAATATCCTCAATAGTTATATTTTGGCCAGGCAAAAGGGTTGTCCCCCATCGAAAACCTGGGCTTAATGAAATTTCACTATCTCTTTGTTCAATTATTGAGTCACAAATTACATCATCCCAGGTTCCGTTAAAATTACCCCTCCTGTACAATAGTGATCCAGTCCGACCAATGACTTTCTGACAATCCATTTCGAAAGGAGCTCTCACCTCATTTATCTTCTTAATCATTTCATTGTCTGAACTCAATATTTCAGAAAAAACTGGGATTAATGATGATGTGCTATCAACAACTTTTCCGTTACTAACCTTTAAATCTATTCTTCCCAAGTACTTCCCATGAGACCCTGACGAAAGCAAGAGAGTATTCTTTAATTTAATTGCATGAGGTATGGCGTCATGAGTATGGCCTGTCAAAATGACATCTATACCACTAATAATTCTGGCAAGTTTTTGATCTACATCGAACCCATTATGAGATAGCAAAACTACGACCTCTGCACCATTTTCTCTTGCTTTATTTACATTCTCCTGCAGCAACTCAGTGCGTATTCCAAATGACCAACCTTTAACCATGTAGCTCGGGTTTGCAATAGCCGTATATGGGAAATGCTGACCAATAACCGCTACCTTGACCCCCCCTTTTTCAAAAAATAATGTGCTATCAAAAACTTGTTCTTCCCATTCTGTATCAAAAACGTTTCCACCTATAAATGGGCAGTTAAGTTGTTCAGTAAGTTCTTTTAGTCTCTCCTTACCGAGTGTAAACTCCCAGTGTCCTACCATAGCATCCGGTGAAAGTAGGTTCATAGTAGAGACCATATCCATACCCTGAGTTTGGAGAGATGTGTATGACCCTTGCCATGTATCACCACCGTCTAATAGTAGAACCTTATCATTTCCTCTTTCTTCACGAATAGCTTTAATAAGGTAAGCAGTTCGATCCAATCCCCCCAATTTCCCATATTCTTTAGCAAGGTTCACATAATCCACCATGGTATGCGCATAAGCCAAAGGCGTATTTTTTTCTATTGAAAAATGGCGCAAAAAATCTTTGCCTACCAAATGAGGTGGAATGCCTTCAAAGTCTCCCACTCCGTAGTTTTCTGATGGTGGTCGGAAATATATTGGCTTCAATTGTGCGTGCATGTCGGTTATATGCAATAAGGTGACTTGCCCCTTTGAGTCGAATTTTAGAAGGTCAGCTTCCGTTATGTTTTTTGGAGAGGCGATCGTTGGGAAGCTACTGGTAGAAAAAAGACCACCCATTACCGACAAATACTGTAGAAATTCTCTTCTGCTAAACATTACCCCAGTGTAATGATAATTTCTTAAATACAAAAATGAAAAAAGCTAATCTTCTGGAGTTACGTCTATATCTTTTGCTTTTCCAATTATCTTCACTGGTACATTACAGTTTTTCATACAGGGATTGCCATTAATAGTGGATACATCTGGCCTGGGGTCTGGTAAAAGAAAGCCATCTTGGTTAGGCATCTTGATTAACCCAATGTTTTGATCAGATAGGACAAAATCATCGTCAATAATATCATTCATGTATAAAAGATAGGCAACTATCTGATAGGTTTCATCAAAGGAAAGAGATTGTGATGCTCCAAAAGGCATAGCCCTATATATATAATCAAATATTGTCGAAGCATAAGGCCAATAGCTGCCGGTCGTCTTTAAAGGATCATGGGTGTTTAGAGTACCATCACCCCCAACTAATTCAGGCCATCTATCTACTCCCTCTCCAAAGTCTCCATGGCAAGACGCACATTGCTCTGCAAAAACTTCTTCACCATCAAAAGCTGTACCTGAGCCAATGGGAGCACCTACCCCGTCCGGTCTTACATCAATGTCCCAACCCTTTACTTGTTGACTTGTTGCTATACTCCCTAGATTAAATGCTCTTTCCGAGGCCTCCAACGAAGATGTACCTATTAAACTAGTCAACATCAATGCTGAAATTATTTTAACCCAAACGTACATTGTCGACCTTGCCTGATTTACTTACCAACCAAGTGGCAATTGAATTATTATGGTAAATTGAATTTTTACCTCTTATCTTTTGAAGTTCCTGAATATATGGCTGAACGTATCCAGTTTCGTCTATTGCTCTCGATTGGATCAAAAGCTCCTCACCTCTCCATTCGAATGGAAGTGTGAATCTTACTAAAGATTTTGTCATTATTGGTGCATGGAGCTGAGCGGTTCTCCAATTTTTCCCACCGTCTAAAGAGACATCAACCCTTTTTATTTTTCCTTTTCCAGACCAAGCAAGTCCTCTTAATTGTTGAATTCCCTTATATAGAATTGGCTTTTCAGGGCTAGGCGATGTAACTACTGACTTTGCTTCCATAACCCATGTAAACATTCTTGCCTTTCCGTTTCTGAGTAAGTCGGTATATTTGGATGTCTCTTCTCTTGTCATGTAAGGCTTGTCACCAAACTCAAGTCTCCTTATCCATTTAACCCACATATTACCTTCCCACCCAGGCACCACAAGGCGAGCAGGGTAGCCTTGCTCTGGCCTTAAGGCTTCACCATTCATTGCCCACGCAATCAAACAATCATCCAAAATTTTTTCGACGGGAATTGATCGCGTCATTCCAGAAGTATCACTTCCTTCAGCCAAAACCCATTTTGCCTTTGGCTTTAATCCCGTCTCTCTAAGAAGATCGCTTAGCTTAACCCCAGTATATTGTACGTTATGAACCATACCAAAAGTATATTGGCACCCATTAAGTTGAGCCCCTTTCCATTCCATGCCCCCATTAGCAGCACATTCTAGGAAATAAAATTTATTGACTTGAGGAAACCTCTTCAAATCATCAAGACTGAAGATCATCTCTCTATCTACCAATCCATTTATCATAAGGCGGTAATCAGTTGGATTAATTTCAGCTACTCCGCCATGGTGTCTTTCAAAGCATAGGCCATTTGGGGTTACGATACCTTCAAGATCCTGCAAAGGTGTAAAATTAACTGATGACTGAGACGAAGCAGTAAGCCAAGGGACATTTCGTCTAATAACATCACTTTCAAACTCTGAGGGACTTCCGTAAGGATTTTCATCTACCCCCGCACCTAAGTCTGGTGTCCATTCAGGTAAGTTTGGAGGAAGGTTGTTTGGATTTGGTTTGTCTTGAGCTAGAACCCTATTCGAAAAACCTACTGAACCGAGAGCAGCGAAGGATTTAATCAAGTTTCGGCGACTGAATTTCAAGTGTTTTACCTTCTATCAAAACAATTTGCTACTAGACGACTTTTAAACTCTTAGTCAATTTATACTGGGTGCCACCATCTTCTTCCCATGTAAGTTCAAAGGTACCTGCCTCTTTTACTTTAAAGGGAAAAGAGATGTACGGATTGCTCGAAATGGATGGCTCTAAATTTACCGTAAACACAACCTTGCCATTGAACATAGCGTTGAATTTATTAATAATTAGGCGCGGAATTGTTTTACCATCGACGTCCTTTACTCTTCCACTGTGCATTGGGTGTCTAATAAGGGTCTTAATCTCTATAACTTCGTCAAGCTCTGCTTCTTTAGGTATCTTGGCTCTTGGTTTAATTTTAGACATTACTATCCTCCACAGCCCCCTATTGTTACTTTTATAGTTGATTGGGTTATTGAGTGGGTGCCATCA
>CACAFI010000045.1 GCA_902531755.1 uncultured Alphaproteobacteria bacterium
TTACCTCAGTCAGCCCGATTGTTAGAAATTATTATCGACCAGCTTCAGATCAAGACCCTTACGTTTTCGTCTTTTGGTGTGAGAGAGGGACTTATCTACCAGCATCTCAGTGAGACAGAGAAAAAAAAGGATCCATTAATTGAGGCTGCTAAATTTTTTGAGAAAAAAGAATCAAGGTTTCCTAAAATTTCTAAGCATACCTTTAACTGGATCGGACCATTATGTGAAAACCTTCCACGCAAGACCAAAAGAATTATTTTAGCCGCGACTAAATTGCATGATATTGCCTGGATCGCACACCCGGATTATAAAACAGAAATGTGTTTAGAGATAGTTACTCGTTCAAATATTAGTGGTTTAAGTCACAAAGAAAGAGTATTCTTGGCCATGATACTTTTGTTCAGACACAAGGCAAAACCAGAAAAAGTTTTCAATAGCAAATTATTTAAAATCGTCTCTAAGAAAAAGAGAAAAATCGCTTTTGTTATAGGTAGGGGATTAAGGTTGGCTTCAACTTTCTTTGGTGAAAAAAGTCTGTTTGATAAAATAGTATTTAGGCTAAGTGCGGATAAGGTGGAATTATGTTTTCAATCAAAAATAGACTCTCTTTATGGTGAGGTTGTACAGAGACGGCTTCAAGAATTGAATAAAGCGTTGAAGTCATGTTCCACTGTAAAGAAAGAAAAAAATAGGTCATTTAAATTGTTGAGGAGAATAAAATGAAACTGAGCCAATATTTTCTGCCAGTTTTAAAAGAAGTTCCAGCAGAAGCAAAAATAGTAAGCCATCAGCTGATGTTGCGCTGTGGAATGATTAAACAGACAACGGCCGGCATATATTCATGGCTACCACTAGGCTTTAAAGTTCTTAAAAAAATAGAAGAAATTGTGCATGATGAGCAGATAAAAGCTGGGCATATACCGATGCTAATGCCAACAATCCAACCAGCTGAATTGTGGCAGGAAAGCGGAAGATATGATGATTATGGGAAGGAAATGCTGAGGATCAAAGATCGACAGGATCGTAATTACTTATATGGCCCGACCAATGAAGAATTAATAACAGACATATTTAGGTCTAATGTATCGTCTTATAAAGACCTTCCTCTCACTTTATATCACATTCAGTGGAAATTCCGAGATGAATTAAGACCGAGATTTGGCGTGATGAGAGGAAGAGAGTTTTACATGAAAGATGGCTATAATTTTGATTTGAACGAAAAGGAAGCCATAAATGCCTATAATAGACATTTCGTAAGCTATTTAAGAACATTTAATAGGATGGGATTACAGGCTATACCTATGAGGGCCGAGACAGGGCCCATCGGAGGTAATTATAGTCATGAGTTCTTGGTTTTGGCCAATACCGGGGAAAGCACAGTTTTTTTTGATAAAACCTTGCTTGACATGGATACAGGTCAAGGAAAACTCGACTACTATCAGAATACCGATATTGAAAAAACTGTGGAAAGATTCACTAAACCTTACGCTAGAACTGAGGATACTCACGATGAAAATCTTTTCTTAGGGGTTCCAGAAGATTGTCGGATAGAAAGTAAAGCGATTGAAGTAGGCCAAATATTTTATTTTGGTACTAAATATTCAGAGCCAATGAAAGCTTTTGTTGTAAGCCCTGATGGCAAAAGAGTGCCTGTCCATATGGGAAGCCATGGTATAGGAGTTTCTCGATTAGTAGGCGCAATTATCGAAGCAAGCCACGATGAGAAAGGTATTATTTGGCCAGAACCAGTTGCTCCCTTTTTTTCTGGCCTTATAAATTTAAATTACAGAGACGAAGAGTGTATAAAAGTTTGTGATCAAGTTTATGAAGAACTAGGTGCTAATGGAATCGATATTTTATATGATGATACAGACGAAAGACCGGGAGCTAAATTTGCAAAAATGGACCTAATAGGGTTGCCGTGGAAAATTGTAGTTGGTCCGAAGGGCCTTGCAGAAGGGAAAATAGAGCTTGTATATAGAAGAACTGGGGAGTCAACTATTTTACCTTTGGGAGAGGTAATAGAAAAAATTTCAACTGCTCATAAAGCCCTGGTAGAAGTCTAGTATCTGAATGGCTATTTTTAAAAAATATGAGTTCATAATTGCATGGCGTTATCTAATGTCAAAAAGAAGGGAAGGAGGTATATCTATAATAGCATGGTACGCCCTCATAGGCGTGGTTTTGGGAGTAGCAACCTTAGTTATAGTTCAGGCGGTTATGATTGGCTTTAGAACAGAATTTGTAGAAAAGATTGTAGGGGCTAATTCCCATCTCTCAATTTACAAAAAGACACTGACCACCGACCTTGATGAGGGATTTAATTTTGAAGAGATACAAAGTATTATACAAGACTTAAAGAATAAAAAAAATTTTAAAGCAGCGTACCCTTTGGTTAAGGGTCAAGTTCTAGCCAGTAAAAATAATAACAGCACTGGAGTAGAAGTTTATGGTATTGGCAAAGGCGATTTAGCAAATATAGGGTTAGTTAATCAGCCCACCACTTCCAAGGGTAGTGTAGAAAATTTTAACGATGGGGTAGCTATTGGAGCTCAACTCGCTAGAAAACTAAATATATCTATTAATGACACAATTAAACTCATTAGTCCGAATGGGGCAAAATCAGTCTTTGGAACTATTCCAAGGGTAAACGTATATAAAGTAAAGTATATATTTTCAGTTGGCCGATATGATATAGACAGCACGAGAATTTACATGCCGATAAAAGATGCTCAGGTTTTTTTTAATAGAGCTAATAAGGCTGACTTAATCGAAATACTCTTGGAAGACCCATTTGATGTTGATGAATTCAAAGACAATTTAGCAGATGAATTGGCCGAAAGATATTTTCTTTGGTCTTGGAAAGAGAGTACAGCAGCTTTCTTAGACGCTTTAGATTTAGAACGTCGAGTAATGTTTATAATTCTGTCGCTTATAGTGTTGATTGCTGCCATGAATATTATCTCTGGGCTTGTAATGCTAGTTAAGAATAAAGGTAGAGATATCGGAATACTACGGTCTCTTGGGTTAACAAGATCATCAATTTTAAGAATATTTTTTATCTGTGGGAGTTTAATTGGAGTGTCTGGAACAATCTTAGGTGTCATTATCGGGATGCTATTTGTAACTTACATAAATGAGATACAATGGCTTGTTGAGTACATAATTGGATCCTCAGTTTGGAATGAAGAGATTAGGTTTCTGGCTCAAGTGCCAGCAAGGCTAAGAATAGAAGATGTAGTTTTTGCATTAGCGGTCTCTTTATCAATCTCTTTTGTAATAACCATTTTTCCTGCTAGAAAAGCAGCAAATTTGGATCCTGCAGAGGCTTTGAAGTATGAATAATATTGTTTTGAGGTTGCAGAAAGTTACAAAGACCTTCGGTGGAAAGGGTGATATGCCATTGGTTGAAATATTTAAGGGAATGGACTTTAATGTTAAGAGAAATGAAGTGGTTGGTCTTTTTTCTCCATCAGGTTCAGGAAAAACTACTTTTCTACAAATTGCAGGCTTATTGGATAGTAAGTTTTCCGGCGATATTTATATTAGTGGCTCAAAAGTAGATGCTAAAAATGACTTTCAAACATCGATCATTAGACGAAAAAACATTGGATTTGTTTTTCAGTTTCATCATCTCATTCAAGAATTTTCGGCATTAGAGAATATTATTCTCCCTTTACTTTTTGATGGTATATCGAAAAAAATTGCAGTTAAAAAAGGCCAACACCTACTAGAAAAGGTAGGGTTAGGTAAACGTATGGACAACAGACCAGCTGAATTATCAGGAGGTGAGCAGCAAAGGGTTGCAATATGTAGAGCAATTATTAATGAGCCAGCGTTACTATTAGCAGATGAACCAACAGGAAATCTTGACCAGTCAACCACTTCAAAAGTTATGGGTTTTCTAATAGAACTAATAAAAGAGCATAATATTTCAGCAATTATTGCTTCTCATAATCCAATGATTTCACAATTAGTAGACAAAAATGCAAAAATAGCAGACGGAAAGATAGTGTATAATTAAAGCTTGCAAAGATTTTTTAATGTAAGCCATTCGTTATCAGTAAAGCCTTCATCAAGCACCTCAGTATTAATGCCTGAACTGATAAATAAACCGTTATCCTTATGAAAATTTAAGTCAATAAAATTTCCAAAAATATAAATTAATAGAGATTTGTTCCGTTGTTTAGAAAAGAACTTTTCTATTGCCTTTTTGTCTTTTGTAGCCTCCAGAGCTAATTTGGTTATTTCTGCTAACACAAATGCTCCATTCTTTTTTTCCAAGATACTGTAGGGCACAAGTAATTTTCCTCCAGGAAATAGTATACTTCTATCTTCTTTTTGATTTATAAAAATAAGCTCAATATTACCACTCATTGTGGAAAGGTAGTTTTTGTCTAAGCTACGAATATACTCATTGGTCTTGTTTCTATCGCAATATGATATCCCCGAAATATTACTAAACATTATATTGCCAAGATTACTTTCTTGTTCAGCAGAGGTTAAAGAAAGCGCAATTTTTTCAGAAACTTTTCTAAAGTAGCCTAAAAAAAGTGTAGAGGAAACAATCAATAAGATAATGATCAAAAGCAATGGGAACAATTTAGCGAGTTTTTTTCGCTTGGTTTTGTTACATAAAAGTATCAAGTGGTCTACTGCATCTCGGTCAAAGATATAAAGACTTTCAGTTTCTTCCAAATCTGGACAAAATATAGATTTGGATGCTTCTTTATTTTTTAAAAATATGGAGGAGTATGCCCACTGCCTTAGAGGCTCTCCTTTTGTATCAAAGATATTTAGAGAAATCGAGCCAAACGCAACTAACACTTCCCTGGGTTGATCAGAATTAGAGCGCCACTCTCCCTTAACCTCGAGTTTAGAATACCCGACCAAGCTATCTTAAATCTGGATGTTTATAATCCAGATTTGCTACTAATTTTCTAAGTTCCAGTTTTGAAATTTTACCAGTTGCTGTGTGTGGAATTTCGTCTACAAAAATCACATCGTCTGGTTTCTGCCACTTAGCTACCCGCTCCGATACATGGCTAATAATACTATTCTTATCAGCATCTTTCCCATCATTTGTCACTATAACCAAGACAGGCCGTTCATCCCATTTAGGATGAGGAACTCCGATTGCCGCTGCTTCAGCAACATCAGAGTGACCAACTGCCGCATTTTCCAAATCAATGGAGGAGATCCATTCTCCACCTGATTTGATTACATCTTTTGATCTATCTGTAATTCGCATGTAACCATTTTTATCGATTGTCGCAACATCTCCTGTATTAAACCAATTATCACTGTCAACGGCTAATTCGTCCATTTTGAGGTATCTTTTAACAACTGCGGCTCCCCTACAATAAAGATCACCTTGAGTACTTCCATCCCATTCTATTTCTTTGCCATCATCATCGACAATTTTCAGATCCACGCCGAAAGGAGGATGCCCAGTTGTTTCTTGTATGTCTAGCTTATCATTTTCGTTTAAACTTTCTATTTCCGGCTTGAATGAACAGATAGTGCCGAGTGGAGAGAGTTCTGTCATTCCCCAAGCGTGTAGCACTCTTACCCCATATTTATTCTGGAAACCTTCAATTACGCTTCTTGGACAAGACGAGCCTCCTATTACCACACGTTTAAGTGAACTGAGTTCTTTTTTCTCGCTTTCAAGAAAATTCAATAGGAGTAACCACACTGTTGGTACTGCTGCAGTAATAGTCACTCCCTTCTCTAGCATATCGTATAGAGAAGACGGACTTAAATCGCCGCCAGGAAAAACGATAGAAGATCCCACTAACGGTGCGGTATAAGCTATCGACCAGCCATTAGCATGAAAAAGTGGGACAACTGGCATTATTGTATCAGTACTAGATAAATTTAGCATATCGGGAGCTGCCTGTGTTAGCGCGTGTAATGTATTGGATCGATGCGTATACACAACTCCTTTGGGGTTGCCAGTAGTTCCCGAGGTATAACATATTCCACATGCGTCTGTTTCTTTCCCAGTTATCCAATCAAAATTTTCACTTCCCATTGATAAGATTTCTTCATATGAGATCACTTCTGAAAATTTAGTAGAAGGCAGATCCTCTTTGGAACAGAGTATTATAAGTTTCTCAACGTTTGGACACTCATCAATTATTTTCTCGATTATAGGTACTAGGTCTAGATCAATGATCAAGATTTTGTCGTTTGCATGATTTATGATATAGATCAGTTGTTCAGAAAATAATCTTGGATTAAGGTTGTGATTAACTGCTCCAACTCCCGGAATGCCAAACCAAACCTCAAGGTGGCGATGATTGTTCCAAGCCATAACGCCTATGACGTCTCCTTTTTTAACCCCGAGCTTTTGTAAACCGTCAGCGACTTTTTTTGAATTTCTCTGAATATTTTTATAGTTTGTATCTGTAATATATCCTTTGGTGTCTTTTGATATGATTTTCCGGCCAGGATGGTACTTTGCAGCATGGTCAATAATACTGGTTACGCGCAAAGGAAAATCTTGCATTAAGTTGTCCATATTTTACTCCCTAAATACTTTTTTAGTTATAAAACTTGCGGCCACTACTTGCTAGTTCTTTAATTATGTTTGGTGGGGCAAACCTAGCTCCAAAATGATCAAATAAGTCTTGACATTCCAAGACCACGTTCTCATGACCGACATGGTCAAGCCAACTGAAGGGGCCACCTGCCCATATGAGACAGCCCCAACCTAAAATTCCACCGACATCTCCTTCTTCAACACTGAGCAGAATGTTTTCTTCAAAAGCTCTTACCGCCTCAAGTGCTTGAACATATGCAAGACGGTTTTTTACAGATTTTGTTGTAATATCAGCGAACGTCTTTTCTATGTTTAGATTTTTTAAACCTTCCCAGAGATTTAAACGTCGTCCTTTCTCATCATATTCATAAAACCCAGCTAATTCTTTTCTCCCAAGTCTATTTTTTTGGGACATTTCTAACAAAATACTTTCAGTTCCAGTTTCTTCGTATTTTGTTCCGAGGGCCTCCTTTGTCTCTTTTGCAACATTTAAAGCCAATGAAACCGATAGTTCATCAAGCAATTGTAAAGGTCCAACAGGCATTCCTATTTGCTTAGCCGAGTTCTCAATAAGAGCAGGTTCAATCCCCTCGCTAAGCATCCTTAATCCCTCATTTATATAAGGGATTATGCACCGATTCGCATAAAATCCTCTAGAATCATTAACAACTATGGGTGTCTTTTTTATCAAACTGGTATAATCCAAAGCAACAGCCAATGCGTTGTCGTTTGTTTTCTCGCTCTTGATTAGCTCGACTAAATTCATTTTATCGACTGGACTAAAGAAATGTATGCCTATAAACCGGGTGCTATCTGATAATACCTCAGATAACTTCGTTATAGGCAGTGTGGATGTATTAGATGCCAAAATAGCACCCTCTTTCAGATGTGGCTCAATTATCTGATATAAGTTATGTTTAAGCTTTAAATCCTCGAAAACAGCTTCTATAACCAAATCGCTGCTTGAAATTTTCTCGAGTGATGAGACCGTTTTTACTTTTTCAAGTAGTCGAATTTTTTGTTCTTCTGATAATTTTTTTCGTTTAACACTCTCACTTAAGAGCATCTCAATTTTTGTTTTTCCGGCTTCTGCAGCTT
>CACAFI010000046.1 GCA_902531755.1 uncultured Alphaproteobacteria bacterium
TATGGTATCAAAGGCGGGTCATGCAATGTCTGAGTTAGGTATCACTGCATCACTGGTAAAGGCAACCGAACAATTTAAGAACTAGATCAACTTATCTTTTTTATTAAACGCTCAAATAAAGAATATGTTTTTTTTCTAGGCTTTTGAAAAGATAAGATTGTCATAACAACCACTTTGTTATCAACTAAGAAAAAGTATTTCCTTACAAACTCTGTTCGTTTAGATGCACTAACCCTCTGAAAGTTAATGTGGAAAAATTTACTTTCTGATTTCTTTTCACCGTAAATCAGTTTTTTATTACTGGAGGCTTTAAGAAATTTTTTAAACTCCATTTTATCAGCGACAATCGATAAATATTTTTGTTGAGAAACTTTTTTTGGAACTCTCGACTGAGTGAATGTAATGTTTACTATTGTGTCAATGGGCCTGCGACTATAATAAAGTTTGCCGCCATTATTTACTTCTATACAATTTGTGACCACCAGAGTTTCTTTCAAGCCAGTGGAGCTATTAGCACTTCTATCGAGACAAAAACCTGGTGGGAGTTTATGTTTTACCTTAATCTGACCTACCGGTACAGAAATAGAATTTTTCAATGGTCCCGATCCATGCTTCGGGCCAAAACATACTAGCTCCACCTTCTTTGTAAAACCAGTCTATAGATAAGCAGCCACTCAAAAAAAACAGGAGATAAAATCCACCAAAAATTTTACTTAAATTTTTCAACATAATATCTCCAGCTTAACTAGTACAGTTTACTCTCTATTTTAGTTAGAAAAAACCGTTGGTTTATTTTTATTTTGTATAATGTTATTTTTTAGTTTAGCAATAGAAATTATATTATGAATAACTGGTAGATAAAATGAACTGGATATCTAACTTTGTTAGACCAAAAATCAATGCGATATTTTCACGTAAAGGTAGCTCTGAAACATTGTGGGTTAAATGTGAGAGCTGTAATTCTATGATTTTTCATAAAGAGTTTAGCCAGAACCTGAATGTATGCCCAAGCTGTAACTATCATATGTACATGTCTCCCAAAGAGCGTTTTATATCAATATTTGATGATGGAGTATACTTGACAATTGATTACGACTCTCCAGTACAGGATCCTTTGAATTTCAAAGATACAAAGAAATATACTGACAGAATAAAAGATGCCCAAAAAAGTACTGGGCAAAAGGAGGCAATTTTAATATCTGAAGGTCATTTAGGAGGCATGAAAACTATAATAGCCTGTCAAGACTTTAAGTTCATGGGAGGCTCTATGGGTATGGCCGTAGGAAACGCAATTTTAGAGGGAGTAAAAAAGGCAGTTAAAAATAAATCTCCGTTTATTTTATTTTCTGCTGCCGGGGGTGCCAGAATGCAAGAAAGTGTTTTATCACTAATCCAAATGCCTAGAACAACTGTTGCAATTGAAATGCTGAGAGATGCAAAACTTCCTTATATAGTTGTATTAACTAACCCAACCACCGGTGGCGTTACGGCGTCTTATGCAATGCTCGGTGATGTGCAAATAGCTGAGCCAAATGCACTGATTTGCTTTGCAGGACCAAGAGTAATAGAGCAAACAATACGAGAAAAGCTACCTGAGGGATTTCAGAGATCAGAGTACTTGTTAGATCATGGTATGCTTGACAAGGTGACACCAAGAAAATTTTTGAGAGAAGAGCTAATAAAAATTATCTATCTATTAAAAAATCAACCTCCACCTATAAGAGGAAATATTACAGAAGTTGATGGATCTAATGGAAGAGATATTTAAAAGGCTGGAATCTTTACACCCCAAAATAATTGATCTTAAATTAGACAGAGTAAAAAGGCTTTTGAGAAAACTAGGAAGCCCTGAAAGATCATTGCCTCCTATAATACATGTTGCTGGCACTAATGGAAAGGGTTCAACTATTGCTATGATAAAAGCTGGATTGAAAAGTAATGGGCTCAAAACACATGTCTATACCTCCCCCCATTTGATAAGATTTAATGAGAGAATAGAGATAGGGAATAAAAGAATAAGTGAAGATGCATTAAAAGAAGTTCTTACTGAATGCGAAAAGTTAAATGATTTTGAGCCAATAACATTTTTCGAAATAACTACTTGTGCAGCTTTTCTTGCTTTCTCGAGAGAGCCTGCTGACTATACACTTTTAGAAGTTGGACTGGGTGGAGAGTTTGATGCAACCAATGTTGTTCAAAATCCAGTAGTCTCAGTAATCACTCCTATATCCTTTGATCATAAGGAGTATTTGGGCGCCTCAATAAAAGAAATTGCAGGTGCTAAAGCTGGAATAATCAAGAAAGGCATTCCTACCATTATATCGAATCAATCAGCAGAAGTTAAACAGATACTCAAAGCTAAGTGCATAGAAAATGGAAGTGATGTTATTTGGTCAGCAGAAAGATTTACCGTGTGTAGTTCTAGAAAATCAATTATTCAAAAAAATTGCAATAAAAGAATCGAATTTCCTTTTCCCAATCTGATTGGACCGCACCAAATCAGCAACGCGATGACTGCTATTTCTACACTTACTTATTTGAGAGTTCCTGAAAAACAGATATGCAAAGGATTAAAATCTACTTACTGGCCAGCGAGACTTCAAAAGATAAAGGAAGGAAGTCTATATGAATTGATTAAGACCTATAATATTGATAATCAATTATGGATCGATGGAGGCCATAATGAAGACGCCAGTATTCAACTTAGGAAAAGTTTGGGCTTTATAAATAAAGAAAACCTGCATATCATTTTTGGTTGTCTAAAAAACAAAGATCACATTTCTTTCCTAAAAAATTTAGCGCCTGTAGCCTCATCTCTTAGTGTGGTCGAAATTGAAAATCAGCGCTCATCACTTACTAATGCGGTAGCTGTTTCAAGTGCTAGAAAAGTTGGTTGGAAGAAAATATATTCAGCGCACAATATTAGAGACGCTATCAAACATATTTGCTCCAAAAAAAAGTTAACGGAGTCTAATACTTCAATTTTAATTTGTGGGTCCTTATACTTGGCAGGACAGGCTTTAAAAGAAAATGGGGCAGAAATCTAAGTGCTTTCATCAATCCAGTTTTTTATATCTGTCTTGGGTGCGGCTCCAATTTTAGATGAAACCATTTCTCCATTTTTAAATAAAAAAAGCGCCGGAATGCCTCTAACGCCTAATTTGCTAGGGCTATCTGGATTTTCATCCACATTGATTTTTGCAATCTTAATTTTTTCTCCATATTCCTCAGACAACTCTTCTAGAGCTGGTCCAATTTGTTTACACGGACCACACCACTCCGCCCAAAAATCGATTACTACAGGAACCGAACTCTTTATTACTTGCTCGTCAAAAGTTGCATCAGTTACATTGAATGTCGCCATAGTTTACTCCTAGTTTTTCTTACTTTTCTCGCTATAAATTTCCTCAAAATATTTTCTTACATCTCTAAGTTCTGAGATAAAGTCTTTCACTTTAGTATTAGAGTCCTTTTCAATAATTTCAATCTCTTTGTCAAAATCATCGCATGTTTTCCATTTTTCTTTATTAAGACTGTTTAATTGATTAACAACTGAACGTTCAATTTTATCTCTAACACTTAATGGCAAAGCTTCAGGACACTCCTCATAAATGAGCCTCAACCCAAAATAAGAAAGGCGTTTATCTGAAAAATGCTGGCATATGTTATATCTACTCGACCAGCTCTCCTCTTTGAACTCTTTCTTCAGTTTTTGGTCTTTATTGTTTGGGAAGCCTCCGGAATATAATGTTTCCTCTGCCATTATATCTTCCTGTGAACCACTCAATTCTTTGTCTTGTTGGTTCTCCTCTGCAATGTCAAAAAGCATTGAGGCTAAGTTTTGTTTGAACGCAGTTGCGTTTGCTAAAATCTCAGATCGCTTTTGAAATTCGTTTAGATTTATTGAGTTAAAAAACCAGCTATCCTCGACTTGGTTTTTTTTTAATAAAATTGGACCTTTATTTGCCTTCACAAATTTGAGAAATTTTTGACCACCGGTATAAACATGCTTTAAATCCCTCAAATTTAATTCAACTAATTCTTGAGGATCATAGTTGAGATCAAAAAGGACTGGAAAATTATAAACAGGGTGACTTAACAGAAAAGCTCCTGAAATTGCTGTGGTTTTCCCGTAAAAGGTTTGGCATAAAAAAATAATTTTTTCTTCTGAAAGGACTTTGTAAACCAGCGATTTATTGGATCCCTCCAAAAATGATAGCCAAAAACTTGGCTTTCTCTTAGATATAAGCTGTGCCAACTGTTTTGTGGCTATTACATCACCAAATGCATCATGAGCAAGGTGATTTATAGAGTTTGCTGGCGCTATCTGATCTAGTTTAAAAGTCTTTTTATTTTTGTTGTTAACCGGGACATTGATAGTATCCGGGAAAAAAAAATCAACTGTTCTTAATAGCTCTAGCAAATCTGCCCTGTTGTTATTATTTTTGTTTGTTAAGTATGGATCAAGTAGAGCCCTAAATAATGAATTCCTTAAAAACTCCTCATCAAAATTAATACTGTTATAACCAATAAATATTGAAGGTGACCATTTGATAAATTTATCCTCTAGTTTGCGAAGCATATCATAGTGTGAGAATTCCGTTTTGATAAGTTTGGAATAATCAGTGTTGTTTACAGCAAGCGCAAAAGGGCTTGGAATTAGGCCTGGTTTCAATCTACATCTATATTCAAAAGAATCTATCTCATTAAATTCTTTTGAAACTTTAGTTGCACCGACTTGAAGAATTTGATCCCAATGTGGGTCCCGACCAGTGGTTTCGAAGTCATAAAAAATTAAGTCCATATTTCTTTATTCTACTTATTTTTATTATAAAAATATTTGCTTCCTACTAACGCTTCACTTAAATCATTCCAACTATGTCCAAAAAATTCAATTGTAAAATCTCTACAGTCTTTCAACTTTTTAGTTTCTTGTATTTTTATGCTTACATATCGTGATAAGGTATTTCTTTCCAAAATCTCTGGCCATTCTAAAAGGGTTATCTGACTTCCAAAAGTATCCGGTATACCTAACTCATATAGCTCTACCTCACTATTAACCCTGTAAAGGTCAATGTGCGAAATTTGGCAATATTGAAAGTCATAGCTTTGAATCAAAGAAAATGTTGGAGACGAAATTTCTCCAATATTTGAATGCTCTTTGATCGCTTTAGCTTTTATTACCAGCCTGGCAAATTCAGTCTTTCCAGAACCTACATTACCTGAAAGAAGTAGCACGTCACTATTTTTTGTATGTTCTGAGAAAATTTTTGCGATATCAGATAGTTCCGCGATATTTAAACCAAACGCCTCCATAACAATATAAGGGTCAGCTAACATTTCTTGGGTTTTCCTTCACTTTGGCTTTCTTGTCTTGTTGCAGGACTTCAATTGATGATCTATCCCATAAAATCTCTACTTTTGCACCGGTTATTCTTTTTTTCCCGTCATTTTGAGTCTGTTTCACATTTGAGAATTTTAATTTTCCCTTATTTCTTTCCAATAAAATATTCGCAATAAACAAACCAAGACCCATACCTTCTTCAGACATGTTAGTTTTTTCATCGCTTAAATTGAAATCAGTTCTATTTAGGAATGGTTCTCCAATCATATTTGTAACATCATAAGAAAAACCCTTACCATCATCTATTATCTCTAAATTGATTTTACTAGAATTAACGATTAAATTAATATCTACAGAGGATTTTGAAAATTTAACTGCATTGTGAACAATATTTCTAATTCCATGGATCAGCTCGGGTTCTCTTCTAACCAAAGGTATCATTTTTTCTTTTATCGAAATGCCCTCATAACCTTGTCTCACCCCGTTGAGCTTGAAAATTATTTGCTTCTCGAGCTTCATATAAGGCTGACTTGCTTCAAAAAGAAGTGTATAAAAATCAATAATTTTCACATATTGATCATCTTTTCCGAGTGACCCCATATCCGAAATGATCGTTTTACATCTCTCAATTTGGTCGAATATTAATTTTATATCTTGGTAAATGGGGCTGTCGTTATCAATTTCACTAAGAATTTCTGATGAAGCTAATTTAATAGTGGCAAGTGGCGAACCTAATTCATGTCCTAAAGCAGCAACCACACCCGTCAGAGCTGTTAGTTTTCTCTCTTTTTCCAAAGCAACTTGAGTAGCCTGAAGAGCTTTATTCATTTTTGAATTATCTAGAAATATCCTTCTCACATAGCTACCTAAAAATGTCACTGTAATCATCAAAGATGTTGAGAAACCAACTAATATAACGTCTGGGGACTTTAATACAGCTCCTGAACTGTCAATGATTGGAAAATATTTAACGCTCAAAAGCAATATGCATAAAAGTGTTATGAGACCAAGAGTAATTAGGTAAAATATTGGTAAAGAAGATGCAGATACGATAGCTGGTACAATTATAAGCATCGTAAAAGGATTGCTTATCCCACCAGAAAAAAAAAGTAATAACGAAATTTGTGTCAAGTCAAAACACAGAAAAAAAAATGTCTTAAAGGCTGATAATCTTTTTTCGGTTCTAAAATAGATGCTTGAAGCAAGGTTAACTATACAAGAAACTAAAATTATAATTAGACATGCTTCTACATTGAAGGTGAAGTCCAGAACCATATCAGTCACTGCTATTGCAATACCTTGCCCCACTATTGCTAGCCAACGAAGGTTTAATAGAGTTCTAGGCTTTATCCAGCTTTCATTTAAATAGATCTGACTTTTAATAAAATTTATCATTCTCAAAGCTGGCGTGCTAATTTACTCAATAGTCTGTAACATACTTTCTTTGAAATGCTCGTAAAATTAAGCTCCGGGGTCAAGCGCTTTATAATAATGTAGAGGAAAATGTTTGACGCCGAATGGTTTTGGTACATATTATCCACATGGAAGGACGTTTGCCAATGTTAGATGATACTGATTATAAGATTGATGAGGACAATACTCTCCTTATACTGGATGATGATCAACCGTTCCTGAAGAGATTAAGTGCGGCAATGGGCAAAAGAGGCTTTAGGGTTTTTTCTGCAAGCTCTATGGCAGACTTCGGTAAAATTATAGAGACTGTCTCCCCAAACTACGCAATTATTGATCTTAGACTTAATGATGGAACCGGATTAGATGCAGTGGAAAGTATAAGAAATAAAAAACCAGATTCAAAAATAGTAGTGCTTACCGGATATGGTGCAATTGCCACTGCTGTAGCAGCCGTCAAAATAGGTGCAATTGATTATCTATCAAAGCCAGCAGACGCAAATGATATCTTAAACGCTCTTGTTTTTAGCGACCGAAGTAAACCTCCTCCACCAATCAACCCAATGTCTGCAGATAGGGTAAAGTGGGAGCATATTCAAAGAGTATTTGAACTATGCAATCGAAATGTTTCGGAGACAGCCAGGAGATTAAACATGCATAGGCGAACACTACAAAGAATATTAGCCAAGAGAAGTCCTAGATAATTACTTCGCTATTTAAGGAGATCAGGGAGATCCCCATATTCACCCGCAGCTTCCTTTACGAAAAAACTTTTTAAGAGCTTAGATTTATCAATGGTATTC
>CACAFI010000047.1 GCA_902531755.1 uncultured Alphaproteobacteria bacterium
ATCTGGGGCAAGTTACGCAGCTGGCTCACAAAAGATGTTTAGCCTAAATAATACAGATTTTGTTGTTTTAATTTCGTTTTTAATATTCGTAGGTATTTTAATTTATTTTAAAGTTCCTTCCATAATTGCTACATTCTTAGATAATAGATCTAACGAGATTCAGAATGAAATTGAAAAAGCTAGCGAAGTATTAGAAGAAGCAAAAAAAATCCTTTCTTCAATTGAATCAGATCATATAAGAACAAGTGAAACAATTAAACAGATGGTGGTAAATGCAAAAAATCGAGCAGGAGAAGACGAGGATAAAGCTAAAAAACATATTGAAGAATTGATGAAGAATAAACTCATATCTGCTGAAGGACAAATAAAGTCAAATGAGAGAAAAATCCTCGAGGAAATAGAAGAGCGCGCAATAGATTTGAGCATTGAAAAAGTTCGAGCAGACTTATCTAAGAGCCTATCAGATAAGAATTATGATAAACACTTCGAAGATTCCATTCAATCTATAGAAAAAGGTTTAAAGGAAGTTTATAGCTAGAGTTTTTCTGGGAAACCTTCGGAATATAACTAATCCGAACATACTTAATAAAATAAGTTGTAATGATAGACAAAAAAAAATATAGCGTAGTAGCGATAGGAAACGCAATGCTAGATGTATTGTGTGAGGTGCCTGAACAGTTTCTTAGCCAAGAAGGAATTTCGAAAGGTGTTATGAATCTAGTCTCTAGAGAAAGATCAAATAATATTTTGAAATTAGTCAAGCCTATAAAAGAGACTGCTGGAGGATCAGCCGCCAATACAATTTCAACGCTGGCTAAGCTAGGTTTAAAAACTGGGTATATAGGGAAAATAGCTGATGACCCTAAGGGAAAGGTTTTCAAAAAAGATTTGATAGACACCTCAATATTTTACAACACTGAGTTTCTGGACAAACGCAATACCGAAGCAACTGGTAAATGCATTGTGTTGATCACTCCGGATAAAGAAAGGACAATGAATACTTATCTTGGCGCCACAGAATATCTCACACATTATGATATAGATGAAGAGCTTATTGCCCAGAGCGAATGGTTATATCTTGAGGGATATAGATTTGATGGGCAAAAAAGCAAAGAAGCTTTTTATAAGGCTATTGAAATTGCAAAAAAAAATAAAACAAAGATAGCACTTACCCTTTCTGATAGCTTTTGTGTAGATCGACATAGGTCGGATTTTATCAATCTATTGAACACATCAGTAGACATGGTGTTTTGCAATGAGGAAGAGCTGAAATCACTATTCCAAGTCGAAGATATTCAAAATGCCCAGAAATTTATATCGGGCACAATTAGTTGTTTGGTCTGTACTTGCGCAGAAAACGGTGCCTACTTATTTCACGGACCATCTATAAGAAAAATTTCTACAAATAAAGTAATAGTAATTGATACAACGGGAGCTGGGGATAATTTTGCTGCAGGTTTCTTATACGGCCTCTCAAAAAATTATACCTTAGAAAAGTGTGCTGCCTTTGGAAATTTAATAGCTGGAGAAGTACTGAAAGTTTATGGTCCTAGGATAGAGAAAAGCTTAAAGAACTTTCTTGTGCGTTAGTAGCTAATTATTCTTCGTCAATAATTTGAAGACATCAGCTAAATCGGCTTCCTCTGTTGAAAGATCAATTATTTCTAATCCTTGAGATCTTAAGCAATCAAGAAGTTGATCAGTTTTAATCTCATTTCTGTTATATGATATAGATAATTTATTATTTTTATTTTCCTTTAAACTTGCTTTCTCGGGAAGTTTGATTTTCTTTAGATGCAGATTGTTATATTTAATATTTATAACTTTTAAATTCACTCTTGCCAGCAAATCACTTGTATCATTACAAGCAATTAACTCACCCTTGTTTAAGATGGCTATTTTCTCGCAAAGGGCTTCGGCTTCCTCTAAGTAATGGGTCGTTAAGATAATTGTTGTTCCCCTTGCATTTAGATCCTTCATATAATTCCACAGCATTTCTCTCAGCTCAATATCAACACCAGCGGTTGGTTCATCCAAAATCACAACCTCTGGTGTATGGACAAGAGCTTTACCAATGAGTAACCTTCTTCTCATACCACCCGAAAGAGATCTCATATAAGCATTAGACTTTGCTTCTAAACCAAGTCTGTGTAATAACTGTCTAATCTTTCTATCGGATTTCCTCACACCGTACAGACCGGCTTGTATATCTAGACTCTCAAAAGGTGTTAAAAAGGGATCAAAGTTCGTTTCTTGGGGAACTACCCCTATACTTCTCTTAAACTCTCTTACATTAGCATCCTGATCAATATTTCTTATTTTTACTATTCCAGAAGTTTTAATTACAAGACCAGCTAGGATATTTATCAGGGTTGACTTTCCCGCGCCATTAGGTCCTAAAAGCCCAAAGAAGGATCCTTTTTTTACTTGTAAATCCAAATTTTTGAGAGCCACTATTGGTTCATTTCCTTCATGAGCTTTATACACTTTCTGTAAGTTTTGGATCTCTAGGCCAAACTCTGTTAAATCTGTTTTGATCATGTTTTATCTTCACTTTTATAGTGGTATTAGCAATAAAATATGTTATTTATTTGGTTATGTCTAAAGAAGTTATAATTACAGACAAGCTTGTTGTATCATGTAACGGGGATGATAGTAAAGGTAGCAATCACCCTAAAGTATGGCTAAAAATAAAAGAGTCAGAGAACTTTATTGACTGCCCTTACTGTGAGCGAAGATTTTCATATCAACCATCAAAGGATTAGATTGTGAACAATCTTGATTCTAGAAAGCATCTTATTTTAGTAGATGGTTCTGGATTTATATTTAGAGCTTATCATGCGCTTCCACCTCTTAAAAGGTCGGATGGAATACCAACAGGCGCTGTTTCTGGTTTCTGTAATATGCTCTTTAAATTGATTAATGAAATTAAGGAATTTAAGGCCACTCATATAGCAGTTGTATTTGACCATAAAGACAAGACATTTAGGTCCGATATTTATAAAGATTACAAAGCAAATAGACCCCCTCCTCCCGAAGACCTAGTACCACAGTTTCAATTAATAAGAGAAGCTACCGAGGCATTTGGTTTTTTAGCAATTGATAAGAAGGGATATGAAGCTGATGATATAATCGCAACTCTCGCTCATAACGCCACTAAGGAGGGTGCCGTTGTAACAATCTTTTCATCAGACAAAGACTTAATGCAACTCGTTTCGGAAGACATAAAAATGTACGACCCCATAAAGAATGTTTTCATTGACATTGACAGAGTAAGAGAAAAGTTTGGCGTAACCCCCGACAAAGTAATAGATGTACAAGCTCTGATAGGTGATAAAGTTGATAATGTGCCTGGAGTTCCAGGCGTAGGCATTAAGACAGCTTCTATCTTGATTTCGGAATTTAACAATATAGAAACCTTGATCGAAAAATATGAGGCAATAAATAAGGACAGAATAAAGAACCTTATTTCCAACAATATTGATCAAATAATTTTGTCAAAGAAGCTTGTCACCTTATATAAGACAGTCGTAATTAATACAAAATTTAGAGACCTTGAACTAGCAAATTTAAATCTTGACAAATTACTAGTTTTCACAAAGAAAATGGAACTCAATACCCTATCAAGAAGAATATCTACTCAATTAGACGAGTTTAATTCTTCAAAGGCATCTAAAAGTAACCAAAGAGAATTAAAGTCTACAGACAGCTATGAGGTGATTCAGACTGAAGATGGACTTAATAATTGGTGTGAAGAAATTTTGAAACAAAAATTTTTCTCCATTGATACTGAGACCACTTCCCTTGACACGCTAGCCGCTCAAATAGTGGGACTATCTCTTTGTATTGGAATAGGTAAAGCTTGCTATATACCAATAGCGCATGAGACCCATAAACCAGAATATAAAGACTTAGAAGAGAAACAACTGGATATAGATAAAGTGTTGAGACGACTGCAACCACTTCTGGCCGATAGTAGTATATTGAAAATAGGACACAATATAAAATACGATATCAAAGTTTTGGACAAATATCAGTGCCCGGTAAACTCTTTTGATGATACAATGTTGATGTCACACTGTATAAATGCTGGACGAGAAAGACACAGTTTAGACTCAATTACAAAGAACCTTCTAAACCACGAGACAATAAAGCTGAAAGATCTAATTGGATCAGGAAAAAAAGAACGTAACTTCAAGGATATACCCATAAACTTAGCCGCAAAATATGCGGCTGAAGATGCTGATATGACTTTTCGCGTGTGGAAAATTTTAAAAAAAGAGTTAATCATACAATCAGTTTACAGTGTATATCAAAATATTGATAAACCAATGATCCCTGTTTTGATTGACGCAGAGCTGAAAGGGGTCGAGGTTGATAAGCCACAATTGCAAAAGCTATCTCAATTTTTTGAGAAAAAATTAAGCGAGTTAGAAAATGACATATTCTCAATGGTGGGAATAAAATTTAACATAGCCTCACCAAAACAATTAGGTGAAATTCTTTTTGAAAAGTTAAAGCTGCCAAGTGGGAAAAAAAATAAATCAGGTGGTTTTCAAACGGGCGCAGATATTTTGGAAGATCTGTCTTCGAAAGGTTTTGAAATCGCTTCTTACTTGCTAGAGTGGAGAAAGATTTCAAAATTGAAATCTACTTATTCAGACTCACTAATGTTACATATAAATAAGTTAACAGGAAGAGTGCATACTTCCTTTAATCTAGCTGGCACATCTACTGGTCGTTTGTCGTCCTCTGACCCAAATTTACAAAATATACCAATACGAGACGCAGAAGGTAAAAAAATTAGAGAAGCTTTTGTAGCTAGAGAGGGGTCTAAACTTCTGAGCCTTGATTATAACCAAATAGAGCTGAGATTATTAGCTCACATAGCAGACGTTAAGGGTCTCAAAGATGCATTTAAAAATAATATCGATATTCACTCTAGTACTGCATCCCAAATTTTTAAGGTTCCACTTAGAGAAGTCGACGCATCACTTAGACGGAAAGCAAAAGCCATAAATTTTGGAATAATTTATGGTATTTCAGCGTTTGGATTATCGAGAAATCTTAAAATTACTCGTTCTGAGGCACAAGAGTTCATAGATAATTATTTCAAACAGTTTCCAGAAATTAGGGACTATATGAATACTACGGTGGAAAATGCAAAGAAATTTGGTTTTGTAACTACCCTATTCAATAGAAAAATCCATTTGCCAAACATTGGAACCAAAGGTGCTGTTGGAGGCTTTGCAGAGAGAGCTGCAATAAATGCACCAATTCAAGGCAGTGCATCAGATATAATTAAAAGGGCTATGATTAAAATACATGAATTTCTGAAAAGTTCTAACTTGGATGCAGGTCTTTTATTGCAAGTCCATGACGAGCTAATATTTGAAACAAAAAACAACATTGTTGATGTAGTACAAAATAAAGTTTCTCAAATTATGGAACATGCAACACTACCATATTTAAATCTGGACGTACCTCTGAAGGTTGAAGGAGGGCATGGGGTTAACTGGTATTTGGCCCATTGAAATCTAATAAAATTTCTTTGAAAACTTTATTTAGTAGTATTCTGTCGGTGTGACTTATAACTATTTCCACTCCAAATACTCCGGAATTATTGAAGGGATATGATCCTATAGATATGTCTTTATATCTATTTGCATAATGCCCAAGTTTATCGGATATTTCACTTTCTTTCTTAAATACTTTTATGGTTTTTGAAAGGATGGGGTTTACAGATCCCAAATCTAAAATTATTTCTTGCACCATTGCTTCGAAGATCTGTGGAACGCCAGCCATGACATACACGTTTTTGATTATAAAGCCAGGCGCACCAGAAATTTTATTCTTTATGAGGTTAGCTCCCTCAGGAATTCTTGCCATTCTCAATCTAGCCGCGTTGAGATCTTTTCTTCCATTTTTATAATTCCTAGCCAGCAATTCTATAGCGTCATCTCTAACCAGCAACGGAACATCAAAACAACTTGCAATAACTTCAGCAGTTATATCATCGTGGGTGGGTCCTATTCCCCCGCTAGTAAAAACATAGTCTTTCAAAGAAGCTTCATTAATTACGACAGTTTTTATAATACTATGGTCATCGGGAATGACTCTGACTTCCTGTAACGAAATACCTCGCTCTACTAACTTTTTTGCTAAATAATTGGAATTTGTATCTTGCGTTCTGCCAGAAAGAATTTCATTTCCTATGATTATAATTGAAGCTGTTTTCATTTAAGTGACAAATTTTTATGGAAAATGAAGTTTCTTCTTTACTGAATAATGATTGGATAATAATCATAAACTATTAAAGGGATAATTACTAAAAAAATGCATAAGAATAAAGACGGTATATATATATATAATGAAGATGCATACTTAGGCATAAAAAAAGCGTGTGAAATCGCCTCGAAAACACTCGATATGATTGGTCAATTCATTGAACCTGGCGTTACAACTGAACAGCTCGATAAAACATGCCATGATTTTATTTTGGCACACAATTCGGTGCCTGCAACATTAGGTTATCGAGGCTATCCAAAATCTTGTTGCATTTCTCTTAATCATGTGGTCTGCCATGGAATTCCTAGTAAAAAAAAACTTAAGAATGGTGATATTTTAAATATAGACGTCACTTGTATTCTTGATGGGTGGTATGGAGATACTAGTAGAATGTTTACTGTGGGCGACATAGGCTTGAAATCAAAGAGATTAATAGAGATAACTCATAATGCTCTTATATTAGCAATAAAAAATGTTGCGCCCGGAAAGACTTTTGGTGACCTTGGTGCAGAAATACAAGAATATGTCGAGGGAAACAAGATGTCTGTAGTTCGAGATTTCTGCGGGCACGGAATTGGAAGTGAGTTTCATCAAGCTCCAAATGTTCTTCATTATGGCGCCTATCATTCCGGGCCAAAACTTGAAAGCGGCATGTGCTTTACAATTGAACCGATGGTAAACACTGGTCGCCCAGAAACGAAAATTCTTAATGATAACTGGACTGCAGTGACAAGAGATAAATCGCTTTCAGCTCAATTTGAACACACAGTATTTGTTAAAAAAGAAGGATGTGAGGTGCTAACAAGGTCTCATAATAACACATTCTTTCCTGAAGGTGCTAAATTGCGCCGTGACAGTGTTTAAATTTTTTTCCAGAGCCACATGGACAAGGACTATTTCTCTTCGGTTTCTTATTAGTAAAAGGCATATTTTCCTTGGAACTATCCTTGGCAGCTGTCGGGTCTAAACTAGCTTCTTCTTTGTCATACAATTCACTATCCTTTTCAGATACAAATTTTGCAAAAAACACTACCTTTATTGTTTCTTTTTTTATTTTTTCTAACAAACTCTCAAATAGTATGAATGCCTCTTGTTTATACTCATTCAAAGGATCTCTTTGAGCGTATCCTCTAAAGCCTATAACTGATCTCAAGTGATCCAATGTTGAAAGATGTCTTGACCAACAATGATCTATAACTTGAAGAAAAACTTGTTTTTGAAGAACTTTAAATACTTGTTCACCCAGCTCA
>CACAFI010000048.1 GCA_902531755.1 uncultured Alphaproteobacteria bacterium
CTTTTGTTGTATTAGCGTCAATTACGCTAGACAACTTTTGCCGTATATAACCATCTATATTCTCAATTTTTTTTTCCAACTTCTTTATTGCAAGAGGACCGAGCAATGTAGAATTACATTCGGTAACTACATTTTTTCCAATCTTTGCGAACTCTACCGAATTGCCGCCCAGGTCACAAATTATCCCTTCAACATTTCGGAACCCCAATAAAATACCTTGAGCTGCATAAAAGGCCTCTTTCTCTCCAGATATCACTTCAACACTAATGTTCGTATTTTTTCGAATTAATTCAACTAGAGCACCAGAATTACTGGCCTCTCTCAGCGCAGACGTACCAAATATTTTAATTGTAATAACTGCCATATTTCGACAAATAGCTACATATCGGTCAATTATGCGCGACACTGCCTCAAGTGTGTCATTGTCAAAAGGCTTCCCTCCAAAAGATAGCATTCCCAATCTGAAAAATACCTTTTCATTATATAGGTACAATGGTGATCGCTTAGGGCCATCAAAGACCACTAATCTAATGGAGTTAGAACCAATATCAATAATTCCTATTCTTTTCAAAAGTTTCAAAATAATTTTCTTCTTTTATTGCTGGTATTTAATAAACTTGGAGGTGCATTTAGTGCAGCTCTGCCTCTTCCTGACAAAGAAGGATTTTCAATAAAATATTCATGACAACTGAAGCTGGGTTCGTTTGGTTTAAATTGATGCCTCTTATACTTGCCGTCGGGTTGAAGAACCCAAGATTGCTCTTTATCAGCTAAGTTGGCTACCATAATCTGGTTAACAATTTGCGACTTCACGGTCAAATTTTTAATCTCTACAAAAGATTCTACTCGACGGTTTAAGTTTCTTCCCATCCAGTCCGCCGACGAAATAAAAACTTTAGCTTTTGTGGAAGGCAACTGAAATCCATTACCAAAAACACACACTCTACTGTGTTCCAAGAAACGCCCTATTACAGATTTAACACGAATATTTTCAGATAGGCCTTGGATACCAGGTCTTAATCCACAAATACCTCGGATGATCATATTAATCTTAACTCCAGATTGGCTTGCCTTATATAAGGCATCAATAACTTCCGGGTCGATAAGAGCATTGAGTTTAACCCATATTTCTGCTGGCTTACCTTTTTTTGCCATAGACATCTCATTTTTTATCAATTTAATTAAACTACTCTTTAACTCTAAAGGCGCTATAATCATGCTTTCCAAATCTGTTGGTTTTATATATCCTGATAGATAATTAAAAACTTTAGTAACATCTCTACCCAAAGTATCGTCTGAAGTGAAAAGGCTCAAATCAGTATAAATCTTTGCTGTATCGGGATGATAGTTTCCTGTACCAACATGCGTATAAGTTCTTAATACCCTCCCTTCTTGTCTTACAATAGTGGATAGCTTCGCATGTGTTTTCCAATCCATAAAACCATAGACTACTTGAGCTCCAGCCTTTTCTAGGTCCCGTGATACATTTATATTATTTGCCTCATCAAATCTGGCCTTTAGCTCAACCAAGGCCGTCACTGTTTTTCCATTTTCTGCAGCCTCACATAATGCTCTTACTATGGGACTATCGGGAGTTGTTCTATATAAGGTTTGTTTAATTGCAATGACGTTAGGATCTCGGGCTGCTTGTTCCAAAAAACTCACGACGGTATCAAAAGTCTCATATGGATGTTGTAGAAGAAGATCCTTCTGCCTTATTGCAGAAAAAATGTCACCATTGTAGTCCTCTATTCTCTCTGGACTTCTGGGAACAAACGTTTTCCATTTTAGCCTGCTTTTCGCCGAAATAATTAACTCATCTAAATCGGACAATCCAATCATTTCATTAACCTGTATCACTTGCGATCTGTCAAACCCAATTTCCTTTGATATAAGCTTCAATAAAGGCTCCGCGGTACTTTTTGTGACTTTCATTCGAATTACTTCTCCACGCTTTCGGCGCTTTAATGCAATTTCAAACTCTCGAACAAGATCTTCTGCTTCTTCCTCTACTTCTAAGTCACTGTCTCTAAGAATTCGGAAAGAAAAATACTCTTCGAGATTATAAGATGGAAATAATCTATGAATAAAAATTACTATAAAATCTTCAAGCGATAAAAATCTTTTTTCTCCTTTACCTCCATCCTTAAGTTTTTGAAATCTATCAAGCATGCCTGGAATAGGAACCAAAGCGTTTAATGATTTTTTCCCGTATTTACTTATTAATTTTAAGGCTAACGCAGAGCCCTCAGTTGGGATAAAGGGAAATGGATGAGCAGGATCTATAGCCAAAGGAGTAAGTGCTGGAAAAACTTTTGACATAAATTGTTTATCTAAATTCTTTTTTTCGGATTCCAGTATCTCTTTTGGTTTTACTAATACCACGCCTTTTTGTTTCAAGTTCGATAATATAGAGGGCAATAACTCTTGTTGTTTCTCTATTAATGCTTTAGCTTCTCGTTCTATTTGTACTAACTGTTCCTCAGGGGTAAGCCCATCAGCACTTATTACTTCAATCTTGTTTTTTACCATTTGTCTAAAACCGGCAACTCGAACGGTATAAAACTCATCAAGATTTCGAGCAGATATTGCGAGAAATCTAAGTCTTTCAAAGAGTGGTACTTTTTTGTTGTTAGCTTCTTGTAAGACCCGCCAATTAAAGGAAATCCAAGAAAGCTCTCTATTTATAAGTGTATTAATTGGTCCAGGGTCCTTGGAATGTTTCAATTCAAGGTTATAATCTTGATTTAAAAAATCTGCATTTACATTACCCATTCTAGTTAATACTTCTTTTGCATTTGACTCAAAGCAGCATCAATGAAAGCTCTCGTTACTTTTGTGTTTAGAACAAGAGATTTATGATCTACATAGTTTACAAATTCGTAAATTGAACTGTAGGTCCTGTCAATTCTATCAGCAATGTAGGTCAGGTTTGAATGCTTTATAGAAATTTGCCTGTCATTAAAGTATTTCAATAGAAGTGCCATTACTAAACTGTCATCGGGCTCTTTTATGTTAGTGTTGCTAAAACTTTGCAACCTAGACTCTAAATCTTTAAGGCCTATAGATAACGCATTAGGTATTTTTCTTGAGGATATTAGCAACTTCCCTCCTCTACTACCAATACTGTTGATAAGGTGAAAAATACCCTCTTCCATTTTTGACTTTTGGTGTCTTTCAGCTTTTTCAATAATATCTATATCCTCTACACAAACTAAATCTTGGTTTAGGCCTTTTTCTACTTCTGGTAAAACTGTCTCAAGCTTCATATGCTTGGCTTTGTGCTCTTTAGACCAAACTGTGGATAAATGCGTCTTACCACTACCCTTCGGGCCAACCAGTAACAAAACCCCTGAAGTCCACCTATCTGTGTTGCCTAGTAGGGTAACAGCGTCCAAATTACTTGGAGAAATAAAAAAATCTTCTTTTTCCAATGCCTCCTTTAAACTGAGGCCTAAAACAAGCTGCTCATTCATATTTTTATTCAAATTGCTCTTTTAGTAATCTTTCTTCTAATCCGTGTCCTGGATCAAATAATAGTTTATGTTTTAATTTCTTTTCAATTGTTATAGACACGTGTTTTACGCCCTTAACTTCAAATGTATCAGCTACAGCTGACACCGGCCTTTTGGTAGCGCTCTTTACTTCAATATCTATTCTTGCGTCTAATGGCAATAGTGCCCCTCTCCATCGTCGCGGTCTATAAGCAGATATAGCTGTTAAACCTAAGATGTTTGCACCTATAGGTAAAATTGGTCCGTGAGCAGAATAATTATAGGCAGTTGATCCCGCTGGTGTACATACTAATGCTCCGTCACATACAAGCTCCTGAAGTTTTTCGGACCCGTCGATGGATATACTTAGTTTTGCTGCCTGGGGTCCAGATCTAAGAATCGAAACCTCATTGATGGCCAGCTCTTCTTCTTTTCTACCATCTGTTTTTGTAGCGATCATTTTTAAAGGGTTTACGATCTCTTCCTTTGCTATTTGAATACGTTCTCGCAAGTTATCGTAATTAAAAGTATTCATCAAAAAACCAACAGTACCTTTGTTCATGCCATAAACAGAAACATTTTTTGTTGATACCAATTTAAGTGTCTGCAACATAAATCCATCGCCTCCAAGGGCAATAACTACGTCAGCTTTTTCAATTCCGACATCCTTATAAAGTTTTCGAAGCTTATTTAAGGCCTCTTTAGCTTCGAGGTCGTCACTTGCCATAAATGTCAACTTTTTGTCAGTCATAATTTTTGTCCACAAGATATTGGATACTGTTATAAATAAAACATAAGGTTTTAACAACAAATGATGATATAGATAACTACACAATATAAGAAAAAACTGGAACAGGCACCTCAGATTTAATATACAATAAATCGAATCAAAAAAAATAATCGAAACAGACGCTGGGTGTATTATGAATTTTTTAGGTAAAACGAACTTTTTTGGTGGGAATTTGTCGTCTCAGGATCCCGAAATTTTCGACTCCCTAGAGAGAGAGTTGGGTCGGCAACGAAATGAAATCGAGCTTATTGCGTCAGAAAATATAGCCTCCTCAGCTGTAATGGAAGCTCAAGGATCAGTTATGACAAATAAATATGCAGAGGGATACCCAGGCAGAAGATATTATGGTGGTTGTGAAAATGTGGATATAGCTGAGCAATTGGCAATATCCAGGGCTTGTCAACTTTACAATTGCAAATTCGCTAATGTACAACCAAACTCTGGAAGCCAAGCTAATCAGGCTGTTTTTTTGGCTCTCATGCAACCTGGAGATACCTTTTTGTCGATGGACCTTGCTTCGGGTGGTCACCTAACGCACGGAGCAAAACCCAATCAATCCGGCAAATGGTTTAACCCCGTTCATTATGAGGTTACAAAAAACACAAATACCGTTGACTATGATCAGATCCGTCAGCTTGCAAAGCTTCATACACCAAAATTAATTATTGCGGGCGGCTCAGCAATTCCTCGGATCTTAGACTTTAAAATATTCAGAGATATCTGTGATGAGGTCGGAGCTTTTCTATTAGTTGATATGGCACATATATCGGGTCTAGTAGCGGCTGGCGTTCATCCAAACCCCTTAGAATATGCGGATGTTGTAACATCTACGACGCACAAAACTCTTCGAGGACCAAGAGGAGGAATGATTCTGTGCAATAATCCTGATATCGCAAAGAAAGTAAACTCAGCAATTTTTCCAGGTATTCAAGGTGGTCCTTTGATGCATGTTATTGCCGCGAAAGCGGTCGCTTTCAAAGAAGCCCTAAGTGATGAGTTTGTGCAGTATCAAAGGCAAGTAATAAAAAACGCGAAGACACTTGCTGAAACATTACAAGATGGCGGTCTTGATTTAGTTACCGGAGGGACCGATACCCACGTTTTACTTGTTGATCTTAGAAAGAAAAAAGTAACAGGCGCTACAGCAGAAAAAGTGCTTGGGGAAGGTAATATTGTTTGTAATAAAAATGGGATTCCCTTCGACAGTGAAAAACCAACGATAACATCTGGAATAAGGTTAGGAACACCCGCAGCAACAACTAGAGGTTTTAAAGAGACGCAATTTAAACAAGTTGGGTTCTGGATATTGCAAATACTAGACAATGTTCACTCTGAGCAATCTTCACAAGTGATTTCGAAAGTAAAAAAAGAGGTACTTGATCTTTGTAATGAGTTTCCAATCTACTAGCAATTGGTTTTTGACCTGTAGGAGAAAAGATGAGGCTCAGATACTTAGCAAAAACAATCATCTTCTTTGTGTTGCCTTTAACAATTTGCGCGTGTTCAGAAAACAATTGGCCAGAACTATCTCCGCTAAGTGAATTTGAAAATAAATTTTTTTTAGACTAAAGAAATGAAAACAGAGTTTCATAGAATAACTAGACTACCTTCCTACGTTTTTGCGGAGGTCAATAAACTTAAAGCGAAATACCGTGATCAAGGTCATGATATAATTGATTTTGGAATGGGAAACCCTGATATTGACACTGAGTCTTTCATCGTTGATAAGCTGATTGAAACTGTAAAAAAACCAAAAACTCATAGATACTCTGTCTCTAAGGGAATAAAAGGCTTAAGGAAAGCACAAGCTGATTACTATGGTAGAAGGTTCTCTGTCAAGCTGGACCCAGAAAAGGAAATCATTGCAACTCTTGGCTCAAAAGAAGGATTGGCTAATTTAGCTATGGCAATAACTGATCCTGGCGACGTTATTTTAGTTCCAAATCCATCATACCCAATTCACCCCTATGGTTTTATAATTGCTGGTGGTTCTCTGAGACATGTACCAACATTATCAAATGGACAATTTGATGAGGATGAGTATTTCAAAACCTTAACTCGTTCATTAAAGCACATTTCACCTAAGCCAGTAGCTATAGTTATATCCTTCCCATCTAACCCAACAACAAAGACATGTACACTAAAATTTTATGAAGAATTGGTTAGAGTGGCAAAGCAAAACGAAGTATGGATATTATCTGATCTGGCATACGCTGAAATATATTTTGGTGATACTCCACCCCCTTCAATTTTACAGGTACCAGGAGCGAAATCAGTCGCGGTTGAATTTACGTCCATGTCAAAAACATTCAGCATGCCGGGTTGGAGGATGGGTTTCGCTGTGGGTAATGAGATATTAATAGCAGCATTAGAGAAAATTAAATCCTATCTCGATTATGGAGCATTCACTCCCATCCAGGTCGCAGCAGCCAGCGCCCTAAGTTCGGATCCCAGTACAATAGAGAAAGTAAGAGGAATTTACAAAAAAAGAAGAGATACACTAGTTGATTCGATGGGTAAAGCCGGATGGGAAATACCTTCACCGGACGCAACAATGTTTGCATGGGCACCGATACCAGAAAAATTTAAATCCTTAGGATCGTTAGAGTTTTCTAAAGTCCTTCTTAAAGAGGCTGATATTTCTGTTGCACCTGGGATAGGATTTGGAGAATATGGAGAAAACTTTGTTAGAATCGGTCTTGTTGAAAACGAGCATAGAATTAGGCAGGCAGCTAGAAATATAAAATCTGTTTTTACTGCAGCCGACAGAATACTCGGCAACTATAGCTCTAGTCAAATAGATTAGTAATGAACAAATCCAAATTAAATGTAGCAATTATTGGACTTGGGACGGTAGGTTCCGGCGTCATAAAGCTTTTGAACAAACAAAAAAACAATATAAAAAATAGGACAGGTATAGAACTTGAATTGGTAGCAATAAGTGCGAAAAATAAGAGGAAGAAAAGAAGTGTCGATGTAAGTCCATATAGGTGGATAGCTTCTCCAATAACTATAGCAAAAGATCCCGATGTGGATGTGATCGTGGAACTAATAGGCGATATGGATAATACCGCTAGAAAAGTGATAAGAGAGGCAATCAAAAATGGAAAACACGTAGTCACTGCCAATAAGTCCCTTCTTGCAAAAGAAGGATCTATTTTTG
>CACAFI010000049.1 GCA_902531755.1 uncultured Alphaproteobacteria bacterium
ATAAGCTTTAATCCATGGATCTCCGAATGGGGAAACCCACTTGAAATAATCTTTATTAAGAGATTTATCTCAATATGAAGGTTATTTAAATCAAGTACTTTTTACCTGAATAAATAGGGTTTAAAGAGCAAACCTAGGGAACTGAAACATCTAAGTACCTAGAGGAAAGGAAATCAACAGATACTCCGTTAGTAGTGGCGAGCGAACGCGGACCAGCCAAGCCTTGAGTGTGAGCAGAATCGGTTGGAAAACCGAGCAAAATGGGTGACAGCCCCGTATGCGAAGCATGATAGGATGTATTAAGTAGAACGGGACACGTGAAATCTTGTTTGAAGATCGGAGGACCACCTTCGAAGGCTAAGTACTACTTATTGACCGATAGCGAACCAGTACCGTGAGGGAAAGGTGAAAAGTACCCCGACAAGGGGAGTGAAACAGTTTCTGAAACCGGACGCCTACAAACAGTCGGAGCCTCCTTGAGAGGTGACGGCGTACCTTTTGTATAATGGGTCAACGACTTGGTCTGGCTAGCAAGCTTAAGCCGTTAGGTGTAGGCGTAGCGAAAGCGAGTCTTAATAGGGCGATTAAGTTAGTCGGATCAGACCCGAAACCGAGTGATCTAGGCATGTCCAGGATGAAGGTGCGGTAACACGCACTGGAGGTCCGAACCCACATCTGTTGAAAAAGATCGGGATGAGGTGTGCCTAGGGGTGAAAGGCCAATCAAACTCGGAGATAGCTGGTTCTCCGCGAAATCTATTTAGGTAGAGCGTTAGACGAATACCCCCGGGGGTAGAGCACTGGATGGGTAATGGGGCCCCACAGGCTTACTGATCCTAACCAAACTCCGAATACCGGGGAGTAATATCTAGCAGACACACAGCGGATGCTAACGTCCGTTGTGGAAAGGGAAACAACCCTAACCTCCAGCTAAGGCCCCTAATTCATGGCTAAGTGGGAAAGCAAGTGATACGACCAAAACAACCAGGATGTTGGCTTAGAAGCAGCCATCATTTAAAGAAAGCGTAACAGCTCACTGGTCTAGATAAGTTGTGTTGCGGCGAAGATGTAACGGGGCTCAAGCCATGAGCCGAAGCTGAGGACACTGTAAAGTGTGGTAGCGGAGCGTTCCGTGATATAAATTCATACGACTTTCAGTGCACTTCCGAGTGCGTTGATGTCGAATGAGTTTTTCTGTGAAGCCGGGCTGTAAGGCATCCGGTGGAGAGATCGGAAGTGAGAATGTTGACATGAGTAGCGATAAACAGGGTGAGAGACCCTGTCGCCGAAAGTCCAAGGGTTCCTGCTTAAAGCTAATCTGAGCAGGGTAAGCCGACCCCTAAGGCGAGGCCGAAAGGCGTAGTCGATGGGAACCAGGTTAATATTCCTGGGCCAGGAGAGTGTGACGGATCACGAGTGTAGTAAGGTCTTATTGGATTGATGTTGCTGCTTAGTGGTTCCTGGAAATAGCCCTCCATTATGATCGTACCCTAAACCGACACAGGTGGACAGGTAGAGTATACCAAGGCGCTTGAGAGAACTGTATTGAAGGAACTCGGCAAAATACCTCCGTAAGTTCGCGAGAAGGAGGCCCTATGTTTAGGCAACTAGATGTAGGGGACACAACCCAGGGGGTGGCGACTGTTTACTAAAAACACAGGGCTCTGCGAAGCCGCAAGGCGATGTATAGGGTCTGACGCCTGCCCGGTGCCGGAAGGTTAAGAGGAGGTGTGCAAGCACCGAATTGAAGCCCCGGTAAACGGCGGCCGTAACTATAACGGTCCTAAGGTAGCGAAATTCCTTGTCGGGTAAGTTCCGACCTGCACGAATGGCGTAACGACTTCCCCACTGTCTCCAATACAGACTCAGCGAAATTGAATTCCCCGTGAAGATGCGGGGTACCCGCGGTCAGACGGAAAGACCCCGTGCACCTTTACTATAGCTTCACATTGGCATTAGATTAGTCATGTGCAGGATAGGTGGTAGGCTTTGAAGCAGGGACGCTAGTTTCTGTGGAGCCACCCTTGAGATACCACTCTTGTCTGATTTGATGTCTAACCGCGATCCGTTATCCGGATCCGGGACCGTGTGTGGTGGGTAGTTTGACTGGGGCGGTCGCCTCCTAAAGAGTAACGGAGGCGCGCAATGGTGGGCTCAGGTTGGTCGGAAATCAACCGTAGAGTGCAATGGCAGAAGCCCGCTTGACTGCGAGACTGACAAGTCGAGCAGAGACGAAAGTCGGCCATAGTGATCCGGTGGTCCCGCGTGGAAGGGCCATCGCTCAACGGATAAAAGGTACGCCGGGGATAACAGGCTGATACTGCCCAAGAGTCCATATCGACGGCAGTGTTTGGCACCTCGATGTCGGCTCATCACATCCTGGGGCTGGAGCAGGTCCCAAGGGTTCGGCTGTTCGCCGATTAAAGTGGTACGTGAGCTGGGTTTAGAACGTCGTGAGACAGTTCGGTCCCTATCTGCCGTGGGTGTTGGAGACTTGAGAGGAGCTGCCCCTAGTACGAGAGGACCGGGGTGGACGCACCACTGGTGGACCTGTTGTCGTGCCAACGGCAGTGCAGGGTAGCTATGTGCGGACAGGATAACCGCTGAAAGCATCTAAGCGGGAAGCCCCCCTCAAAACAAGGTCTCCCTTGAGGGTAGTGGTAGACCACCACTTCGATAGGCCAGAGATGTAAGCGTAGTAATGCGTTCAGTTGACTGGTACTAATAACCCGATAGGCTTGATACGATCTAGTAGAAGGTATCAGAAATTTTTAGTGTATTATCATAGTTGGGTCTTTTTAAATTTGGTGGTTATAGCGCGAGTGAAACACTCGATTCCATCCCGAACTCGACCGTTAAGCACCGTTGCGCCGATGGTACTGCATCTTAAGATGTGGGAGAGTAGGTAACCGCCAATTTTAAGAAGACCCATGCATTTTTGTCGCGGGGTGGAGCAGCCCGGTAGCTCATCAGGCTCATAACCTGAAGGTCGTAGGTTCAAATCCTACCCCCGCAACCAACACATTTATTAGCGTATTTATTTTAGCAGCCATAGTTAATTTTGAAGACCTTATTGCCCCTCGATGCTTTTATTCAGAAAGTTTTCAAAATCTTCCGGTGTATCAGTATCTGTTACGACCCATGGGTCGTCCATTTCCAGTAAATTAATGGCGGCAGGATGTTCGCTAAATAATGTCCGTCCGCCCACATCTCCATCAAGATTAGATAGATCATAAAAAAACGATTTGCCCCATATCACAGGGTTGCCTTTTTGTCCTTTAAATGAGGGTATGGTTATTTTTGACTTCCTGTTATTGGTCAGAAGATGCTCTTCGATAATTCTGTTTATGTGGCCCGACTTTATACCTGGTAAGTCACCTAACATTATCAAAATATCACTATAGGTGGAATCTAGAGTATTAAGAGCCGCTTTCAAAGAGCTTGCCTGGCCCTCTTTCCACAACGGATTTAAGATTAGATTAATATTTAAGTCTTTTATAACATCCGCGACTTTATCCGACTGATAACCAAGTACTATAGAGCAGCTGTCAAGGTCGCTTTTTAGCATTTCGATAACTGTATTTCTTATTAAAGGAGCGTCACCAAATTTTTTAAGAAGCTTATTATCCTTGCCCATTCTTGTGGAATTTCCAGCAGCTAAAATGACGCCCATGATTTTTTTTTCTCGTTTGTTGACGCTTTTAGCTAAGGCTCTAGGTAAAGGTCTGGATGCAATTTCCATTAAAAGCCCACCTGCCCCCATGTCTGCCAGTTCATCTTTGTTGATAGGAATGTCGGCCAGCAACAATTGCAAAACCCAGTCAAACCCATTTAATTTGGGTGATCTAGCACATCCTGGCATGCCTATTACAGTGGCGCTGCCTATTTGACCAATCAGAAGAAGATTTCCTGGATCCACTGCTAGGCCATATTGAATTATTTCTCCTCCCTCCGACAAGATAGCCTTTGGAATAAAATCAGATCGATCAGTTATAGCGGAAGCACCGCTAATGAGAAGTATTTGTGCTCCACTATCAATAGAGGATTTTATTTCTGAGCATAGTAATTTGTGATCGTGAGGTATTAGCCTTTCTTTCTTGAGCGTGCATCCTAAGGTCTCTAGACGGCTTTTAGTGACATTTGAGGTGGCTTTAAAAATAGATTTTTTCTGCCAGTTATGATATGTTTGAATTAAATCAATTTTTTTTTCTTCCAAGCGATGTATTTCAAATAGTTCATTTTTGGAGATTAGGCTTACCACCCGCTCGACACATATCTTTGACACGAAAAACGGTATGATTTTTAGTGTAGCTATTAGATCATTTTTTGCTAAAAGTTGATTGTGCTCAACGATCGAAAATGCAATGCTCTCATCTACTAAATTTAATTTTTTTATAAGGTCTCTATCGTATCTTACTAGGCTTAAAGTGGGAGTTCTAAAGTTTACTCGACCTGTCGACGATTCTTCCGAATATAGTTGATTTCTATCAATGGCTTTACTGATCGCTTCAGCAGCAGTATCTTCATGCATATCGTCTTCTTGTGGAACGGCACATAAGATAGTTTTAACATTTTCCTTTGTCAGTAGCTCCACCATAGCCTCGGATACATACGTTCCCTTCGAAAGAGTTCTATCCGATAAGTTATAACTCTGAGCTAAGATTGATCCTTTACTTTCTTTTGGATCTAAGTTCTCAATCTTCATTTAGGCCACACCACGCCAGTCTTTGATAAGTTCAGCCAAAATTGAAATAGCGATTTCTGCTGGAGTTTTAGCGTTTATGTCTAGCCCAGCTGGTCCGTGAATTCGATTAAACTGTTGTTCAGTTATTCCGCTATTTAGTAGTCTATTTTTTCTAGCTGCATGAGTTCTTTTGCTACCTAGGCAACATATCGAAAATAGAGGGCTACTTAAGGCTATTTGCAAAGCTGGATCATCAATTTTTGGATCATGCGTTAAGGTAACCAAGCAGTCCTTATCGCTTAATTTCAATTTTTTAAGAGCTTCATCTGGCCAGTCATTACTGACCTCAACCCCAGGGAAACGTTCACTGGTGCCGAAATGACTTCGCGGGTCAATTAGCACAACATCAAATCCTACTTCTTTAGCCATTGGGATCAAGTGTTGGCTGATGTGTACAGCTCCGACAATTAATAGACGAGGTTTTGCAGTTACTTTCACATTAAAAACATTTTCGCTCTCTGTAATCTTATCTTTAATTATTGATATGCCGCCTTTTTCAATATTACATTCAAGTAAAATACTGTCCCTGCTATTTCCTGCGTTGCACAATTTTTGAAAAAGCCTATCTTCTATTCTATTTCGAGGACAAACAAATACAGATATTTTACCTCCACAAGATAGACCAACTGACCAAGCATCTTCATCAGCTACTCCAAATTCCATCAACTCAGTTTTATTTTCTTTCATGATTTGCTGTGAGCCAATTATGACCGCTCCTTCTACACATCCGCCGGAAACAGAACCTACTAAGTGCCCATCTTCCCGTATCAACATCATGCTTCCTGGTTGCCTCGGGGAAGAACCCCAAGTTTTTAATACGATAGCCAAAGCCATCTTAGTACCTTTAACTTCCCATTTAGAGGCTTCATTAAAAATTTCAAAATCAATTTCCACGGTAATCACTTAAACCAACTCCTTGCTCTGAGTTTCAATTTTATTATGCCAAGTAAAAATATCATTATGTTCTTTTACTAAATTTTTACTAATTGAAGAAGTTAGGTTTTGCATGCTCTCGATAGAGTGTATTGGTAAAAATGCATCTACATTAAGTAAAATTCTTTTTATTGAAATTGATTTTGGTAGAAAGTCTGTGAATCTTAGTAATGGGTTTAACCAAACCAACTTGTAACAACTCTTTTGAAGCCTTTCCATCTGCTTAAATAAGTCAGTACTATGATCGCGGTCAAGTCCATCAGTTATTAAAAAAATAATCGAATTTGAGCTTGATACTCTTCTTACCCATTTTTTGTTAAACGTGAAAATACTATCTCTTATCCTAGTTCCGCCAGCCCAGTCATTAGTTGCCTTTGATATCTCTTTTAAAGCTACATCTATATCTCTATTTTTCATCTGGAAAGAAATATTGGTTAATTTTGTGCCAAAAAGAAAAGCATGCACTGTCTTGTGTTTCTGCATTAAATTATGGACGAAATGTATCATCATTCTTGAGTAGTTTTCCATAGATCCTGAAATGTCAAGTAGAACGATAACGGGTCGACTCTTCTCCTTTTTCTTAACCAATTTGGGAATAACAGAACCAAAATTTCTTTTAGCTCTCCTTAAACTTTCTCTTGTGGAGACTTCTTTGCCCAAATAGCTATTTTCAGAGCGTCTAAATGGTCTTTTTGGTATTTTGATTAATAGCTCTTTAACTGACTGACTGGCTATCTGAAGTTCGTCTTTAGACATCATTTCGAAGTCTTTCTCCTTGAAGAGTTGGGTATCTGATGCAGTACCACTGGTATCGATGAGCAGGGTTTCTTCCTCAACTACCCGTGATTTTGAATTTTCAGGCGTTGAGAGCGTATCCTGAATTCTTTTTGCAAGCTCTTCTTTTTCTTCTTCAGCAACTTGCATGCGTGTTTGAGGCAATAATAAATCTCTTATGCGATCTCTGAATTTTGGGTTTTGCCAAAATAGAGAAAAAGCTTGTGCAAAGATTTTCATATCCTCTGGTCTCTTTATTAAACAGGTTTGCAACGCGTAGAAAAATGACTTTCTATTTTTTATTCCTACTAATTTAATGGATTCAATGGCCTCCAAAATGGAGTCAGAGCCTATGGAAATTCCAGAAGCTCTTAAAAGTCGAGCAAAGAAAATAATGTTTTTATCTAACTTGGGTGTCATTGCTAATTTTTTTTGCACAGTTGATTACCCTTTCACTTCTCCGGTCTTTAATTTGCTTAGCATGATTTCATCTAATATTTTTCCAGCCTCTGATCCTTGAATGCGTGAGATATCATCTTGGTATTTTAATAATACTCCTACTGTAGAATCCACTGTTTGGGGGTCTAGTGCAACACAATTTAACTCTACTAAGGCCTGAGCCCAATCGATTGTCTCTGCTATGCCTGGGGCCTTGTAAAGATTTTTTTCCCTTAATAACTGAACAAATGATACCACTTGCTTTTGAAGGTCCAAGCCAGCTTCCGGGGCTCTCATCGAGATTATTTCTAACTCAGTCTCTGTATTTGGAAAGCCAACCCAATGGTAAAAGCATCGCCTTTTCAGTGCATCATGAATTTCCCTTGTTCTATTTGAAGTAATAATTACGATTGGTGGAGTCTTTGCCACGACTGTGCCTAATTCTGGGATAGTAAGTTGCCAATCTGAAAGTATTTCCAGAAGGTATGCTT
>CACAFI010000050.1 GCA_902531755.1 uncultured Alphaproteobacteria bacterium
AAGCGGTCCGTCAACCTTAATTTTTTGAGGTCTCGCCTCAGGATTTTCTATTTTTTCAATCAGTATCTCTACAGTCTCTCTAACCATAATATTTACTGGCTGTTGAACAGTTGTTAGTAAATATGAGGGCCAAGATGCCGCCGGAACGTCGTCGTAACCCACAACTGATACATCGTCAGGGATTTTTAGTCCAAGTTCATATCTGAGGGTATCCATAACCGCAAAGGCCATATGATCGTTAGCTACAAATACCGCCTCAGGAGGATTGTTCAAGAACATTGATCTTGTAGCTTCTCTAGACTCTTCAAGTACAAAATTACCTACTTTTCTACTATGTAAAGATAGTCCAGCATCATTGAGTATAGAGATAAAACCAGCTTCACGGTCTCTTTGAGTAGAGGCACCTTCCCATCCTGCTATGTAACTAATCTTCTTGTGACCAGAACTAATTAAGAATTTTGCAATTTTTTTGCCACCTTCTATGTTATCAGAGGTGATGGCTGACATATTTGGTTCGTCTTGAGCTCTATTAAATAGAACCATGGGTACACCAGCATTACGGCATCTTTCGGATAGACCAGAGGACATTGAAACTGATGCTGCAATTATTCCATCTACTTGATAGTCCAAAATTTCTTCGATTACGTTATCTATACTTTGCCTGTCTTTACCCGCCATAAAAATCAACACATGATATCCTTTCTCCTGGAGACAATTCGAAAGGCGTTCTAGCGCTTCAGGATAGAACTGGTTTTCTAAGTATGCTACAACTACACCTATTATCCGACTTTTACCAGATACCATAGCTCTAGCAATTGAGTTCGGTCGATATCCTAGGCTTAAAGCTGCTTCTTTTACTTTTGTGGTGGTTTTAATAGAGACGGATGCTCCGGGGGTAAATACCCTACTTACAGCCGATTGGGAAACTCCAGCAAGCTCGGCTACGTCAGCAGATGTTACTTTTGAGTTCTTCATTCTGCTGTCCAACCTCCATCTATTACTAGAGAGCTGCCAGTAATTAATGCAGATGCATCAGAAGCTAAGAAAACTACTGCTCCCATAATATCTTCAACTTTTCCAACTCGACCCAATTTAATTTTACTTTTAATCCAAGACAGTTTTTTGGGGTCATCAAAGGTAGGTATAGTCAAATCAGTTAGTATAAAAGTCGGACATATTGTGTTAACTCTTATGTTAGAACCTCCCAATTCAATGGCAATCGATTTAGTAAAGCCTTCTACAGCATGTTTAGAAGCGCTATATACGGCACGCTCTTGCCCTCCAACCAGTCCCATTTGTGATGAAATATTAATTAACGAACCACTTTTATTTGCCGACATTAACCTCCTTGCTACTGCCATAGTAAGAAAATAGGCGCCTTTTAAATTAACGCTCATTACATCATCAAAATCAGCTTCCTTAGTTTCAACAGAAAGAGAATGTTTAGCAATCCCAGCCGAATTAACTAAAATATCAAATGGATCTAAATGGTTAATAATTTGAAGTGTTCTATCAGTCTTTGAAACATCTAACTCTACCAACTCGGTAGAAATTCCCTTATCTTTTAAAGATTCGCTTAGTTCTTCTAATTTCTGTGACCTTCTTGCAGCAATTGTTATAGAAGCCCCATATTCAGCAAGAGCAACTGCGCATGCTAATCCAATCCCTGAAGAGGCACCTGCAATAAGAGCACGTTTGTTTTTTAACGAAAATGAGGGTGTGCTAGGTAAATTCATTGGTAGTTCTCATCAATGTTAATATCGCCATGTGATCTCGATTTATTTAATTCCCTAAGCCTTTGAAAAACATTTATTCCGACCTGATCATACATATCCAAAAGATCAACTAAAACCCAGTTCTCTCTAATTAAACCGTCCTCTCCTAACTTCCAAAAGTCGAGACTACGTAAAAATATTTCTCTATTAACTGGAGCAATTCCCAACCATCCATCGAAATTCAATTGCATATGCATATTTGGCCAACCGGTTTCACAAACATATAGCCCCTCTGCAATCCAGTGTGTATCGGCTTTCCATTTTGAATGGAAGTCTGACTTATCATCGACCGTTCTATCTGGCATTGCTTTTAGAAATGGTATTTGATGCCAATTTCTAAACCCAGAAATTCCTCTGCTAGTTCCAATTCCAGCAGGACCATACCAATTAAACTGAGGATGCCAATATTTTTCAAGTTTCATTGCTTTTGGGTTTGGATCAGACGGGTGCTTACATAGATCTGTAAGCATATTTTTAATTTTCAACATACTTTTGTTTCCATCACCTCTGGCATATAAACCATCACCAGATATTGGGCCAGGAGTACATATAAATTTACCCAGCTGTGGTGCCATCGGCCATGAGTTTGATTGCATCATTAGCTCTGGCAAATCCCATATTGCTTGGATTTCAACTACCTTTCCTTTATCAAATCTGTAAAACTCATGAAACCGTATATGAGCAAGGTGTCCTGTTGGTAAAATATCTAAAAAAGGAGATACAAATGTTCCAAAATAGTTTCCCATGCAGGCAACCCAGTCGCTTCCTTCAGGAGTTTCACCCGCTAAAATGATGAGATCTCTTCTTTCAAGATTTGGAAATGCTCTTAAAAGAGGCTTATACGTGGTACCGAAATAATTTTCTGTCTCTTTAATTTCTCCAAAAGGAAAGCACATCTTAATTTGACATTCTGGAACTAGTAGTTTTTCAATTTCTTCTTGAACAGACTGATCTGAAAAATCCCTCATGGCAGATAAAAGAGGAGAGATATGATCTTTAAGTTTTTCAGATTTACTAACACTCATTAATCTGCTGAACCCCCATAAGGAATATTTTTCCCTCCAAAGCGCCTCACCCTCAAGTTACACTGTTCTGCATGCCCAATAAACCCTTCAAGAACGCATAGACGCGACCCATACTCACCAATCTTTGTAGCAGCTTCATCAGTCAGAATTTTTTGATAGCTATGTGTTTTCAAGAATTTACCTACCCATAAGCCCCCAGTATATCTACCTGCTTTTTTTGTAGGAAGGGTATGATTGGTGCCAATCACTTTATCTCCGTTCGCTACATTAGTTCTTTGACCTAAGAACAATGCACCATAGGAATGCATATGCTTTAAATACCAATCGTCCCTATCAGTCATTACTTGTACATGTTCATAGGCCATTTCGTTTGCAACAGACAACATCTCTTCATGAGTATCACATAGCACTATATCACCATAATCCTTCCAGCTGGCACTGGCAGTCTCAGACGTTGGTAAAATTTTTAAAAGTCTTTCAATTTCTCTAATTGTATCGTTTGCTAAGCTCTCTGAGTTAGTTATCAAGCAAGCCGGGGAATTATATCCATGTTCTGCCTGACCGAGAAGATCGGTGGCACACATTTCAGGGTCAACAGTCTCGTCTGCTATAACCATTGTTTCAGTGGGTCCAGCAAAAAGATCAATTCCCACTCGACCAAATAACTGGCGTTTTGCTTCAGCAACAAATGCATTTCCAGGTCCAACCAGCATATCGACTGACTTAATCGTTTCAGTGCCGATGGCCATTGCTGCGACAGCTTGAATACCACCTAGCACGTATATTTCGTTGGCTCCTCCCATTTTCATTGCTGCAACGATTGCCGGGTGAGGTTCTCCATTTACAGGCGGCGCAGAAGAGATAATACGAGGCACGCCTGCGACTGAAGCCGTTAAAACTGACATGTGTGCAGATGCAACCATTGGAAACTTGCCTCCAGGAACATAACACCCTACTGATTGCACTGGGATATTTTTATGGCCTAAAATTACTCCTGGCAAAGTTTCGACCTCTACATCACTCATACTATTCATCTGCTCTTCTGCAAACCTTCTAATCTGGTTTTGAGCAAATTTGATGTCTTCCATATCACGCGTAGAAACTTTTTGCATTGCAGCGTCAATTTCGGATTCTGTTAGCAAAAAGTTTAGTCGGTCAAAGTTATCAAACTTTTTTGAGAACTCACGAACAGCTTTATCTCCTTTCACTTCAACTTCTTTCAATGTTTTTTCGACCACAGTCCTTACGTTAATATCCTCTTCAAGCTTTTCACCCTCTGATTTACTGTTTTTAATTTTTCTAACCGCCATTTTTTAAACCTCTACCTTTTAAATTAATAAAAAAATTTTCTTCAATTATTTCTTCTCAAAATTTATCCCTTAACTGCTCCGGCAGTCAGTCCACTTACAATCTGCCTTTGAAAAAACATAACCATAATAAATAAGGGTGCAGTAGTCGAAACAACTGCTGCTACAGCAAACATTACATTTCCCTCAGTTTGTGTGGTTCCCATAAAACTAGCTATCTTGGGTACCATGGTTTGGTTGTTTTGTGATAAGAGCATAGATGTTATAGCAAAATCATTGTAAGCCAATAAAAAGCTAAACAGTCCTGTTGTAATAACACCAGGCCACATAACAGGTATAATAACATGTCTAAAAGCCTGGAACTGCGTGCATCCGTCTACCTTTGCGCTTTCATCTAATTCTTTGGGAATTTTTTGAAAAAAACTATGCAACATCCATAATGTAAAAGGTTGATTGATGGCGACTAAGACTATTACTGTGGTTGCTAAATGTCCCCACAAATTCCACTCATAAAATGGTAGCAAATAACCAGCTACTAACGTTATTGGAGGCATAGCTCTAAAAATTAGAGCAGTTATCAACAGCCAAAAGGTATACTTGTAAGATGATCTTGAAAGCGCATACCCACCTAGAGTCCCGATTGTTAAAGACGTCCCTACTACAAAGAAGCATACTAGAGTTGTATTTATGACCGCTTGCCAAAAGTTTTCTTGCACCCAAGCTCCATAATAACCATCTCCCGTGAAGGCCCCACCTTTCTCGGTAATAGTACGTGGTGCATATAAAGCGTTCATCCAATCTGCTTTTGAAAAGAAGTCGGCTTCTATCTTAAAAGATCCCCAAAGAGTCCAAATGAACGGAAAAGCTGCAATAATTAGCCAAAAAACAATAAATATTGATATTGAAGCTTTTAGTGAGATAGGAAGTTTAAGAGAGCGATTTATCATTTTGCACTCTTTTCGTTGAAATCACGCCAAGTCCTAATCAAAACAGGAAATAATAGAATAGAAACACCTATTATTGTTAAGACTGACGATGTTGCTGCAGATGAAAGTAGTCTAGTTTCTCCTCCTAAGTCATTGAAAATAAACCATGAAAGAGATTGTGCATGTGCTTCAGCACTAAAGCCAACAATAGGTTCAAAGACTCTAAAATTATCCATTAATTGCATCAATGCAACAAAAGTAATCAGCGGCATTAGATGGGGTATTACTACATACCAAATTTGTTGTAACCTTGACGCACCATCAATTTTAGCGCTTTCTATAGTGTCCAACGGTAAGGTTTGTAATCCTGCATAAAAGACAACGAATGAAAAAGGAGTAGCATGCCAAACGCCATAAACTATCAACATAACCCAAGTTAGACCAGTGGATGCCTTTAGAGATAAATCAGGGTCTTCAAATACATATTGCAGTGCTTCACCAATTATTCCTCTACTGTCTATCATCCAAAATAAGACAAGAGACCCTATCAAAGGAGAGACAATCATTGGAAGAAGGGAAAAAAAGATAGTTAAACCCTTTAAATTCTGATGGAGAGAATTCACAGCAAGAGCAATAATAAAACCAAAAACGAGCATTAACGGTGTCACTGTGAATGTGAATGTCAAGGTAAAAGCTATGGCTCTATAAAAAGGTAAGTTCCCAATATTATTTCTAAATTCTGTGAAATTATTGGCTTCTACCCATATTTCTTTTATTTCGTTTACTGCTAGATGGCCTCTGTCCTTATAAATTTCTAAACCAACAAACTTTCCTAATGGTTCGGATTTCCTTAGATCTCTTGTTGCTTCTTGATCAATTGTCGTTTCTTGCTTGCAACCAAAAGGATCACAGTTTTCTGTAACAATAATTACAGCATCATGAGGGGTAAATAACGACTGAATGACAATTGAAAAAATTGGCAAAGCAATAAAAAGTAGCATTGCAGATGCTGTGGGCAAAAAGAACCAAAAAAAAGTTTTATGTTTCATTAAATAAGCTCTGGAACCAAAAGAGTATCAGGGAAGCATTAACCTTCCCTGATACAAGATCGCATTTAGTTAAGGAAACCCTTCTCTTTTGCGGCTGCAGTATAAGCAGCTTCAACGTCTGCAAGAGTAGTGGCTGCATCTTCCTTACCTTGCATAAAGTCTACAATTTCACTACCGAGAGCTGAGTGTAGAAGTCCTTGATAAGGTAGCATAGGATATGGAATTGCATTCATTCGTGCTGCAGCAGCGACGCCTACATTTGCTGGACCTGGTTTAAATCCTTCAATCAGCCAAACTGCTAATGGCATCATTTTGTCATCTAATCTTTTAGGATTAATACCGTTCATCATCGCTTTAAACGTAGCTTCAGCATCTGCATCTGAGATGTTTTTAGCAACAGTCCAACCGTCCCACCAAAGTGTTGTTGCAGGGGTTGATCCTCCTCCAACAGTCATAGGGTCTCCTAGTGTAGTTGTTTTTACTACCGTTGGAGTTGACTGCTCAGGGTCCATTAAAGGACCCATTCTTGATCCCCACATATTCATCATAGCTACATTCCCAGCTTTCCACTCCGCTGAGGTTGCGTTTGAGTCATGTGTCAAGAAATCTGGGTTCATGTATGCAGAAAGAGCTTTTAACATCTCAAGAGTAGCTACTCCCTTTGCATTATTAATTGATACTTCGGCTGAACCAGGCTTAAAAAACTCACCTCCATGACCGATATACATATTTGTGAATTCCTGAGCTAAATTCCAGCCAGCTTTATAGGCACCTCCTAGAGGATAATCCATTAAACCCTTATCTTTTATGATTTTTGCTCCGGCGAGCATTTCTTCATATGTTTTTGGTGCTGATATGCCAGCTTTCTCTAAAATATCTGAACGATAAACCAAATGTTGTGCGTTTGCCATAAAAGCGACGGCCATAACTTTACCATTAATTGTGATAAGCTGGTTTTTCTTAAGGCCTTTTCCATGTTTTGCAACAAGATCATCTAATGGTCTAATCACATCATTATTCATTAACGCAACTATTGATGAATTGGCTATAATTGCGGAAGTATACTCCGCTGGATTACCACTCATACCAGCAACATTTATTTTTTGATGATCAGCTGTCAAGTTAGCTTTAACCTCTGATCCTTTACATGCCTTTGCACCATCGGCAACTGCGTGGATTGCTGGAAACTCGTTACCTACAATGCTAACCCTTCCCGATATGTCACATCCGTGACCATCGGCAAAAATAGGGGCAGCAAAAACAGCTATAG
>CACAFI010000051.1 GCA_902531755.1 uncultured Alphaproteobacteria bacterium
TTCACTTGTCAACTTAGCTCGGAAACTTGATGTAGACGCAGAGAAAAGCTTAGGATATTCTATTAACAAATTCAAAAAAAGAATAAGTGAATCGATTAAGTTTATCAAGGCAGAGAAAATATCTGATCAACACCTAACGGATAAAAAGTTGCTCGAAATTTGGGAGCAAGTTAAAGAATCACTCAAAAAAAAGAATGCTTGAAACTATATCCCAGAGATGTAAAAAAGTTGGCATCAGATTGACTGGTCAGAGACGATCAATAATAAAAGTGCTCGAAGAGTCTATGGACCACCCAGATGTTGATACCTTGTTCGAACGAGCAAATAAAATTGATAACAAGGTATCAATAGCGACTGTATATAGAACCGTAAAGGTTTTAAAAAATGCTGGTATCCTTGAGAAGTTAGAATTTAATGACGGTCGATCAAGATTTGAAGATGCGGTAAGGAAACATCATGATCATCTTATAGATTTAGACACCGGTAAAGTCATTGAGTTCGTTGATGAAGAAATAGAGCATATACAAAAGAAAATAGCTAAGAAACTAGGTTATAAGCTAATCGGACATAAACTAGAACTATACGGTAAAAAAAAATGACTGGAACTATTGATAGAATAACCGCACGTGAGATAATTGATAGTAGAGGAAATCCAACCATAGAAGTGGATGTCTCTCTCCTTAATGGATCTTTTGGTAGAGCCTCAGTTCCCTCTGGAGCTTCTACTGGTAGTCATGAAGCTTTAGAGTTAAGAGATGATAATTCATCAAGATATTTGGGGAAAGGGGTGCTAATAGCAGTAAATAATATTAACGAAAAAATCAATGCTCACTTAAGGGGTCAAGATCCATCAGATCAAAATTGATAATATGCTTTTACAATTGGATGGTACGCCAAACAAGTCTAGTTTAGGAGGAAATGCTATATTGGGAGTTTCTCTAGCAGTAGCTAGAGCAGCATCTAGTTTAAAAAACCAGTCACTGTTTAAATATCTCGGCTCCATCAATGACTATAAACTACCGGTCCCTTTAATGAATATAATTAATGGGGGAAGTCACGCAGATAACGCTATCGATTTTCAAGAGTTTATGATTATGCCAATTGGTGCAAAAACTTTCAGGAAAGCCATACAAATGTCATGTGAAGTTTTTCAAACTCTCAAAAATAATTTGAAAGCAGATGGACTGAGTACAAATATAGGAGACGAAGGTGGGTTTGCACCTGCTTTGGAGAGTACTGAGAAAGCACTAGATGCGGTCGTTAAAGCTATCAAATCTTGTGGATACATTTTAGAGAAAGACTTTTATCTAGCTCTCGATTGTGCATCAACAGAATATTACAAAGATCACAGATATAATTTGGAAGGTGAAAATAAGTATTTGTCAGCTAAACAAAATGCCGCAAATCTAGAAAGCTTATGCAATAGGTATCCTATTTTATCAATTGAAGACGGAATGGCAGAGGATGATTGGGAAGGTTGGAAACTACTCACCGAAACCCTTAGTTCTAAAGTACAATTGGTTGGAGATGACTTATTCGTGACCGATAAAGCCCGCCTTAAAGAAGGGATAGAAAGAGGTGCAGGAAATGCCATCTTGATTAAACCTAACCAAATAGGCACACTAAGTGAAACTCTAGAGACAATTTCTTTAGCACAGGAAAATGATTATGCCTGTATAATGTCTCATAGATCTGGAGAAACAGAGGATACGTTTATAGCAGATCTGGCAGTAGCAACTGGGTGCACTCAAATAAAAACAGGCTCCTTATCAAGAAGTGACAGGTTGGCAAAATATAACCAGCTTTTACGCATAGAAGAAGAAATTGGACAAAGTGCTCAGTATATTGGTACCGATATCCTAAAATGAGTTTTCTGAGTTTGTTAAACCGTTCTTAACAGCTTTGTAACAAGCATAACTTAAATGCTTTCGATTACCGTATTTGTTAAATTCAATTGGTTTATGGAAGACCAGTCGAACCCTGCCGTGACTTACTTTCTTTATAATCTTTTTTATGTTGTCAAAGATGGTATCCTCTTCTCTCCAAAAACTATAAAAACTTGGGTCATTTTCTATCGGCGATTTGTAAATAATTGTTAAAGGCTGGACTGCCCCAAAAATATTTTCTTTAAACGATTCCGCATAACAAACTTCAAATAGGGACGATTTAAATTGCTTAATGATTGATCCATCAGTACTTGTACCCTCTGGAAAGAAGAATATGCTTTGCCCTTTTCTTAGACATTGTTCCAACGCTGACTTTTGGGCAAGCACATTCAAAGATTTTCTCTCTATAAATATTGTTTGCCCTAGAACGGCAAGAACTCCCAAACCTGGCCAAGATCTAACCTCTTTTTTAGCGATAAAGACTACATCTAGCGTGCTATTTATAGCTAAAATATCAATCCAGGAAATGTGGTTAGAAACAAAAATATTAGCTTCACTCTTTATCCCTACAATTTCCTGTTCTATTCCAATTATCCTCATTACAGTTCTAGACCAAAACTTTTTGATTAGCAAAACCACAATTCTTTTTCCGAATAAATAATTCAAGGCTAACCCCGGTAAGTAGATGGGTATCAAAGTTAATGTCAAAGCCAAAACAATTGAAACTCTCAATACAGCGATTGAACTCATCTAAACTTCCAATAGTTTATAATCTAATAGCATTCATGTCTGATTTGAATCGTCTCATGTTTTGTTGGTACCATTTTGCAGACTTTGTGATCCCTTCAATCTCCTCTTCCGTCAATTGCCTAACAACCTTTGCTGGAGATCCCATGATTAGCGAATTTTCTGGAAACGTTTTACCCTCGGTTACTAGGGAGCAGGCACCTACTAAACAATTTTTTGCTATTCGAGCACCATTTAATATTGTGGACCCCATACCAATGAGAGTGTTATCTTCAATAATGCATCCATGAAGCATAGCTTTATGGCCTATGGTGCAGTTTTTCCCTATTTCAATTGGGAAGCCTAAGTCTGTGTGGAGAATTGTGTTTTCTTGTATATTGGTGCCGTCCATTATCGTTACTATTTCGTTATCCCCTCTTATAGTTGTTCCAAACCAAACAGATGTTCCTTTTTTCATGATTACATTCCCAATAACAAATGCACTCGGAGCAATCCAAAAATCATTATTTTCCGGTAAATTAGGCTTCATATCCCCAAGCTCATATATATTTGTCATGACTTCAATTCCTCAAATTCGTTCGTAAGTGTTTCAATAAACCCCTCCAATTGGTCGTTTCTAACGCGTCGCAATTTTTCAGATGTAATTATCGATTTTACCTCATGAAGAGTTTGCTCAAAATTATTGTTCACAATAACGTAATCATATTCTTTCCAGTGCATTATTTCACCAATAGATTTTGTCATTCTATCTTTAACTGTATCCGACGAGTCTTGAGCTCGACTCATCAGCCTCTCCTGTAGAGTTTTGATTGATGGCGGCAAAATAAATATGGAAATAACAAATTTTCTGAGAGATGAGTTCCGAATTTGTTTGCCACCTTGCCAGTCAACATCAAAAATCAAATCTTTTCCATTATTGATAGACTCCATTACAGGTTGTAAAGGAGTCCCGTATAAATTTCCAAAAACTTTGGCATGCTCTAAAAATTGACCGCCATCAATTCCTTCTCTAAATTCGTCAACGGTTAAAAAATGGTACTCTCTGCCATTTACTTCCCCTGGCCTTGATTTTCTTGTAGTAGCCGAAACGGAAAATAAGAAGTTTTTATTTTCTTCAACCAAAGCCCGAGCAATGCTTGTCTTACCTGCTCCAGATGGAGAAGACAAAATCACTAATACCCCTTTTTCTGACAAGCTCAATTTCTCCAAAAGTTAAATTCAATAAACAAACTGCTCTTCTCTCAGTCCAAGTAAGTATAGGATAGCCGATATATCTGAATTCTTTAACACATGTTTTGCAGAAAGATTAAGCTGATGACTACCCTTGAACGAAATACCCACCCCAGATTCTGAAATCATTCTTATATCATTGTTTCCATCACCTACCGCTACAACATTAAAGCTATTTTTCCCTTGCCGAGCGATTAACTGCTTCATTAATTCAGTTTTTTTCTCTGCATTTACTATTGTTCCTAATACTTTCCCAGTTAAGCGATTCTCTTTACATTCCAAAACATTAGCAAATGAGAAATCGGCTTCCAATTCTTTCTGAATATGATCAGAAAAATAAGTAAATCCCCCTGAAAGAATGGCTGTTTTTCCAAAATGTTTTTTAAACGTTTTAAAAAGGACTGCAGCACCAGGTCTGATAGTAATTTTTTTAGACAAGCAATACTCTAAAACTTCTAATTCCGTACCCCTTAGCAAAGCTAATCTTCTCTGCAAAGCTTCTTCAAAATTCAAACCTTCGTTCATCGCAAGTGCCGTAATGCTCCTTACTTCAGATCCTTTCCCCACAAGATCAGCAATCTCATCAATGCATTCCTCTTCGAGAATAGTTCCATCCATATCAGAAGCTAATAGATGCACACTTCGCTCATCCTCAGTTATGAAATTTATGTCAATTTTTTTTCTGCTTTCTAACGCAAGCTTTTCAGAGGCCGTTTCTGATCCAACTTGAAATTGCACTCCACAGGAGCCTAGAACATCTACTCTTTTAGCGTTTAATTGACTCCTCAGAAAAGTTATTTCAGAAGATGATATCTCTTTATGCGAGGTTACTACACAAAAATTTAGCATTAGAAAAAAGATATTTTCCTTGTTTTATTTTTCCAATTGTTCCGCTACTAAAAATGCTAACTCAAGGGATTGAGAAGCATTCAATCTAGGGTCACAGGCAGTGTGATATCGCAAAGAAAGGTCTTCATCATCAATTAATTGAAGACCACCGGTACACTCGGTCACATCTTTTCCTGTCATTTCAAAATGAACGCCACCGAGGTATGTCCCTTCTGATCGATGGGCTGTGAACGAATTTTGCACCTCAGCCAATACATGATCGAATGGTCTAGTTTTGAACCCACTGCTTGATTTAACCGTGTTTCCATGCATGGGGTCACAGCACCAAACAACATTCAACCCCTCTGATTGAACGGCTTTTATTAGTTTCGGTAGATACTCCAAAACATTGTCATGACCAAATCTAGTAATAAGCGTTAGTCTTCCCATTTCATTTTTTGGATTAAGCTTTTGAACTAATCTTACCAAATCCTCTTTGGATAGGCTTGGTCCGCACTTAAGTCCTATTGGATTTTCAACACCACTACAAAAATCAACATGAGCCCCATTTGGATCTCTGGTTCTATCTCCAATCCAAAGCATATGACCTGAGCCCGCAATTGGGTTACCTGTAAGGCTGTCAATTCTGCAAAGTGCCTCTTCATATTCCAAAAGCAATGCTTCATGGCTTGTGTAGAAATCAACCTTTCTTAGCGTCTGAGTATTATTGGGTGAAACACCAGCGGCTTCCATGAAGTCAAGAGCTTCAGAAATTTTCTCAGCAAGTTCTGAAAACTGCTTGTATCTGCTTCCTGTCCTTGTATTCTCTAGGGTCCAAGAATGAACTTGACGTATATCAGCAAAGCCTCCCTGAGAAAATGCTCTCAATAGGTTTACAGAGGCAGCTGATTGAGTGTAAGCTTGAAGCATTCTCTTTGGATCAGGCTCTCTACTCTTCAAGTCAGGAGCAATGTCATTAATAATATCCCCACGGTATGATGGTAGTTTTTGATCATTGACAGTTTCATAATCTGCAGACCTAGGCTTTGCAAACTGTCCAGCCATACGACCAATCTTTACCACTGGCTTTTTCGAGCCGAAGGTCAGCACTACTGCCATTTGGAGCATTACTTTGAACGTATCTCTTATTAAGTTTGCCGAAAATTCTGAGAAGCTCTCAGCGCAATCCCCACCCTGGAGCAAAAGAGCCTCGCCCACACCTACTTTAGCAAGTTGTTCCCTTAAATTTCTCACCTCTCCGGCGAAAACCAACGGTGGTAATGCTTCTAGGCTACTCTCAACTGACGCCAACTCATCAAGATTACCGTAAGTAGGCATTTGAACTCTCGGTTTTCCACGCCAATTTTTTTTATCCCAGCCCATCTACTTCCCTTGTAATCTAAAAACCTCACCAGTTAGGTCTACACTTATTGGACCCAAAAAACAACCTGAAGAATACTAAAAAAAGCGAAAAAAATCGTTTGTTCTTATTGACTACTGAATATTCAATACATAAATAATATCAACAAATTGAATAATGAAGGAAATTTCTCAATGAAAAAGGCTTTTGAAGCAGATACTGGACGCGTTCTCAATATCGTAATTAATTCTCTCTACTCGGAAAAAGAGATCTTTCTTAGAGAATTAATTTCTAATAGTAGTGATGCGCTTGACAAGCGCCGGTTCCTATCTTTGACCGACAAAAATGATAGCGTTGGAACAGAAGATCTTAAAATTGAGATCCATGCAAATAAAAAGGATAGCACGCTGATAATAAAAGATAACGGGGTCGGTATGAGCAAAGAAGAATTAGAAAATTCTTTGGGGACCATTGCTAAATCTGGAACGACAGAATTCTTGGCAGAACTTGAAAAAAACGCAGGAAAAGACAAGAAAAAGAAACATGTTAATCTTATAGGCCAGTTTGGTGTAGGTTTTTATTCTGCTTTTATGGTTGCTGACAAGGTTGAAGTTGTAAGTAAAGGTGTTGGTCAAACTAAAGCAAATAAATGGGAGTCAGATGGCATTTCGGGATACGAAATTTCCGATGCGATCAAAGAGGAGGTAGGAACAAAAATCACTCTCCATATAAAGCGGAGCGAAAAGGGGTATCTTGATAAAGAAAGGATAGGTTTTATAACTCGGAAGTATTCAGATCATTTAATGTATTCTGTAAATTTTATTGATGGAAAGAATGAACCTGAATTGCTTAATAAAGCTTCAGCTATTTGGACTAGAGAGAAAAAAGATATTTCTGCTGAACAATATGAAGAGTTTTACAAACAAATAGGTGCTGGATTTAATAAACCTTTACTAACCTTACATAACAAGGTTGAAGGAACTTTAAGCTATATAAATCTTCTCTTTATTCCAGATTCAAGACCCTTTGATTTGTTTCAAATGGACGTAAAATCTAAGATCAAACTTTATTCAAACCGAGTCTTGATAACCGATGACTCTGAAAGCATTCTACCGAGATGGCTTAGGTTTGTAAAAGGTATAGTAGACACATCAGACGTTGACCTTAATGTAAGTAGAGAAATGCTACAGCATAATGTCACCTTGAACAAAATCTCTAAGGCATTAAAGAAGAGGATCCTTAACGAACTGAAAAAGCTGAAAGATAAAGACCAAGAAAAGTATTCTTCT
>CACAFI010000052.1 GCA_902531755.1 uncultured Alphaproteobacteria bacterium
AAGTATCTCCAAAATACTAATAAACTCTAATTTTTACGATCAAAATAGGAAGAATTATTCGGCATCCGTTAGTGAGGTGCGGTGCTCTGCAGATCTTAAGATAGCAAAAGTATATGTTTTTCCTTTGAATGAGATAGACCCCCAAGAACTAATTGTTTTTTTGGGTAAAAACAAGAACGCCATCAGGCATGCTCTCGGGAAAGAGTTGTCTTTAAAATATTTACCGGCTTTAAGTTTTAAAGAAGACACGCTTTTTAAACAAATAGAAAAAACCAACCAAATTTTTAGAGCTCTTGAGGAAGACTAGATAGAAGTGCAAAAGAATATATTTAACGGATGGCTTTTGATTGACAAACCAGCTGGAATTACATCAGCCGACGTCGTTAGGGTTATAAAAAAAAAATTGAACCCGACAAAGATTGGGCATGCTGGAACATTGGATCCTGACGCCACGGGATTGATACCAATAGCCTTAGGCGAAGCCACCAAGGCAATTCCATATCTCCTTAAATCAAAAAAAAAGTATGAAGCTACTTTTATGTGCGGGTTGAAAACTGATACAGATGACGCTTCTGGGAACACTCTTAAAGCATCATCGTACATCCCAAAAAAAAACGAAATATTGGAAGCACTTGAATATTATTCAGAGGTGATTTTTCAAATTCCTCCCAAAGTCTCGGCTGTAAAAGTGGGGGGAAAAAGAGCTTACAAGCTTTTTAAAGCCAACGAGTATTTCCATCTCAAAGCTAGGAATATAAACGTATATGAGCTTTCATTACAATCGTACAATGAAAAAGGCCAAGCTATTGTTCACTTAGAATGTAGCAAGGGTGGGTACGTAAGATCCATTGCAAGAGATATTGGGGATTTCCTTGGATGTTTCGGATATGTAAGAAACCTGAGCCGTTTGATGTATGGTCCTTTTAAAGTCGCAGAGGCGTCTCAATTGTCAACTCTATTAGATCTATCTACGGAGAATTTAGTTTTAAATGTAAGGGATATCGACGTTGGCATTCCAAACCTTGAAATCTTTGAATGTCAATTAAATGATTTAAACCATTTAGAAAATGGCCGACCGATAAAATGCCCAGTTACACTTACTCTCAGCGAAGGCGAGGAACTAATTGCAAAGTATAAAGGAAGGGTCGCAGGGATTCTTTTCAAGGAAGGTGCTTTTTTAAAAGTTAAGAGAAAATTTAATACTTAAAATTGTGTCAAAAAAAATAGAAATATCACCGATAAATAAGCATTTTTTATTTTTTTCTTTATTTTTTAATAAAATCACACTAATAACTATTCAATCGAAATAACCTAACTGGACGACATCCTGGTAGGACAAATAACAATGGAGAGTAAAGATGTCGATTAATCAGGAAGATAAAAAAAGTTTAATTAAAGACTACGCAACCAAAGAGGGAGATACTGGCTCACCTGAAGTTCAGGTAGCTATATTGACCAAGAGAATTGTAAATCTAACAGAGCATTTCAAAACTCATAAAAAAGATAATCATTCTAGAAGAGGCCTTTTGAAAATGGTCTCTTTAAGACGCAAACTTTTGGACTATGTGCGAGAAAAAGATGAGAGTCGCTACAAAGAACTAATCAAAAGACTTGAAATTAGAAGATAAAATAATCGGGTTTTTTGTCCGTAAATTTACCAAAACAAAGGCAAGATATGTTTAATGAAATAAAGAAAACTATTGAGTGGGGACACGATAAATTAACATTGGAAACTGGCAAGATTGCCAGACAAGCAGATTCGACCGTAATAGCGACATATGGAGAAACAGTGGTTATGGCCGCGGTTGTATTTGCAAAGGAATCAAAGGCTGACCAAGATTTCTTCCCTTTAACCGTGAATTATCAAGAAAAGTATTATGCCGCGGGGAAAATTCCTGGAGGATTTTTCAAAAGAGAGGCTAGACCTACAGAAAAAGAAACTTTGACCAGTCGTCTAATTGACAGGCCTATAAGACCATTATTCGTTGAAGGATTTAAAAATGAAGTACAAGTGACTTGTACTGTTTTAAGTCATGACTTAGAAAATGATCCTGATATTGTAGCTATGATAGCGGCCTCCGCTGCCTTAACACTATCAGGAGCCCCCTTTCTCGGTCCGATTGGAGCTGCAAGAGTTGGTTTTGTAAATGACTCTTATGTTCTCAATCCGTCAGTAGACGACATGGATAGCTTGAAAGAAAATAATGAACAAAGACTTGATCTTGTCGTTGCCGGAACAAAAGATGCAGTGATGATGGTAGAATCCGAAGCTTACGAATTATCTGAAAAAGAAATGTTAGGAGCTGTAAAGTTTGGGCATGAACAGATGGCGTCAGTTATTGATATGATCATTGATCTGGCAAAAGAGGCTGCAAGCGAACCATTTAGTTTTGATTATAAGGTTAATGACAAATTATATAACAAAATATCTAAAGCTGGGAGCAAACATCTAAAGAAGGCTTTTGAAATATCCGATAAAAAAGAGCGCCAAGCTTCCGTATCCTCAGCGGTAGAAGTAATAAAGAGTTCTCTGTCAGATGAAGAAAATGAAGGAAGTGAAGTAAATGAACTCATAAAAAAGTTGGAATCTGATGTTGTTAGAACAAATATCCTGGATAATGGTTCTAGAATAGATGGCAGAGATTTAACAACTGTTAGATCTATAGCAACCGAGACCCGTTTATTGCCAAGAGCACACGGCTCTGCACTATTCACTAGAGGTGAGACTCAAGGCCTTGTAGTTACAACACTGGGATCTGGGGACTCTGAGCAGATAATTGATGCCTTACACAAAGAGGGTAGACTGAATTTTATGCTTCACTATAACTTCCCACCTTACTCGGTTGGAGAATGCGGCAGAATGGCTGGCCCTGGCCGCCGAGAAATAGGCCACGGAAAACTTGCCTGGAGAGCCTTGCAAGCTGTATTGCCTTCGTCTGATGAATTCCCTTATACAGTGAGAGTTGTTTCAGAAATTACTGAGTCAAATGGATCATCTTCAATGGCAACTGTTTGTGGATCATCCCTATCAATGATGGATGCCGGAGTACCTCTTAAAGCACCTGTGGCTGGTGTCGCTATGGGATTAATACTAGAAGGAAAAAAGTATGCGGTGCTTACAGACATATTAGGAGATGAGGACCATCTCGGAGACATGGACTTTAAGGTAGCTGGAACAGAGGCTGGTATTACTTCTTTGCAAATGGATATTAAAGTTGCAGGTATTACTCCTCAAATTATGGAAAAAGCTTTAGATCAAGCAAAGGAAGCTCGATTACACATATTAAGCGAAATGGCTAAATCTTTGTCAGCACCATCTGAATTTTCAAAATACGCACCTAAAATTGAGTCGCTAACTGTTCCAAACGATAAAATTCGTGAAGTGATTGGAAGCGGCGGGAAAGTAATAAAAGAAATCGTTGAGGTTTCAGGTGCTAAGGTTGATATAAACGATGATGGAATAGTAAGAATAGCATCTCAAAGTAAGGAAAGCTTAGAAACTGCGAGACAAATGATAAAAGAAATCGTTGAAGACCCTATTGTTGGCCAAATTTATGAGGGAAAAGTTGTAAAATTGATGGACTTTGGAGCTTTTGTCAACTTCTACGGAAAACGAGACGGACTTGTTCATGTGAGCCAAATATCTGAAGAGAGAGTAAACCACCCAAAAGATGTTTTGAATGAGGGACAGACTGTAAAAGTTAAGCTAATGGGTATTGACGACAGAGGTAAAAGTAAATTATCGATGAAAGTTATAGATCAAAATACTGGAAAAGAAATAGAAAAGGAAAATTAAACTAAACCCATCCCAGTAATTCTCTTTTGATTATATTAAAAAACATATCAATATGATTTTGGTCATCATTAAGACATGGAATATATAAAAAGTTTCTTCCTCCAGCTTCCATAAAACTTTCTGAGATCTCGCCACATATCTCTTCTAGAGTTTCAACACAATCAGAAGAAAATGAAGGGGCTATTATGGCAATGCTATCTTTACCATTTTTGGCTAAATCTGCTACAAGATCAACGGTGGCGGGTCCTACCCATTTTTCGGGACCGAATTTTGACTGAAATGCTGTTGTTAACTGATTTTCCTTCCATTTGAGCTTTTCTCTGATTAGCCTAGTTGTTTTTTGACATTGGCAATGGTAGGGATCTCCGTTTATTAAGTATCGTTCCGGAACGCCATGATACGATATCACTAGATGTTGAGGCTTGAATTTTGATTTTTTATAAGCGGCCTCTATAGAAATTGAAATCGCATTAATAAAATCAGCGCTATCAAAATATGGAGGCACCGTTCTTATAGATGGCTGCCAGTTTAACATCATGAGTGATCTAAACATTTGATCATTAGCGGTTGCAGTTGTTGGAGCCGCATATTGTGGATAGAGTGGGAAAAAAAGAATTTTTTTGCACCCTTGGGATACCATCTTTTTTAATACACTTTCTGTGGATGGGTTCCCGTATCGCATACAGAAATCTAATAAGACGTTATCGCCATAAGCTTTATTCAATTTAGCTCTCAATTTTTTGGTTTGAGCTTTGGTAATCGTCAACAAAGGGCTTTCATTTTCTTCGGAGTTCCAAATTTCTTTATAAGCTTCACCGGAAGAGAAAGGTCTTCTAAGTAGAATTAAGTTTAGGATTGGCTTCCAGACCCAGGGCGAGTAATCGATAACCCTCCTATCCGAAAGGAACTCTTTGAGATATTTTCTCATAGACCAGTAGTCTGTGGCACTTGGCGTGCCAAGATTACCAACTATGACGCCGACTTTTTGTTTTAAAACCTGAGGATGACCTCCTGGTAAATTCAACTGTCTGACATTCATTGTTAATCCTCTCGATACGATTTAACTAAGCTATACATGAAAAATATCAAATCATTTTCTCTCTTTTTTATTTCGTTCCGTATAAAAAAATTACTTCGAAAGTCGCTCTTATATAATCAACATCTTCTCCTGTTTTTTTATCTGAAAAATTTTTTAAATATAATTTTTCAACTTCCTGGATAAGCTTTTTAGGCATTAAACTTTTACGGCGCCTAAGAATTGCGTTTGTCTCACCCATTTTTCTTATATCCAAGAACAAATCTAATATCTTTTTATAATTGACCTTGATTATATCTCTATCAACTACACAGTTGTTTAGACCAACCTTGGCAGCTAAATTACCCACATCTCTTATTTCTGGTAATGGAATAATCCTTGGGCTTGGTTCCCCAAATAATTTTATCTCAGCATTTAAGAAAGAATCTCTGAGTTCATTAAGGGTCTCTGCCCCAAATAAACAGCACAAAAATTGACCTTTGGGTTTTAATAGTTTGAACTTCTCAGAAAAATCACTGTATGGATCATTAGACCAATGCAGTTGCATTAAATTTGCGTACAAATCAATTGACTCGGTTTTAGCAGAACTATAAATGAATTCTGATATTTTAATTTTATTGTTTTTGCTTAACTCTTTTAGATCGTCGCTTCTACAGCCTTCAATTAAGCCGTCCTCCCAAGGGTCAGGTAAATTTAAAATACGACTCTCCAGATCACTGAATACTCTCCTTAAAAGAAAGTTTCTTGACCTTGTTTCTCTTGATCTAATTTTGTTTTCTTTAACTCTATTTGTGTCAAATAACATTGATTATTAATCCAAAAATATTTTATGATAGTAAGGTCAAACTTTGCTAAACAACCATTAGCCTTTTTTTATGCTCGAATTCAACAATAAAGATATAAATTTATTAATTCTTCTTAGTGAGATAGCTACTATAGAACAATTGGCTAGAAGCAAGCTCGATAACGCCCTTCCTAAAGATTTAAATATATCTAGTTTTTCCGTTTTAAATCATTTTTCTGGCTCTAAAGCTGAAAAAACTCCCTTACAATTGGCACGAAGTTTTCATGTTACTAAAGGAGCAATGACAAATACGTTGAACAAACTGGAAAAGCTAGGATACATACATGTTCGCCCAGACTGGAATGATGCCAGGAAAAAACGTATATCAATAAGTCAAAGTGGTATAGATGCAAGAACTTATGCTATGAAATCCATTAAACCAATATTAAATGAAATAATTCAAAAAACCGATCACTTGACAAAGAAAAGTTTATTAGGAGACTTAAGGAGTTTTCGAGAGTCAATAGAAAAAAATAAAAGTTAAAAGGTGCTTTTTTGCTTATATTAATCATTGGAAGCGCGCCAGATGCTTTAGATGCTCAAATTTTTAAGAGAGAGCTTTTTGAGAGTATAGTAGCTATAAATAACGCCTGGAAAATCAGAAACGATTGGGACTATTGTATTTTTCCTGATGATTTTCCAGAAAATAGGTGGCCCATTGAAAAAAATGATCAAAGATTAATCCGTTCAGAACAATATGTCCGATTACAAAATAAATACGGAGGATTTGTTTATTCTGGAGGAACGATGGCTTTTACCGCCGGATACTGGGCTCTTGGATATTTCAAACCCAAAGCTATAGCTTATATCGGTTGTGATATGATTTATGATGGGAAAGATACTCATTTCTATGGAAGAGGTACACCAGATCCTCTTAGAAAAGATCCAACTTTGAAAAATTTAAAAGCCAAGTCTGCTCGCCTAGAGGCTATTGCTGCATCTCAAAAATGCTCAGTTTTTAACCTATCGAAGAGAGAAAGTAGTAATTTAGTTTTTAGACGCAGCTGTTTAGAAAATATAATTAATGATGGAACTCCTAGAAGGGTTAAGAAAAACTTACTAAAACGTGCATTCCAACAAGAGGAAAAATTAGGTTACTTCGTTGAAGACGGTAAATATTGGAAACACCTAGTTAAGTTTGACCAAGAAAAGATAGATTTTTTAGATGAGCTCTGGAGCAGAGTTATAGAACTAGATTAACGTATCATTTTGTAGCACAAACTGTGTAGTTTACTGAAAAATCGCTTTTTGATAATTCCCATTCCCACAATAGTGGATTAAACACAAATCCTTTGGTATCCTCAACTTTAAGACCAGAATTAGAAAATAATTTTTTTAATTCGCTTGGCTTTATGAATTTATTCCAATTATGCGTTCCCTTTGGTAACCACTGCATAATATATTCAGCGCCCAAAATCGCGAAAAGGTAGCTTTTTAGATTCTTATTTATTGTAGAACAAAACATTAGACCATTACTCTTCAGTAGATCTGAACATATTTCTATGAAAAAACCAGGGTTCTCTACATGCTCAATAACTT
>CACAFI010000053.1 GCA_902531755.1 uncultured Alphaproteobacteria bacterium
ACTTGCCCAGCGAACATCCGCGCCTAAATCAACCAGTGTCTCTATTAAGACAGCCGTCTGAATTGTCATATGAAGACTTCCTGCAATTCTTGCTCCTTTGAGCGGTTTCTTGCCTTCAAACTCTTTTCTTATGGACATTAATCCTGGCATTTCTGTTTCAGCGATAGCTATCTCTTTCTTTCCGAATGAGGCTAAACTGGTATCCTTTACGATGAAATCTTTACTCATTTTATTTTCCTTACAAAAATCTATATAATTAATAGGAGTTATAATAATTTTTTCAACTTCAAAATGAAAATAAAAAGGGCATGGCAAAGAATGCTTTCAGGTAGAAGGCTTGAGATATTAGATCCAAGCCCCCTAGATATAGAAATTGAGGATATAGCACACGGTTTATCGTTTTTAGCCAGATGGAATGGTCAAACTCTCGGAAAATACCCTTTTTCAGTAGCTCAACACAGTCTTTTAGTTGAGAATATTTTTTCAAAGCAATTCCCAGAAATGGATAATCCTTCGAAATTATTTGCTTTACTTCACGACTCTGCCGAATATGTAATAGGCGATATGATCTCTCCCCTAAAATCTCACTTGGGTATCACTTATGAAGAATTAGACGAAAAGTTAACAAGAGCAATTTGTATAAGGTTCAATATCCCAACAAAAAAAATTAAAATAATTAAAAGACGCGTAAAAGCAGCAGACAAAAAAGCTGCTTGGTTGGAAGCTATAAATCTAGCAGGTTTTTCAAAGCAGGAAGCTGACAGCATATTTGGAAAACAAGAAGCAATTAAGGGGTTTGAGAAAAGTTTATTGCCAGAGGCGCCATTTTTTGTAAGAAAAAAGTTTGTTAATAGATTTAATGAATTATATTAGGCGTAAGGGGAAAGGACGTGTTTTAAATGATAGTAGAGTCTATTAAGAGTGTAGATGAAAATACATTTGTCTCCGATGTAATTGAGAAATCCAAAGAAAAGATAATAATAGTTGACTTCTGGGCACCGTGGTGTGGCCCATGCAAGGCCTTAACTCCTATTCTGGAGAGCCAAGCTACCAAAAAGAGAGAGCATCTTGAAGTAGTAAAAGTTAATATAGACGAAAATCAAGGAATTGCTTCTCAACTTAGAATACAGTCTATCCCAGCAGTTTTCGCTTTTTCAGGTGGGCAACCAGTTGATGGGTTTATGGGTGCTAAAACTGAGCCCGATGTAGAAAAATTTTTTGACGCATTAATAAAAAAATTCTCAAAAAATAGTTCTAATGTATCTGAAGAATTTGAAATCTTACTCTCGGAAAAAAGGTTTCAAGAAGTAAAATTAGCTTCCGAAGAGTTGATTAAATCCAACCCATCTCCAGAAAACTATTCTCTATTAATAAGGTCAATTGTTGGATTAGGCGACTTTGACGGTGTTGAGCATGTCATAGAAAATTTGTCACCTGAAATACTTAAAGATAATGCAGTTAAAGGTGCTATTTCATCGTATGAGCTTTTAAAAAACAATGAGGTCGAAGACAGCAAGAAAGAAATTCTGGATAGAATTAACGAGAACCCAGCTGACCTAGACAACAAGATGAATTATTCTAAAATTCTTTTCAAGGAAAATAATTTTTCTGAGTGCATAGACATTCTTTTGGAAATGTTTAAAAAAGACAAAGAATGGAAAGAAGGTTATGCTAAAAAACAGCTGCTATTAATTTTTGATCATCTCGGTAGTGAAAATGAACTCTCCAAAAAAGGGCGACGAGCGCTCACATCTTTAATTTTTGTTTGAGAACAGAATGGAAAAATTACCCGAAAACATTCCTCTTTTTCCTTTGCCTGGTGCATTGTTATTGCCTAACAGCAGACTCCCACTCAATATATTTGAACCGAGATATATAAATATGGTAGAAGACACACTCGCGACTAAGCACAGGCTAATAGGAATGATCCAACCTGTAAAAATAAATAATAGAAGCAACCTGAAAGAAAAAAATAAATACCAAAAGGTTGGTTGTGCCGGTAGGATTGTTTCATTTACTGAAACTGATGACGGGAGATATCTTATAACTCTAGAAGGTGTTTCGAGATTTATATTCAGAAAAGAGATTGAACATCAAAAGCCTTATATATTATCTGGAATCGATTGGGGTTTTTATAAAAATGACCTTGTTCCCTTTGAAGGAATGAACAGCTTCGACAGAAATGGATTTTTAGAAACCCTTAAAAAATATCTCGACAGCGCGCAAATAGCATCTGACTGGGAAGTTCTCAAAAAAGCTAGGGAAGAGATTCTTGTGAATTCTTTGTCAATGCTTTGCCCATTTGAGCCTGAGGAAAAGCAAGTGCTGTTAGAGGCAGAGACTATAGTAAAGCGATTAGACGTCTTAGTAACGTTGATGAAGTTATCGTCGGAAAATGACCTTGAAAACCAATATGTCCAATAAAAAAGAAAACGATCTCAATACTGGCCTCACAAGATTACTGGTCTGCCCAATCAGTGGAGGAGCATTGTACTACGATAAAAATGAGAATTGTCTTGTATCTAAAGTTGCTAAAATAAAATTTCCAGTAAGAGATGGCATTCCAATACTCATAGCCACAGAATCCAAGCCAATATTTAGTGACTGAAAAGTCTTCTTTTTGTAAATACCATCGAGATATTTAACTTATCCGCTGTCTTAATAACATCTATATCATTAATTGATCCTCCAGGCTGGATAATACAAGATATCCCGTTCCGAGAGGCCGTTTTAATTGAGTCTGGAAATGGAAAAAAGGCATCAGAAGACATACCATATGACACAATGTTCATATTTTTTTTACTATTTTTTTCTACCCTTTTTGAATTGTTAATTGCTATTTTTACGCTTCCTACTCTATTAGTCTGCCCAGTTCCAATTCCAGTTACACATAAGCTTTTTCCAACTACAATAGCGTTTGATTTTACATGTTTAACTATTTTCCATAGAAAAACTAAGTTATTAAATTCTGCTTTGCTCGGTTTTCTTTTAGTAACTACTTTGAACTCTTCCTCATTAGGTTTACTAATCGATGTTTCCTGAACAAGATACCCCCCTATAACCGACCTGACCTCTTCTTTTTCTAACAAAGTTCCATCAAAACTCTTTATTTCTAGCATCTTAACTTTCTTTTTTAAGCTGAGAATTTTACAAGCTCTTTGTGAGAAACCTTTTGCGATTATCACCTCCGTAAACACACTCAATATTTTCTTTGCTAGTTTCTCATCAACATGTTGATTTATACCGACAATTCCTCCAAAAGCAGATATATGATCAGTTTCGAGAGCTTTTTTATATGCACCCAACATATTATTATCAATTGCAACCCCACACGGATTTCCATGCTTTATAATTACGCAGGATGACTTTTTATAATCTTCAAGTTCACATAAAATTTTGTAGGCTGCAGTAGTATCTACAAGATTATTGTAGGATAGTGTCCCCTGGATAATATTTACTAGATGTTTGGTTTTTTTTTCTAGATCAGGGCTATTTAAATATACAGCATTTTGGTGAGGGTTCTCCCCATACTTCAAAACTTGTCTTGACGTTCCACCAAAGACGCGGTTTTTAATAGATTGAAACTGCTTTTTTGATAGGAACCATCCAGCAATTAAATGATCGTAATAAGAAGTTTGAGAAAATGCTTTCGCTGCAAAAAACTTTCTTGTTCTTTGTCTAGTACAACCTTGGAAATTTGTTAGCTCTCTCTTTAACTCAATATAATCTGCTGGATCAGAAACGACCATTACATGGTCAAAGTTCTTCGCTGCTGCTCTCATTAAAGCTACCCCGCCAATGTCGATATTTTCAATTAAGTCTTTTTTTGTAGAGGCCTTACCTTTTAAAATAGTTTCAAAAGGGTAGAGATTAACAATAACAAGATCTATAGCTTTAGCGTTAATTTTTTTTAACTCTTTAACGCTAGAATTATCATCTCTATCAAATAGTATGGGGGCGTGAACTTTTGGATGGAGTGTTTTAACCCGACCATTTAAAATCTCGGGAAACCCTGTCATATCACTTACCTCTTTAACACTTAAACCCTCTTTTTTTAGAAAGCGTGCTGTTCCTCCAGTAGAAACAAGATCTACTCCCAAATCTTCTAAGAATTTTCCTAAATCAATTAAATTATGCTTGTCACTAACACTTATTAACGCTCTCCGGATCGGTACTATTCCTGCATTCAATCGATAAACTCCTCTATTTTCCAATTTATTTTACTATCGCTGTGTTTGACATTACTTTCAATTACCAGCTTTGTTATTTCTTGAGGTTCAAAAAAGTTACCTATGTAAGTTGATTTTTCGAGACTCAAATTTCCTCCTTTATAAGTAAAAAACATTTTTTTATCACCCGGCATTTTAAGCAAAACTCCATCTCTCTTCTTTTCGCAAGCTATTGAAGGATGCACATGAAAATAGAGAGCAACAGAAGTATCAAATGATTTTTTTTTTGGATCTCTTTCATTGATTAAGTTGTCTCGTCCTATTACACAATTTTTTACAAGATCCATCGAAAGTCTTCTGTTAACTGATATGCCATAATCTTTTTTATATGCATCGTGAGATAGCTCTACAGTTTTTTCGGTAATAGAACTCTCACAATTTACCTTAATATCCCTAGGTCCGTCTGCGATATAGTAATAAGAGTTGTTTCTTGAAAAAGGTTTTTTTCCAAATGAACATTGTGATTTTTCATTTAACAACATAACATTGTGTGCCTTAGAACTTTGGCAATATTTTCTATATTGATGCCCAAACCTGCTTCCACCCCCGCAGTTAACAAAAATAGCATTGGCCCCATAGTATAATTCAAAAGATGAGAAACCTGCGTGCCCTATTTCATCTCTTTTTCCATAAAGTGGAGGGCTAGTATCAATAAGCATCGACAATCTAGCTCCATCGAGCCGCTTGAAACCTAAGTTCCTAACTTCTTCGCCCCCTCCATACTTTTTTATTTCTCCTAAAAGTTTTACATATTTTCTGTAATCTCCCAAGCAACCCCCATGGGCACTAACTAAGCTACCATTACCAAACTGGAGATACCTTAAAGAGGAACCAAAGAAGTATGATATTTTCCTTAATTTCTCTTCCTCAGGGGATGGCTTGCCACTCTCAAGGTTCGTTTCAATTTCAATAGCTTCAAGCAAATAGAAAAATATTTCTGACATCTGTTCGGGGTTTCTTACTTGGCCCCTTTTTACTCTATTCTTATAAAGAGTAAGTAACTTAATCATATATCTAATAAGTTTCTTTTGCTTTTTTTTAGTAAAATTAAAAGCATAGCCAGACAAAACCAAGCTATGAGAGATAGAAAGCCTATCGAAAATATTAAATGAAAAATTTTTGTAAAAGTTTAAGAAGAGATAGTCATTTTTTAATATCTCATTTACTTTATTCAAATGATCTCTGTCACTACCAATTTCTAAATATAAAAAATTTCTAACTATTGCTGCTAATCTCGAACAGCTTGATTGTACATTCATGTTTAATCGGTCTAAGGGAAATGTGTCTATCCAATTTTGGGATAAGTCCCTAGAGGTTTCACTGTTTACTATCGCAAGGTCATTTAACCATGAGAAGCCATCGATCCCGACTTCAACCTCGTCGGAAAAAGGTAAAATGCGCCATGGATTCTCAGTTTTGACATCAAGGATAACGTTACCAAATAGATTGATTTTTTTTAATAGATTCTGACCTATCTCTATATTGCCTACACTTGCACATGGTAGTTTTTTTAAAACCAATAACTTTTTTTGACCCGATAATACGCGTGCGAACTGCCTCGAAGCTTTAAGAAACAATTTCTCGATACAAAAAAATACTAATTCTTTAATAAAAAACCACATTTAATAATTTTTTCCTTTTAGTTGTAAATATGCAATATAAAAACCTTCAGTTCCCCCTATACTTTCCTCAAAGAAAGGCATTATTCTTATCCCTTTTCCCTTGTGGATTTCAAAACCTTCTTGATCTAGGTGACCAATTTTTTTTGGATGAACTGCGCTGAATTTTTCATTGTTCCTTAAAAATCTACTTATCTGGTTCTCTCCCTCCTCTTTTAGTAGCGAGCAAACAGAATAGATTATAAATCCATTATCCGCCAACCAACCAGAACATCGGTGTAACATTTTTTTCTGTATTTCTGATAATTCGTCTAGCTTATCAAGTGGGTTAAGAAATTGAAGGTCTGGGTTTTTTCCAATAGTGCCAGTAGCAGTACACGGCGGATCGAGCAAGATAATATCAAAAAGTTTTTTTGGCTGATATTCAAAAATATCCATACAAATTAAATCAAAATCGTATTTCAATCGATCCAAATTTTCCTTCATTATCTTAAGTCTTTTCTCAGACTTATCAATTGAAGTCAGAATTGCGCCCTGGTCTGCCAATTGAAACGACTTCCCTCCAGGGGCACAACATACATCTAAAACAGTTTTATCTTTAAAATCCATCGGTGCTATATTTACGGGCAAAGACGCGGATAAACTTTGTACCCACCAGTCCCCAGAGTAATAACCATTTATATCTATTAGGCTCACATTTTTAGATAATCTAAAATGCGTACTGTTAATAAATGATCCTTTAATTTGTTCGAAGTAATTTTCTTTTAACGCACTTCTTTTTATTTGTATGTCTATATGAGGGGTCTTAGAAAAAATTTTCTCTACCCTTCTTATAGTCGCTAAACTATACTGCCTTGACAACGCTTCGCGTATTTTATTTTCAAACAAAAATAACGGATTGAGAGATTTTTTTTTCAACTCCAAATATCCTAAGTGTATAAAATACCTCAATTGATCTTTGTTGTGCTTTGTCCTTTCAAAAAAAATTGCCATATCCGAATATTTTTTTAGTACCGTTTCTTGTCTTACATTTCTGATTAAAATATCTATAAGCGCAAGTCGCAGGAGACAGAAAAGCTCTACCCTTACCCTTCCCTTTTTTTTGCTGCTAATCCAAGGATCTAAATAAACTGTAAATCTTAATACTTTTTGCACCAGATCATTGCATTTTGCTTTATCTGATCTTGAGAGGCTTGAATATT
>CACAFI010000054.1 GCA_902531755.1 uncultured Alphaproteobacteria bacterium
GTAAGAAAGGCGTTTTTAGGTGGATAAATGGATTTTTTGAACGCTCTGGCTTTAATAACAAATTATATATTATTACCTGGTTTCACCTATGGAAGTCAGTTGGCTCTTGGAGCTTTAGGAGTCACGTTGATTTACGCAGTACTGCGTTTCTCTAATTTTGCGCATGGGGAGCTTATGTCATTTGGTGCAATGATTTGTATTCTATTTACTTGGCTTGGCCAAAGCTATGGAATTAATTTTGGATTTTTGCCCACCGCACTAATATTTCTGCCTATTGCAATTGGTTTTACAGCTCTTTATTGTTTCTTCATAGAAAAATTTGTTTTTTCTTATTATCGCAGAAAAAAATCAGACCCTATCATTTTTCTTATTGCATCAATTGGTGTAATGTTTTTTACAGCTGGTTTAATTAGATTTATTATAGGGCCTAGCGATCAAAGCTTTAATGACGGCGTTCGCTTTATTTTCAATGTAAGAGAATTTAAAGCTTTCACAGGTTTGGATGAAGGTTTTGGGCTGAAGACATCTCAAGCTATAACCATATTAACAACTATAATACTCTGCTCAGTTTTGTTTGTTTTTCTCAATAAAACGCGCACAGGAAAGTCCATGAGAGCCTTTTCCGATAATGAAGATTTGGCACTACTTTCGGGAATCGATCCAAATAAGGTTGTTTTATTAACATGGGTCATTGCAGGTGGTTTGGCAACATTCGCAGGGGTATTGTATGGCTTAGATAAAATTTATAAACCGTTCATATTTCTGCAAATGCTTCTTCCAATATTCTCCGCTGCAATAGTAGGTGGTGTAGGAAACCCAATTGGAGCTGTCGTCGGCGGTTATGTAATTGCACTCTCAGAGTTATTTGTAACTTTTGCTTACCGGAAAGTTCTAGCCTACTTATTACCCGAAAGTATGGAACCATCGGGAATGATGCAGTTTTTATCCACAGATTATAAATTTGCAGTTTCTTTTATAATATTGGTAATTGTTTTGATTGTAAGACCAACAGGCATCTTTAAAGGGAAAACTATATGAGTGATGTAGTCCGAAGATCTTTGATTTTTTTAGTGTTTGCACTTGCAATTGTATTTATAGGTTTCCTTCAGAGCTGGAATGTAGCTTTGGGAATTTTTAATCTGTGTCTTATTTCCGCTACAATGGCTCTCGGTGTAAATATTCAACTTGGCTATGCCGGAATATTTAATGCCGGAGTTATGGGCTTTGCGGCACTAGGTGGACTTTCAGCTGTTATAATATCCTACAAACCCGTATCTGAAACAATCAGTTTAGGAGGGATGGGGATATTAGCATGCATTTTAATCTTACTTTTAGGATCAGTAGTTGGGGTTATTGTTTATAAATCGAAACTTACCCAAACTTATAAAAAAATAATTTTTCCACTAATAATCATTGTGGTACTTCTTTTACTAAATTTAATCGGGGCACCTGCAGTTGAGAGAATAGAAGCTTTTGAGCCGGCGGCATCTGGGTTTCTGGGAGGTTTCGGCTTGCCTATTATTTTGTCGTGGATAGTTGGGGGTGTGATAGCCGGTATTGTTGCTTATCTAATTGGAAAAATAACACTTGGTTTAAGAAGTGATTACTTGGCTATTGCTACACTGGGTATAGCAGAAGTAATCATTTATATATTAAAAAATGAAGATTGGCTTACTAGAGGAGTTAAAAATGTAAATGGACTTCCAAGACCTGTTCCTTACGAAATTGATTTACAAGAAAGTAGCTGGTTCATAGAGCTGTGCCAAAGGTATGACTTTCCTTTAGTAGAAACATCTTCGATTGTGGTAAAATTAAGCTATTGCTTATTGTTTGCGATTGTAGTGCTGACGCTATTCATTCTATCTGAAGTAGCACTGAAATCTCCATGGGGACGAATGATGCGTGCAATAAGAGACAACGAAATATCAGCTAGAGCTATGGGAAAAAATGTAAAAGCTCGACATTTGGAAATTTTTATACTTGGCTCAGCTATTATAGGGCTTGCGGGAGCAATGCTGACAACTCTGGAAGGACAGTTTACACCTACTACCTATCAACCACTTCGTTTTACATTCACAGTATGGGTTATGGTTATTATTGGTGGAACAGGAAATAATTATGGCTCAATTATCGGAGGATTTTTAGTATGGTTTTTATGGGTGGAAGCAGAGCCCTTAGGTCTTTATATTGTGGAACTAATAACATCACCATTAAGTGAAACCAACCCTCTTAGGGTACAACTAATAAATAACGCGGCCCATATGCGATACATGATGATGGGCTTATTGTTATTATTAGTTTTAAGGTTTGCTCCAAAAGGTATTTTTCCAGAAGGTAGATAGGACATTAAATGCTAAAAAAGATTATACTTCTTGATGGTGGAATGGGGCAAGAACTCATAAAAAATTCGAACTCAAAACCTCATCCGCTTTGGTCAACATACGTTATGGCAGAGGAACCAGATTTAGTAAAAAAAGCACATATAGAGTTTATCGAAGCAGGAGCCAGTGTTGTTACACTTAATACCTATTCGACAACACCGGAGCGATTAGAAGCTAACAATTTATCAGATAAATTCGGTTTCTTTCACAAGAAAGCTATTGATTTGGCCAGGGAGGCAATTGACCACACAAAAAAGAACGTACTTATTGCAGGTTGTCTTCCTCCTTTAGTATGGAGTTATCGGCCAGATAAAGCTCCTGATTATGAAAAATGTGTTGACTTATATTTACAAATAGTCAGGGAGCAGGAAGACGATGTAGATCTTTTCATTTGCGAAACCATGGCATCGTTAAAAGAGGCGAAGGCTGCAGTTGCAGCCGCAAAGACCAGCGGAAAAACTGTTTGGTGCGGTTTAACTCTAGAGGATAATGAAAATTGTGAGTTGAGATCAGGTGAAAAATTACTAGACAGTGTGATTGCGCTACAGTCTCTCGGACAAGAAGAGTTTTTACTTAATTGCTCATTTCCTGAAGTCATCAATAACGGAATTTCTATTCTAAGCAAAAACACTAAGTTCTTCGGAGGTTATGCAAATGGTTTTACATCAATAGAACCCTTAAAAACAGCCAGCAATGTATCAGTATTATCAGCTAGAACTGATTTGGGGCCTGAAGAGTACTCTAAATACGCATTAAATTGGGCTACTCAAGGCGCGTCCGTTGTTGGAGGTTGTTGTGAGATTGGACCAAGCCACATAAAATATTTACACGATAGATTAATCGAAAACGAATTTGAGATCGTTACTTCTTTAAGCTGAAATTCTCGTTTTTCCTACTGCTTGTTTCCAACCCTCATATTTTTTATCTCGTTCGTCGGAAGAAAGTTTGGGAGAAAATTTCTTTTTAAGTGCCCACTCTTTTTCAAACGCTTCCAACTGATTATATAGCCCTATTTTCATACCTGCCAACCATGCTACCCCTTTTGCAGTAGACTCCTGAATATCAGGTACATTTATCTCTACTCCTGTAATATTGGCCAAGATTTTCATGGTTAAACTTGATTGGGTCATCCCACCATCTACGCGCAACTTTATATAGTCTCTTTCCATCCCATCTAGATCTTTTATCATGGCCTCTAGTAAATCTCTTGTTTGAAAGCCAACGCTCTCGAGAGCAGCCAAAGCAATCTCTTCTCTTCCAGTATCTCTCAATAATCCAAAAATCGCCCCACGTGCATTGGGGTCCCAATACGGAGCGCCTAGTCCCGTAAAAGCTGGAACAAAATAAATATCTTGATCTTTTGCTTCCGATGCAAGCTTACCCACTTGGTCTGCTTTATCTATAATATTAATCGAGTCTCTAAGCCATTGTACAACCGCGCCGGCTATGAATATTGATCCTTCTAGGGCATAACAAATCTTCCCATCTATTTTATACGCTATAGTTGATAAAAGCTTATTTTTACTCAGTACAAATTGATCTCCTGTGTTCAGTAGCGCAAAACATCCTGTTCCATAAGTGGATTTAATCATGCCCTTTTGAAAACATGCTTGGCCTATTGTTGCGGCTTGTTGATCACCTGCAACTCCTTTAATCGGTATTGGGGAACCAAGTATTTCTGATGTCATTTCTCCAAAATCATCAGCACACTCTTTGACACTTGGAAGAATTTTTTTGGGCACATTTAGATCACCGAGAATATCATTGTCCCATTCTAAACTCTTAATATTAAATAGCATTGTTCTGGATGCATTGGTTATATCAGTTGAATGAATTTTTTTATTGGTAAGCCTCCAAATCAAATAGCAATCAATTGTACCAAATAATAATTTTCCAGAATTTGCCATAGTTCTTTCAGGGTCATACTTATCAAGAAGCCACTTAACTTTTGTTGCGGAAAAATAAGGGTCGATTAGTAAACCTGTCTTTCCTTGATAAAATCTCTCCTTCCCATTTTTTTTAAGTTCATTGCAAAATTCAAAAGTGCGCCTATCCTGCCACACTATTGCTTTAGAAAGTGCTTGACCCGTTTCAGCGTTCCATACAGCTGTAGTTTCTCTTTGATTTGTAATCCCAATACTTAAAATATCTTGCGAAGATATTTTCGCTCCTTTTACAGCATCACGTGCTGTAGCAATGACAGTTGCGTAAATTTCCTCTAGATCATGCTCTACCCAACCAGGAAAAGGAAAAAATTGCTCTATTTCCTTTTGAGATGATGCCACTATTTGTAAATTTTTGTCGAAGACTATAGCTCTAGTTGATGTTGTCCCTTGGTCAATCGCCAGAACGTAACTCATAGTAAGACTTTCTCTAATTTAATTTTTTTATGTAGGAATTAAGTTCCCTTACCTGCTTACTAGACAAGCGTAACCCAAGCTTACTTCTTCTCCAAATCAAATCCTCAACACATGTGGCATGCTCTTGATTAATATACCAAAGTACTTCCCTTTCTGTTAGATCAGATCCGAAATTCCTGCCTAGATCTTTTTTTGCTTTAGCCTTTCCTAAAACTTTTTCAACATCTGTACCAAATGTTTTAAATAATCTTTCTGCCCAATCTCTATTTAAGAATTTGTATTTTTTCAATATACCTACAATAAGTTTCTCTTTATCCTCTAATTTGAAACCTCCACCTGGTAATTGTACTGTGGCAGTCCATTCTTTCCTTTGTAACTTTAAGAATGAAGTGATTTTGGAGACAGCTTTTTCAGCCAGTTTTCTATATGTTGTGATTTTTCCTCCATAAACTGTAAGGAGTACTGCTCCTTCCTTTTCTTCAAGTTGAAAGGAATAATCTCTACTGGCATTTCGCGCTTCTACACCCTTTTTTTCAAATAAAGCCCTAACCCCAGAGTAGTCCCAAACAATATCTTTTTCTGTTAATTTTTTTTGAAAATAACTCGAGGCAAAATTACACAAATAATCTTTTTCCTCATCGGAACACTTAACTTCATCACCCTCTTTGTGCTCAACTTCAGTTGTTCCAATTAGGGTAAAATTGTTTTCGTAGGGAATACTAAATATTATTCTTCCATCTTTTCCTTGGAATATATATGCACTATCGTGATTAAAGAGCTTTTTTACGACTATATGACTTCCTTTTATCAGTCTTACCATTACTTGATTGTTTTTATTTTTTTTAAGTTGACTCAGAGAATTGACCCAAGGACCCATAGTATTTATCAAGACCTTAGTTTTTACTTCAAATGACCTTTCCTTTGATTTTATCGAAACAAGCCACTGACCATTTTTTCGTTGAACATCAGTTACCCTGGAATATGAGAATGCTTTTGCTCCTCTTTTTTCTGCATCCAAAATATTTAGTAGCACTAATCGCGAGTCTTCCACCCAGCAATCTGTATATGTGAGTGCTCTTGTGTAAGATTTGTTCAAACAACTACCAACTGGATTGTTTCGCAAATCAATACCAACACTTTTTGCAAAAATCGTGGCACCCGCCAATAGATCATAGATATATAATCCAAGCCGTAAAACCCAATAGGGCCTCAGGTTTTTGTTGTGGGGAAGTATAAATTTTACTGGCCAGCTTATATGAGGCATGAGATTAAGGAGCAAGTCTCGTTCACGAAGTGACTCTTTTACAAGTCTAAACTGATAAGATTCTAAGTATCTCAATCCACCATGAAATAATTTTGTGGAAGAGGAGGAAGTTGCTGAGCCAAAATCACCCATATCGGCCAATCCACACTTAAACCCACGGCCCGCAGCATCTCTTAAAATTCCTGCACCATTTACCCCGCCACCTATAATGAAAATGTCAAAGTTGTTTTCATCCAATGTTTTTTTCTTCATAAATCTTATAGAATGTGTGAAAGCTCAAACCAACCGTCAAAAAGCATCTTTATGGTAAGATAGACGAGGAAAATTAGTCCAATCCACGAAATCCATGGGAACTTCGTCATTACACGCATTATAATAGTCGCAAAAAATGCCATCAGAACTATCGCTAAAACGAGTCCAAACACTAATAATGCCGTATCTTCTCTTGCTATAGCAGCAACAGCTACAACATTATCTAAAGACATTGAAATATCAGCGACCGCAATTGTGAATAATGCTTGCGAAAATTGCTGCTTTTCAGTCAACTTTTCTGACAAATTGGATTTAATTTCTGGATCAGTTTTTTGGCCTGCATGACGTATTTCCTTAAAAAATCGCCAACAAACAAATGCCAAAAGTAGTCCACCGAAAATTAATATTCCAGGTATTTGGATTAAAAAAGATGCTATAGCTGCAAAGATAATTCTGAACCCTGCTGCTAACGCTAACCCCCAAAAAATAACCCTCTTTCTAAACTTCTCTGATAAGCCAGCTGCAGCCATACCTATAATAATAGCATTGTCGCCAGATAAAAATATGTCAGCTAAAATGACTTGA
>CACAFI010000055.1 GCA_902531755.1 uncultured Alphaproteobacteria bacterium
TATACGCATGACTAAATTAAAGTTTTTGTCTAACAACAATTACCCTGTGAAAAAATCTTTGTAAACCCATGACTATAAATGATGGATTAATAATTTTTCTGCCTACTTTTTAACCAAATAAATATTTTTGCCTACTTTTTAATCAGAATAACGGGTTTTCGTTAAAATTTTTCTTTATTTTACAAAATGGCGTTTCTATTTTTCTTTCCCTTACCTAAGAGTGTCACAACAACATTAATTGCAAAAGGAGACTTTATGAAACTTATAATAGCAGTTATTAAACCTTTCAAGCTGGAGGAGGTTCGTGATGCTCTCAAAGACATTGGCATCCAGGGTCTAATGGTTTCAGAGGTAAAAGGTTACGGGAGACAAGATGGTCATTCCGAAGTTTACAGGGGAGCGGAATATACGGTCAGTTTTGTCCCTAAATTGAAATTAGAGATAGTGGTAGCAGATAAAGACGCTTCCAAGACTGTCGAGACAATCAGTGAGGTCGCTAAGACAGGAAAAATTGGTGACGGGAAAATATTCGTAACACCCGTCGAGTCCGCTTTAAGGATTCGGACCGACGAGAAAAATGACGACGCAATCTAAAATTATTTAAAGAGGAAAAGAAATAATGTCTAAATTATTTATATTTATAAGTGTATCTGCGCTTGGATTGGTAACCGCCTCTGGGGCCTTTGCAGATAAACACATACAAACTTACAATGAGCATGGTTATTTTATTTTTAATACCCTACTGTTTTTAATTGGTGGATTTTTGGTCATGTGGATGGCCGCTGGATTTGCTATGCTAGAAACTGGCTTAGTTCGATCAAAAAATGCTTCTACCCAACTAATTAAAAACGTAGCTTTATTCTCGCTGGCATCTATTGCCTACTTCATACTTGGTTTCAATCTCATGTATCCTGGCGATGGTAATTGGAGCGTTGAAAATTACCTAGGGGCTTTTAGTTTAACAAGTCTGGAGCCAGTTGGTGTTGGCTCCGACGCGGTTACTATTGACTACGCCTCGGTTGGATCAGACTTCTTTTTTCAACTTATGTTTTGTGCTGCAACTGCTTCGATAGTTTCAGGAACTGTAGCGGAAAGAGTTAAATTATGGCCTTTTTTAATCTTCACCATACTCTTGACTGGCATATTTTACCCCATTAGCGCTTCTTGGAAATGGGGAGAAGGCTGGCTCGACGACTTGGGATTTCTCGACTTTGCTGGATCGACTGTTGTACACGCCACAGGTGCCGCAGCTGCACTTGCCGGTGCGCTAGTTATAGGTGCAAGACATGGTCGCTACAAATCAGATGGTTCTGTAGTACCGATGCCTGGATCGAACCTTCCATTGGCCACTTTAGGAATGTTTATTCTTTGGTTAGGTTGGTTTGGCTTTAATGGTGGATCTCAGCTTGCAATGGGAACAATTGGAGATATTGCAGATGTTTCTAGAATATTTGCAAATACTAATACCGCGGCCGCAGGCGGTGCTGTAGCAGCCTTAATATTGACTCAAATTTTATATGGAAAATCCGATCTCACTATGGTTCTGAACGGTGCTCTTGCCGGTCTTGTTTCAATAACCGCAGAACCACTTACGCCATCTTTAGGATTAGCAACCATTATCGGTGCGATAGGCGGAATAATCATTGTTTTCTCCGTTCCTCTTCTAGACAGGATGAAGATTGATGATGTTGTTGGTGCTATTTCAGTTCACGGTGTTGCGGGAATTTGGGGAACATTGGCTGTAGTTCTTTCAAATCCGGAAGCCAAATTTGGAATGCAAGTCATTGGTACGGTATCAATTTGTTTGTTTACGTTCGTTATTTCATACGTTGCGTGGCTTGTTCTAGACATGCTAATGGGCGTGCGAGTAAGTGAGGAAAGTGAGATAGATGGACTAGACAAAACAGAGCTAGGTATAGAAGCCTATCCAGATTTTTCTAAGTAATACTAGAAGACACATTTTATCCTCCAAAACCCACTCATTCAAAATGAGTGGGTTTTTTTTTATATTGTTTGATTTTTAATTAAAAAAATGGTTTGATTCCTTTAGATAACTATAATTTTAAGGGTATACTATGACACAAAAACCGATGACAAAGGCACAGCTTGTATCGGCGTTAGCAGACGCGACAGGTTCTGATAAGGCCTCTTCAAACAGAATGTTAGATTCATTATCAGGTATTATTACTAAGGAAGTAGCCGCAGGAGGCGCAGTGACAGTTCCGAACGTTGGAAAGTTTTTTTGTAGGGCCAGACCTGAAAGAATGGTTCGAAATCCCGCTACAGGTGAACAAATGAAAAAACCAGCCGACAGGGTGGTTAAAGTTACGATTGCAAAAGCACTGAAAGACGTAATCAACTCTTAAAAAGAAATCTATCTAAAGACTTTTTAGGTGGAGTTTAAACATATTTTGCTTGGGATTGGCTTTGCTCTTATTTGGGCAAGTGCCTTTCCCTCAGCAAAAATAGCAGTACAATTCTGTCCTCCGTTTCTCTTCCTTTTTCTAAGGTTTACGTTGGCTGGATTATTCTCCATTATTCTTGGAAATTACCTCGGTCAGAAACTTGAATATGACCCTAGAGCTATATTATGGATAATAGTCTTTGGTTTAGTTCAAAATGGTATATACCTCGGTCTTATTTTTTTAGCTCTGACAAAAATAGATGCAAATGTTTCTGTAATCATAGCCAGTATTCTTCCTCTCACTGTCGCATTTTTTTCCTGGGTAATTTTCAAATCTAAGATGGGCTTACTTGGGCTTGTGGGACTCTTTGTTGGTCTTTTAGGGGTTCTTTTGATAATGTTGCAAAGAGTTGAAAGAGAATTTGAAATCATTGGCATATCTCTCTGCATATTAGGATTGCTAGCGACCACTTTTTCAACACTGATCATCACAAAAATAAATATTAAAAAAAGTAACATTCTTATTGTAGTCGGACTTCAAATGCTATCAGGTAGTCTCTTCCTTCTACCGTTAAGCTATTTTTTTGACGTTTGGAGTATTTCTTTCAACATGACTTTTCTATTTACCTTTCTGTATATTGCTGCATTTCCAGGCATAATAGGCCCCGTTATTTGGTTCTATCTACAAAAAGAAATAGGAGCTGTGAGATATTCTTCTTTCCATTTTTTAGTTCCGTTCTTTGGCATTGGAATTTCTTATTTTCTTTTGGGTGAAACGCTCACTTTTATTGATATGTTTGGAGTGGTAGTTATAATTATTGGGCTTTACCTAGTTAATAAGGATAAAAATGCCTTTAAAAATCAAGATTTTTAACACTTAAGGCATGCTCTTGAATAAAGTTTTTTCTTGGTTCTACTACTTCACCCATTAAACACGTGAACAAGTCATCTGCTTCTGTGGTTCTATCCCTGTCTACTTTTACTCGCAACAACGTCCTCGCTTCCGGATCAAGTGTTGTCTCCCAAAGCTGATCAGCATTCATTTCTCCTAGTCCTTTATAACGCTGAAGAGATATACCCTTTTCTCCCATCCTCATTATTTCACTGATAAGGCTCCTTGGGCCATCCAGCTCTACATTAGCTTCCTTTTTTACCAACATAGGTATTCCAGAAAAAACATCTTTAAACTTTGCACTAAAACTGCTTAGACCCTCTATTAAACTGTTTGGAATTTTCAAGATATCTACTTCGACCGTCTCTTCAACACCTCTTACCACCCTTAGGAAAACTAGTTTACTTCCATCTTCAAATTTACTGCTCCAACCTCTTTCATATTCCTTTGAAATATTATCTAATCTATCACAAATAATTTTTTGTGCCTCAACGTCTTCCCCGAGCTTTTTCATCTTATCTACAACGCCCGTCAGTGTGGCCTGTTCCAAAATTCGTTTAATGTGGTCATCGCTAGCTTTTTCTAATAATTTAATACAGTTACTTGCATCCATAACTATTTCAGAAAGATCTTTTCCCGATAACACATAATCATCAGTGATTTTGAGAAAGGTTTCTTGAACACCAGCATCCCTTAAGTAACTCTCTAAGCCTTTATCATCCTTTATATAAACTTCTGATTTCCCTTTTGTTACTTTATAAAGGGGTGGTTCAGCGATAAAAATGTGTCCTTTTTCTATTAACTCAGGCATTTTCCTGAAAAAGAAGGTTAACAGCAAAGTTCTTATATGAGAACCATCTACATCTGCATCAGTCATGATAATAATTTTATGGTATCGCAGTTTTTCAATATCAAAATCGTCATTACCTATGCCAGTACCTAGAGCCGTTATAAGAGTTCCTATCTCTTGACTGGATAACATTTTGTCAGGCCTAGCTCTTTCAACGTTTAGTATTTTCCCTCTAAGAGGAAGCACGGCTTGATTCTTTCGGGACCTTCCTTGTTTCGCGCTACCTCCGGCACTATCCCCTTCTACTAAAAAAATCTCTCGCTTCGTTGGATCTTTTTCCTGACAGTCGGCAAGTTTTCCTGGTAAATTGGCAACATCTATGGAATTTTTTTTCCTAGTTAGTTCTCTGGCTTTTCTTGCCGCTTCTCTTGCAACTGCTGCCTCTATTACTTTAGCAACGACAATCTTAGCATCACTAGGATTTTCTTCAAACCACTCAGATAATTTTTCATTAACAAAACTTTCTACTACAGGTCTGACCTCAGAAGATACTAACTTATCCTTTGTTTGGCTCGAAAATTTTGGGTCTGGAACTTTAACAGACAAAACACATGTTAGGCCTTCTCTAGCGTCATCGCCCGTTACAGTAACTTTGTCTTTATTTTTAGAACCAAACGATCCTACGAACATATTAACAGTTCTCGTTAACGCGCCTCTGAAGCCAGCTAGGTGCGTCCCTCCATCACCTTGGGGTATGTTATTAGTAAATGGCAGCACTAATTCGTTATATGCATTATTCCACCAGAGTGCTACCTCAAGAGATATTCCATCTTTTTCCCCATTAATAAAAATAGGTTCATTGATTAAGGATACCTTTGATCTATCCAAATACTTTACAAACTCTTTAACTCCGCCTTGGTATGAAAGAACTACTCTTTTTTCACTTTCCTCTCTAAGGTCGACTAATTCTATTGTTACTCCAGAATTTAAAAAAGCTAACTCTCTCAAACGTTGCTCTAAAGTTTTAAAATTATATTGTATATTTGAGAATGTTTCTTCTGACGCCCAAAATCTTACTTCTGTTCCTTTTTTGTCTCCTGCTGGTCCTATCTTTTTTAAAGGGCTTATTGTTTCTCCGTTATTAAACTCAACATGATGCTCAGAGTTATCTCTCCATATCCTAAGTTCTAGTTTGGAAGACAGAGCGTTAACTACTGAGACCCCCACTCCGTGCAAACCACCCGAAACCTTGTACGAATTTTGGTCAAACTTACCTCCTGCGTGAAGTTGTGTCATTATAACTTCGGCTGCGGATATACCCTCTTCTTGATGTGTTTCTGTAGGGATGCCCCTACCATTATCTGAGACTGCCACAGAATTGTCTGGATGCAGTGTAACTGTCACTTTGTCACAATGTCCCGCAAGAGCTTCGTCAATACCGTTATCTACGACTTCGTAGACCATGTGATGAAGACCTGATCCATCATCTGTATCTCCAATATACATTCCGGGGCGTTTTCTTACTGCCTCAAGTCCCTTTAAAACTTTAATAGACTCTGCACCGTAATTCTGAGTTTCTGCCTGTGGATCTGTCATCTCTACCTCTTGTATTTTACTATAACTTGCTATAGTAAAAAAGTCACTAATAACTGTTTAAAAACACTATATTTTGAATTGTTTGTTTTTTTGAAAAAGGGAGTTTGAGTTTGATAAAAAGGCAAGTTGTAGACCTAATCGGAAATACACCTCTTATAAAACTTAAAAAGGCATCAGAGGAAACTAATTGTAATATTTTTGGGAAGGCAGAATTTTTAAATCCTGGGCAATCGGTTAAAGATAGAGCCGCCTTGGAAATAATTAAAAATGCAATTGCCTCGAAGGAAATTATTCCAGGTGGTTCAATAGTTGAAGGTACAGCAGGGAATACCGGAATCGGCCTTTCTCTCGTAGCAAGTTTCTATGGTTTTAAATCGGTAATAGTTATACCAGAAACACAAACAGAAGAAAAAAAAGAAGCATTGAAAATGCTAGGTGCAAGATTGGTCGAGGTGCCTGCAAAGCCATATAGCGACCCTAATAACTATATCAGATACTCAGAACGACTAGCCTCAGAATTGAATAAGGTTTCCAAGACAGGAGCTTTTTGGGCAAATCAATTTGATAACTTGAACAATAGGCAAGCACATATTGAAAATACAAGTCAGGAAATTTTTGAACAAACTAATGGAAAAATTGATGGTTTTATCTGTTCTGTTGGGACCGGAGGGACTTTAGCAGGAGTTAGTATTGGATTAAAACAGAGAAACCCCAATATAAAAATTGGATTAGCTGACCCTGATGGATCCGCTCTCTTTAAATATTATA
>CACAFI010000056.1 GCA_902531755.1 uncultured Alphaproteobacteria bacterium
AGACACGCTGAAAAAGTCCAGTTGAACTCAAATTTTACCATTATCAATACCGATGACCAAATTCGCTTATTGAGACAAGTGATCAAACTTGAAGCAATTGATGAGAAAAAGTGGCCCCCTCGATTACTCGCCTACATAATCGATCAATGGAAAAATAAAGCTTTAACTTTTCAAAAAATTCCAGAAGATGATTTGCAGTTCGATGGTAAGGCAAAAAAACTCTACGGAATTTATCAATCACGATTGCGCACGCTTAATGCAGTTGATTTTGGTGACTTAATTCTCCACGTCATAGAGATACTCAAATCGGATAGCACCCTACTATTCAACTATCATAACTTGTTTAAATATATACTAGTAGATGAGTATCAAGATACTAACACGGCCCAATACCTTCTTCTGCGACTACTAGCACAAGGAAGCAAGAATATTTGCTGTGTTGGTGACGATGATCAGTCTATTTATGGATGGAGAGGTGCGGAGATAGGAAATATTCTGAAATTTGAAAAAGACTTCCCAGGCGCGACAGTTGTAAGATTGGAACAAAATTACCGATCAACCTCAAATATTCTTCGAGCAGCAAGTGGCCTAATAGAGAGCAACGCGGGGAGACTAGGGAAAACCTTATGGACTAACTCCAATGTAGGAGACAAAGTACAACTAATAAAACATATCGACGGGAAAGATGAAGTATCTTGGATATGTGATGATATTCATAACAAAGTTCGATCCGAAAAGCTAAAATTTGCTGATATTGCAATACTGTTCAGGGCAACATGGCAATTCAGAGATTTTGAAGATCTCTTATTGAGAAGAGACATTCCACATATTATTATCGGAGGCACTCGGTTTTTTGACAGACAGGAAATTAAGGATGCGGTTGCTTACCTCCGTGTAATTAAGTCTGATACCGATAGCCTGGCCTTGGAAAGAATAATTAATGTTCCAAAACGAGGTGTAGGGGAGAAATCACTTCAACAATTACATAACATTGCGAGAGAAAATAATTTTAGCTTGATGCATGCTACACGTTATGCAGTAAAGAGTGGCTTGCTAAGTAAAAAGATACAAGAAAACATAGGGCAATTCCTCAATATGCTAGAGATTTGGCGTGATGTAGGATCATCCAGTGAGAAAAGTCATATTGATCTTGTTGAGCAAGTTCTGGATGAATCTGGGTATACAGATATGCTTCAGAATGAACAAACACCAGAGTCAGAAGGGAGATTAGAGAACCTAAAAGAATTAGTATCAAGCCTAAGTGATTTTTCTGATCTTCAAGCTTTTCTTGATCATGTCTCGTTAGTCATGGAAAACCAGGTTGATAGAAACCCCGATAAGATCTCCTTGATGACCTTACATGCGTCCAAGGGACTTGAATTTAAACAAATATATCTTCCAGGATGGGAAGAAGAAACTTTTCCTAACAAAAAATCTTTGGATGATAATGGCCAAAACGGCCTGGAAGAGGAACGAAGATTAGCTTATGTAGGCATTACTCGAGCAAAACTTGAGTGCACAATAAGTTCTGCTGAGAGCAGGTATAAGTTTGGTGATTTCAGCTTTAATCTTGAAAGCAGGTTTATAAAAGAACTGCCTGATCAATGTGTAGAAGACTTAACACCTTCCGGCTTTAAATCTTCAAAAATAATGAGTCAATCGGCTTTTCTTGAACAGGAGTCGTCATTTTACAGATCACCAGGTTGGAATCGGCTTCAAACTAATTTGGCTAATAATCCCTCTCCATTTTTCAATAGTTCACCGACCATAAATAAAACATTTAAAATTGGTGATCGCGTATTTCATGAAAAATTTGGATACGGCATTGTATCCGAACTTGAAGGTGATAAGGCTCTCGTTGATTTTGAGAAGGCGGATAAAAAAAATATTAAATCAGCATTCCTTACTCACGAAAAGGAATTATGAGCATCGATCCTTTGAACTGTTAAATCTATTCAAGCTACAACGCGTGAAAGTGCACACTGACTCCATAACTCGTTCATAGCTTTTACAAGAAAATCTATATCTGAAAAAGAATGAACAGGAGATGGAGTTATTCTTAACCTTTCTGTCCCTTTTGGAACGGTTGGGTAGTTTATGGGTTGCACATAAATCCCATAATTTTCCATTAAAATGTCACTAATCATTTTACACTTAACGGGATCCTTGATCATAACAGGTACTATATGGCTGGGATTACCTAAGTGCGGTATATTATGTTTATTAAGCTGTTCTCTAAGATATTTTACTTTTCGTTTTTGATCAGCTCTTTCAATCTCTGATGATTTTAAATGCCTAATAGACGCAAGCGCTCCAGCAGCAATTGCCGGTGGAAGTGCGGTCGTAAATATAAAGCCGCTTGAAAAAGATCTTACAAAATCACAAACCTCTTTTGAACCAGTGATGTAACCGCCGAGAACACCAAAAGCTTTCCCTAGAGTTCCTTCTATTATCGAAATTCGATCAGCAACTCCATCTCTCTCTGAAACTCCGCCTCCTCGTTTGCCGTAAAGACCGACCGCGTGCACTTCATCTAAATATGTTAAGGCTCCAAACTCATCAGCTACATCACATATATCAGAGATGGGAGAGATATCTCCATCCATAGAGTATACAGATTCAAAAGCAATAATTTTCGGAACAGATGGATCGAGATTGCTAAGATGATTTCTTAGATCATCGACGTCGTTGTGCTTCCAAATAATTTTCTTGGCTCGTGAATGTCGAACCCCCTCTATCATTGAGGCATGGTTTAGTTCGTCGGACAAAATCACACAATTTGCCAAATTTGCTCCTAACACTGACAAAGAGGCCCAGTTGGACACATATCCAGAAGTAAATAGCAAAGCTGAGTCTTTTCCATGCAAATCAGCCAACTCCTGTTCAAGTAACACATGAAAATGATTTGTCCCTGAAATATTTCTTGTGCCACCAGCGCCAGCACCGCACTTTTCTAATGCTTCACTCATTGCAGCAATAACCTCTTTATTCTGACCCATGCCTAGGTAGTCATTTGAGCACCACACAGTGACATCTCGCTCTTTATTTCCTATGTAGTTTTTTGCTCTAGGAAAAGATCCTTTATATCTTTCAAGGTCAGCAAAAACTCTGTAATTTCCTTCTTGTTTTAACTTTTCAAGTCTTTCTTGAAAAATTTTATCATAATTCATTTTTACTCTCCTTAGGAAAATTTGATTTTGTTTCTACAACCGTGATTGCCTCTGATGACTTTCTAAAATTTGGCAACATCCAATTCCAAAGCGTTGCGTCTTTAAAAGGTAGAGCCATAAACAAATGTTCTAGCACCGCTAATCCCGCTAGGGTACTTAATAACAAATACCCAAACTGGAGCTCTGACATGGACTTTGAGTAGATCACAAACCCTACCAAAAATAAGAACATGAGACACAACATTATTGTAGAAGCAATAAAGAAAAACCCTATAGGTGCAACTCTACAAAATGTCGCTATATGCTTTAGTGGGGCAGTTAAAAAATGTAAATTAATATAGGGAACACCAAAAAAAAGATTTAACTTTGCCGATACTCTAGCCACATAAAGTATCAAAAACGTAGTTAACCCGAAATTGTTTACTTTTCCTATAGACAAAATGGCCATAAGAAACAAACAGGATATCAAAAAACACTCATTTAGTGCTATTGAGCGAAAGCCATTTATAAATCGTTCACGCTCTGAGGCTCTATCAATTTCTTGTTTTTCTAAAAGAGGAATGCCCGCTACAACACCAGTTAGAAAAGTTAACTCAACCCACCCCCAAATAAATAAGCTAGCCAAAAAGGAACAGAAAATTTCTGAGTAGCTCATTCCATCCAAACAATGGAAGTAGAAGTACCACGCACAAAAGAACAGGGGCAAAGTAACTAAAACTACCGTGAAACGAGTCTTGCTATCACCTAAATCTAGTCGCTTTGCCGTATATAAAATTATGCCAGTTAAAAACCACCATAAGAATAACACAAAAAATATACTAAATATTAAACTCATAAACTTCTTTTTCCCGTTAATAACTCGGCTGTAGTCTGCTAGTTTCTGGCACGGCATTTTTCTTTGTAGGAATGGCGTATAATCTGACAAAAGCTAAACCCAAGTTCAATGCTGCTAACGGTCGCTTTAGTACTCCAAATACACTCTTAGATTGCTTAGCTTTTCCGTAGGCCAACATTGCTTTTTTGACCCTCTTTAATCCAATCATCCACTTTGGGTTATCGTGATCAATCTCAATAGGAAATACCTGTCTTGAAATTTCAGTGGTCATCCTTAAAACCTGATCGTCATACCAATCAATGTCCACTCCCAAGGCTTTGTGGAACTCTGGTCTAGCGTGATCCCTGACGTACATCGTTGCATAAACGGCAACTAAAAAGAATTTTATCCAGTATACATTTAAACCTGATGTTAGCTTTGGATCGGATCGCATTAACAATGCGAAAGCTTCTCCGTGCCTGAATTCGTCATTGCACCATTTTTCAAACCATTTAAATATTGGATGAAAACGTGAACTTGGGTTCTTTTCCAAATGGCGATAAATCGTAATGTATCTAGCGTATCCTATCTTTTCAGAAAGATAAGTTGCGTAGTAAATGAATTTTGGAGCAAAGTATGTATATTTCTTTTTTCTTGTTAAGAAACCTAAGTTAACAGCAATATTTGCCTCTCGCAGAGCATCATTGATAAAACCGGCATGCCTAGCCTCGTCTCTAGCCATCATGGAAAAAAGTTCACAAATATCTTCGTTGCTTCCCTGCCTCTTCATCTCTTTATAAAGGACACAGCCTGAAAACTCCGAGGTAAGGGAGCTTACCAAAAAATCTATAAATTCTTTCCTTAATCCTGGCTCTAAATCCTCAAAATCAAAATCGTCCCAATCTGACGTTTTCTGAAAATGTCTCTTGTTTGGGTCTGAGCGCATTTCCTTTATTAAAGGGTCCCATTCATGTCTAATTGATGAAACATCGACTTTATCCAATTCTTTATAGTTTGTTGTATAAAACCTCGGGCTAATAAGTGTTTCCTCCATAGCCATATCGGTTGTATTGTCATTAATAACAGTACTCATAGAGAAACCTCCTCAGAAAACGAAAACTCACAGATTTCCATAAATTCTAATTTGCCGATCATCCTAGTCCAAAGCCTTTCCAATGGAGTAGCTCTGAGAATTGTAGCCTCCCTATCTTCCATAATTACTTCTCCGTAGAGTGCTTTTACGGGATCACCATGAACGATCACCTCATCACCTGGATTCACTATCGCACCATTATTAAATCTTACATGAGCATGTAAAGACTCAAAAGTATTTGATACTTCGATTGTGCAAGGCGCATAATCTCTTCTTTTCCTAAAAAAACTCATTTTTTCCCCCTTTTAAAAATAGATAAAAATAGCTCACTATTTTTGCTCCCAAAACTCGTTACATTTAAACTCCAGTCAGCTTGGCTGTCTTCCAAAGATATTCTTCCAGAGGAGAGCCTACTTATTTTCACAGAATAAGAATCTGTTAATTCTATACCCAA
>CACAFI010000057.1 GCA_902531755.1 uncultured Alphaproteobacteria bacterium
CTGCTTACAAGGCCTCTCTTGCAGAGGAGCCATTAGATATGAATTTTATCAAAGCAAACACTTTAAAACATCAAAAAGAGATGAATATTGATATTAAGTCGGCAGCGCTTAGAGTTTTTTCAAATGCAGAGGGTGCTTATGGCTCCAATGTTAGCCACCTCATTGATACCTCGTCGTGGGATGATGAGGAAGAATTGGCTGATACTTTTAACAACAGAAAGGGTTTTGCTTATGGGCTGGATGGGAAATGTACCAAACAGTCCGAACTACTCTCATCCGCTTTGAAACAAGTAGATTTTGCATATCAAAACCTGGAAAGCGTTGAGTTGGGCGTAACTACTATTGATCACTATTTTGATACACTTGGTGGAATAAGTAGAGCGGTAAAAAAAGCAAATGGTGGGGATGCAATTCCGGTTTATATAGGGGATCAAACAAGAGGTGATGCAGCAGTAAGGACATTATCTGAGCAAATTAATTTAGAAACTAGAACGAGGTCATTAAATCCAAAATGGTTTGAGCCACTTCTTCAGCACGGTCACGAAGGAGTTAGACAAATTGAGGCTCAAATTACGAACACATTGGGTTGGTCGGCGACTACAGGGCAAGTCGACCCCGATCTTTATGATCAACTCTCAGAGACATTTGTTCTAGATGAGGAGATGAGAAGGAAGTTGTCAGAACTAAATCCTAAGGCAAGTCTTAGGGTGGCGAACAGGCTGCTTGAAGCGCATGAAAGAGAATATTGGCAACCGGATCAAGATACTCTTGATGCACTAAGGAAGGGTGCTGATGAGTTAGAAGACAAAGTTGAAGGAATTGGCCTTGCAGCAGAATAAACAGAGGAGAGTAACATGAGTCCATTAGATCAAAGAAGAGAAGTACCTAATCTTAAAGAGGACGGGGAAGGGTCAGTTCAAGTTAAAATGGACCCGGATATGAAGATAGATAGTGCAAAAGTTTTTGCAGTTTACGGTAAAGGTGGTATTGGCAAGTCTACTACCTCATCAAATTTATCCGCTGCCTTTTCTAAGCTGGGAAAGAAAGTTTTGCAAATTGGTTGTGATCCGAAGCATGACAGCACGTTTACATTAACTGGAAGATTGGTGCCCACTGTTATAGATACTCTTAAAGATGTAGACTTCCATGCAGAGGAGCTCAGACCTGAGGACTTCGTATATGAAGGCTATAATGGTGTAAAATGTGTGGAGGCTGGTGGGCCACCTGCTGGAACCGGATGTGGTGGCTACGTGGTTGGACAAACAGTAAAGTTACTCAAACAGAACCACATGCTTGATAATACCGATGTGGTTATATTCGATGTTTTGGGTGATGTTGTATGCGGTGGTTTTGCAGCTCCATTACAGCACGCCGATCGAGCGTTGATAGTGACAGCAAATGACTTTGACTCCATATACGCGATGAACAGAATAATCGCAGCAGTGCACGCAAAGTCAAAAAATTACAATGTAAGGCTAGCCGGTTGTGTGGCAAACAGATCGAAAGATACAGACGAGATAGATAAATATTGCAAAGAGGTTGGTTTCAATAGGGTCGCACATTTACCGGATCTGGACGCAATAAGACGATCACGCCTTAAAAAGAAAACCTTATTTGAGATGGGTGATGATGAAGATATTATTGCGGTACAAAAAGAGTATATAAGACTAGCAGATCTTCTATGGAATGGAACAGAAGGTTTAGCTCCTTCAACGATGGAAGACAGAGATATTTTTGAACTTTTAGGATTTGATTGATGCAAAATACTTATCTTGCAAAACGAGCAAGACTAGAGAATTATTTTAATGAGGTATCAAGTGATGCTTGGGATAAGCTTACGTCGAATGAACCTGTTTCCTTTGTACGCCAATTAGTTAGAGAAGGGCGTGAAAAAATGCAGGTAGCAATTATGGAAAAACTACCCCAGGATTTAAAAGGTACAAGAATATTGGATGCCGGATGTGGTACCGGGGTCCTCTCACGAATGTTAGACGAGAGAGGAGCAGAAGTTGTTGGGGTGGATATTTCAGACAAATTGATAGAGGTAGCAAAAAACAGAAGTAAGTCACATAGAAATATTGAATATTTTTCTGGAGATATGAAAGAACGAAGCTTTGGTAACTTTGACTATATAATTGCGATGGATAGTTTGATCCACTATTCAGCAGAAGATGTCATATCATCGATTGCCGATTTTTCTAAAAGAGCAAACAACTCAGTTCTTTTCACTGTTATACCGAGTACTTTTGCACTAAGGACAAAGCTACGATTAGGTAAATATTTTCCAAAATCTGAAAGATCACCAGAAGTCGTTCCGATTGGGTGGAGACAGTTACACCAATTGGAAGCCCTTGGAATCAAAGAGTCACTTTCAAAAATTAAAAGAATTAAGAGCTTTTTTTATGTCTCGGAAGCGTGGGAGTTGGCAAACGGATGATTATGTCAAAAAAAATGATAAAGGAACTAAGCAGTTCGCTATTACCATTTTCTGATGCTGTCTCGAGCGAGTTACCAATGTCAAGTTTGCTAAGACTTTCTTTATTTCAAGTATCTGTGGGAATAGCTACTGTCTTATTAGTTGGTACCCTTAATCGAGTTATGATCGTGGAGTTAGGTGTTGTGGCTTCCTTGGTAGCAACCATGGTAGCTATTCCTATATTATTGGCTCCTTTAAGAGCTATTTTGGGTTTTAAATCTGATAATCATAAATCGCTTATTGGATGGAAGAGGATGCCTTATATTTGGTATGGAACAATGTGGCAGTTTGGTGGACTAGCAGTTATGCCATTTTCGATAATTGTTCTATCAGGTGATCAAACTGTAGGCCCATGGTGGGCTGGACATATTTTAGTCGCTTTTTCATTTTTAGCTACTGGTATGGGTGCACATCTGACCCAAACGGCTGGATTAGCTTTAGCAGCTGACAGGGCAACGGATCAAACGCGGTCACAGGTAGTTGCACTTCTTTATGTTATGTTTCTTCTAGGCATGGGTTTAGCTGCGATTGCTTTTGGACTTTTATTAGCAGATTTTACAAAATTCAAATTAATTCAAGTTGTCCAGGGGGCAGCTGTAGTGACCCTTCTTCTTAATTTAGTTGCTATCTGGAGGCAAGAAAAACTTAGGCCAGTAGAAAAGAAAAATATATATAAGACAGAGGCTGCATTTATACCGATAATGAGATTGTTCCTTAAGTCCCAAGGAGGGCGAAGTTTGCTATTAGTCGTATTCTTTGGAACTTTGGGTCTCTCAATGCAAGATATCTTACTAGAACCATATGGTGGCGAAATATTGGGATTGAGCGTAGCAGCTACCACAAATCTGACTGCAATATGGGTTGCTGGAGCACTTTGTGGCTTGTTTATAGCTTCGAGGTCTTTAAAAAGAAAAAAAGGAGGTCCAGTAAGGTCAATAGTTTTAGCACTTTTTGTAGCTATTGGAGGGCTCTGTTTCGTAATTATGTCTGATCCAATGAATTTAGCTTCACTTTATTATTTTGGATCTTTTTTAATTGGTTTAGGTACTGGTTTATTTGCCGTATCAACTTTGATTATTGCAATGACTATGCCTATTTCAAAGGGAACTGGACGGGGTCTTGTTCTCGGTTCATGGGGGGCAGCTCAAGCAACGGCGGCTGGCTTGGGCATAGGTTTAGGCGGAATTTTAAATGACATTTCTAACTCAATTGCTGGTTCAGAGGGCTTTAATTTAATTGTCTCTTCTAACCCAGCATTTTCGTATTTAGTAGTGTATCATTTAGAAATCTTCCTTCTATTTTTAACGTTAGTTTTTTTGGGACCTCTTTCTCAATATCTGTCTAGTCTTAAGCTTGATAGTAAGGAATTGGGAAAATTCGGTTTTTCAGAAATGCCAACTTAACCATGAAAGTTAGGAGAATATCAAATGGAACCTTATAACGTAGTATTTTTTGGGAATGTGGATTTAGCACAAATTTCCCTTTATTTATTTTGGTTATTCTTTGCAGGATTAGTCATTTACTTGCAAAGAGAGAATATGAGAGAGGGTTATCCCTTGCAGAGTGAGGACGGTGATCTCAGCGTCAATCAGGGACCCTATGGAGAGCCATCAGAGGCGAAGACTTTTGATTTGCCCCATGGTCGCGGGAGTATAACCGTACCAGAAGACACTAAAGATAAAAGAAAGCTGTCAATGAAGAGAGATAACATGGCAGGTGGGTCTACTTTTTCCCCTACCGGAAATCCTATGCAAGATGGGGTAGGAGCTGCAGCTTGGGCCGAGAGAAGAGATATTCCTGAATTGGATGGTCATGGCAAACCCAAGATAATACCCATGCGCACGTTAAAAAAATTTGAAGTATCAGCCGGAAAAGATCCACGCGGTATGAACGTTATTTCCGCTGACAAAAAAATTGTTGGAAAAATTTCAGACCTTTGGGTGGACGCACCGGAACAGCTTGTAAGGTATCTGGAAATAGAATTGAAGGACAAAACTTCATGCCTATTACCCATGCCCTTGGCGCTAATTCGGAGTGATGGCGTCCATGTAAATACTCTTTATGGGAAACATTTCCCAAAAGTGCCAAGAACAAAAGCTCAGACAAAAGTAACGATGTTAGAAGAGGATAAGATCTCTGCTTATTATAGCGGTGGCCAACTCTATGCATCCTATGACAGATTGGTATCCGCATTTTAGGGAAAGTGATGGAATATAAAACTAAATTTGAAGCTCCTAAAAACATCTTAGATGCTATCCCCGATGGTGAAAGCATTCTATGGAAAGGAAAACCCTCTTTATGGGGGTTTTCCTGGAATTTGTTTGGACTTAAATGGATTACACTTTATCTCTGTGTACTTTCGATAGTGTCTATAGCGAGGTTCTTTGCTAGTGACTTTTACACTGCTTTCTATATCGATTTCTTGCCGTTCTTTTTAAGTGGTCTTTTTGCGTCATTTATCTTAATTGGTCTAGCTGCTATACAATCCTATAGCACTGTTTATATTATCACAGAAAATAGAGTGATCATCAAAACTGGTGCTGCTTTATCATTTTTGATAAGTATGCCATTTAAGAAGATTAAAGAAGTAAACTTGCAAAAGCGTGGAGGTTCAATTGGAACCATTTCATTTGAACTATTTAGCGAAAAGCGTGTTCCTTATATTTCTTGTTGGCCCAGTGTACGGCCCTGGAAATTTAAAAAAACGCAACCGGCGTTTTCTTGTGTCGGGTCAGTTGATCAGGTTGCCACGATTTTGAGAAAGACCGCGATGACTGGCAACATCAGTTTTCAAGGTCCTAAACAAAATTCAGAATATGGGACTAAAATAGAACAAAAAGTTTAAAGGGGGAAAATATGCAAGACAATAGAAAAGAATTAGTTCCAAAGGGGTTACTTTACGGTATCTTTGG
>CACAFI010000058.1 GCA_902531755.1 uncultured Alphaproteobacteria bacterium
TCATCAGTTCACAGCTATCCCCTAAAATGCTCATAATGAAGTCTATTTCGGAGATTGTACTGAAAATAAGAGGAGAAAAAAAGTAAGCGACCACGATCGCCAGAATCCAATTTAAAATTAATAAAACTTCTTTTATAAGTCCTCTAAAATAGGCGAAAAGACCTGAGAAAAATATTAATCCAGTCGAAATCAAATCGAAAGAGGAAAAGGTCTCCATAGGCTCAGTTTCCTATACTAATAAATTTAATAAATAATTTTTGAAAGAAATTAACCATTTAAGAATATTTTTATCAATTTGTTTTTGGATAACATAGCCTGTTTTGGGTTTCCAGACCATTCTACTTTTCCCCCATCTATCAGAATAATCTTTGAAGCAAGGAACATGGCCAAGTTAATATCGTGTGTGATCGTAATAGCAGTTTTTTTAGAGTTATTAACTATTTTTCCAATTAAAGAGATTATTTTTTTTGACATTATTGGGTCAAGCCCAGTGGTAGGCTCATCAAAAATAAGAATATCTGGTTCAGAGAATATTGATCTTGCTATACCAACTCTTTTTTGCATTCCACCAGATAACTCAGATGGGTAAAGTTCAGCTATATTAGAGGGAAGGCCGACTTCCTCTAGTTTTTCAATTGCTAGTTTTTTGAGCTTCAAAATACTTGGAGATATTTCATTGTACAATCTCTTAAAAGCAATATTTTCCCAAGTGTTATAGCTATCGAACAAGGCATTACTCTGGAAACAAACTCCTAGTTTATTCAGAACTTTTTGTTTATCTACACTCCTGCTAATCCGTTTGCCATTAAAAAATATTGAACCGGAGCTTATATCTTCAAGGCCTAGAATACACTTTACTAACATAGACTTTCCAGCACCTGAACTACCTATAATTACTAAGTGCTCTTCCGGTTCCAATTTAAACGATATATTCTTTAGAATTTGCTTTGAACCTATTAGTTTATTTAAGTTTTTAATTTCAATTTTTGTTTTTTTGATCATTTATTAAATAAGGCTTCCGTTAAAATATAGTTTGCTGCTAGAACAAAGATTGAAGACCAAACAACAGAATTAATAGTTGATTTTCCAACACCCTTTGCCCCAACTGAAGTGTTAATTCCATTAAATGTCCCTAAAACACCAATAATTAAGCCGAAGAAGCTGGCTTTAATTAAACCCGAAATAATATCGGCTAATTCTAGGAACTTAACTGTATTTAATAGGTAATTTGCTGGATTAAATTCAAGAGTACTGACGCCTACTAAGAAGCCCCCTAAAATGCCGAGGATATCGCCAGTTAGTGTTAATAGAGGTAAGGAAATTAAACAAGCTAAAACTCTAGGAATAATAAGAAAGTTATATGGGTTTGTATTTAGTGTATACAGTGCATCAATCTGTTCGGTAACTTTCATTGTTCCTATTTCAGCCGATATTGACGAAGCAACTCGACCGGCCATAATCAAACCGCATAATACAGGACCTAGTTCTCTACAAATACCGATAGCTACTATTGAAGGGACCACACTTTCAGCATTGAACCTAGTTCCTCCAGAATAAATTTGAAGAGCTAAAGCAGCGCCTGTAAAAACAGCGGTCAGTCCTATAACAGGTAAAGACAAAAATCCTATGTTTATTAAATGAGTTAAAAAGATTTTTGCGTAGAACGGTCCAGTGAACGCATGCAACAGTATCTTCCAAGTAAATCGGGCAAAAATACCAACTTTTGTCAGAAAGATTAGAAGTGTTTTACCAACGAGTGCAACATAAAAAAGAATTTTCATACATTTTCCTATTAAGCGTAAACTCTATCAATTCTTTCACCCAAATTCACTAGTACTTCATGACTTATGGTTTCACAATCTCTTGCAAAATCATCAACTTGATATTCAGGGGAAAATACATTGAGGTATTTAGGAATTTCAGGCAAATTGGAAATGTCTACTGTGACAAGGTCCATAGAAATTCTCCCTATAATGGGGCATGATACGTCTTCATAGAATAATTTACCTCTGTTACTAAGTATTCTTGGTAACCCGTCGGCATATCCTATTGCAAGAGTAGCAACTTTCATCTTATTATTTGCTTTAAATGTAAAGTTATAACCAATTTTCATGTTTTTATCTATGATAAAGTTTTGTAGCACCGGCACCTTAATTTGAATAACTTGCTTCAACCCATCATTCTTAATTCCACCATATAACCCAATTCCAGGTCTAACCATATCAAAGTGAAACTCGTTACCCAATAAAGTTCCATGACTAGCTGAAATGCTTTTTCGTATGTTTGGCAGACTTTTACATAATTTAATAAATAAATCCTTCTGAAGTATGTTTTCTTCGTTAGATGTATCGTCTGCACAAGCTAAATGTGATAAAATTAAGGTCAAGGGAAGTGATTTTATTAAATCAAGGTTATCAAAAAGATCTTGTTTATTTAACCCTAAGCGATTCATTCCAGTATTTAATTGAATGGCTGCCTTGTGAGTATGATTGAAAATTTTAATAAACTTCTCGGCTTCTAGCTTGTTATTTATGATTGGAGTTATATTAAATTCTTTATAAAGTTCAGCTTTTAGAAAATCGAATCCATTTAAAGTGAATATTTCGGAATGCAACGAGCACTTCCTTACTTTTATTGCTTCAAAAATAGTAGCAGTAAAAAAACTTCTCACTCCATATTTTTCTATCTCAGGAACTATTTTTGTTATGCCCAAGCCATAAGCATCTGATTTAACGACAGCAGATAATTCGGTGTTTTTTTTTATTACTTTATGAAAAAATTGAAGATTACTTTGTAGATTAGCAAAACTGATGTGTAATTCAGGAGACAATTATTATTCAAAGCCTCAATTTTTGACCTGGTGGTTTTTTGCCAAATTGCCAAATCGTGTAAAACGACCATCAAACGCTAAATCGACCGTACCAACTGGCCCATGCCGTTGCTTTCCAATTATTAATTCGGCTTTACCATGTATTTGTTCCATTTCCTCTTGCCACTTTATTAGGGCGTCAATATCTTGATCACCTGGCTTTTCTCTCTCTTTATAATACTCTTCTCGAAAAATAAACAAAACTACATCGGCGTCTTGTTCAATAGAACCACTTTCACGTAAATCTGCAAGTTGAGGTCTTTTATCATCTCTATTTTCAACTTGGCGAGATAGTTGAGATAGTGCTAACACGGGAATATTTAATTCTTTTGCAATTGCCTTTAGTCCTTGAGTGATTTCAGCAATTTCATTGACCCTGTTTTCTTTGTTTGACGACGCACGTATTAATTGGAGATAATCTATTATCAAGAAATCAAGGCCATGTGTTCTTTTTAGTCTTCTAGCTTTAGATGCTATACTTGATATTAAAAGAGCTGGGGTATCGTCTATAAAAAATTTACTTTGATCGAGAGATCTAGCCGCGTCCACGAACTGATTGAATTCATTTTCTGACAGCTCACCTTTTCTAATTTGTTCTGAAGGAATTTTGCTTATATCAGAGAGTATCCTTGTTGCGAGCTGTGCCGAAGACATTTCAAGGGAAAAGAAGCCAACACTAGCAGCTGTGCCATATTTTTTAAAGTTTGCGATTGATGCATTGTAGGCAATGTTTGTCGCCAATGCGGTTTTACCCATTGACGGGCGGCCTGCAAGAATTATTAAATCAGAATTCTGTAACCCCCCTAACTTTTTATCAATATCAATAAATCCTGAAGGTATTCCAGACACACCTTGTATATCGGAGTCGAAAGCTCTGTTAGCTAATTCGATTGCCTCAGTTGCTGCCTTTACAAGGGGTTCAAAGTTTCTAGACTGCGTACCAGCATATGCCACATCATAAAGAGCCTGTTCTGCTTTTGTTATGAGTTGAGCTGGAACTGTATCGTCAGTTATTTTTCTGGCATCAACAATTATTTCATTTCCTACAGCTACTAATTTTCTTCTGACAGCCAAATCAAATAAAGCATTAGCATAATCTTTAGCTGCGTAGGCACTGATAGCCATAGCAGACAATTCGGTAAGTAACGAAGGGACATCTATGTCGATAAAATCTTCATCTGACTCTAAATAAGGTTTTAAGGTAATTGGTGAGACAACTAATCCTTTTTTCGTTCTTGATGAGATATGGCTAAATATCTTTCTATTTATTCCATCATAGAAGTGATCTTCACTAACAATAGATTCAATTTCGCCTAAAATTTCATTGTTTACTAATAATAAACCTAAAAGAGCCTGTTCTGCTTCGAGATTAAATGTTGAAGCTTTATCTTCATCTACCGTTTGATCAAGTTTGACGTTATCCATAAATTTCACCCACGTGATTATACACGATTTAATATTTTCTTTACTATGTTAATTATAGTAATAATTTTCAGTTGCATAGCCCTACTCTGGTAGGAAATAGTGCTTCGCGTGTGATAGCAAATTACTCCGTTTCAATTTGCTCAGGTGATTTTTTTTCAGTATCAGTCTCTTGCTTGCTTTCCTCGATATCGCTCTCTTCAGTTTTAAGCGAAATGCCATCTTCAAGAAGACTCTCATTAAGCTCAGTGTTAATTTCATCAGGGAAATTAGCAAGGTCACCGTTATTCGACGTCTTGTCTCCTAAGCTTCTTACAACTTTCAATTTTATCTTGCTTTCAACTTCGGGATGCAAAATCACACTCATATCAAATATTCCAAGCTCTTTTATGGGTTTTTCTAAAGCTATCTGTTTTCTGCTAACTGTTACCCCTTTTTCAGCGATGAGGTTTTCTATATCTCTTGTTGTAACTGACCCATACAAAATCCCAGTATCAGATGCTGACCTCACGATCACCAGTTTCAGAGCTTCTACTTCTGCCCGTGTTTTCTCTGCTTTTTTGATTGCTTCGTTGTTTTCTTCAAGCAACTTCGCTTTTGTATTCTCAAAAAAGTCCTTGTTTTCCTTAGTCGCTCTCAAAGCCTTACCGGTAGGTATAAGGAAGTTTCTCCCGAATCCTGGTTTTACTTCCACAGTATCACCCATATTTCCTAGTTTATTAATCTTTTGAAGTAATATGATTTCCATGTTTGAGCCTATTTTACAGCGTATGGCAATAAGCCTAAAAACCTTGCTCGCTTTATTGCTATTGCTAATTCTCTCTGTTTTTTTGTTGAAACTGCGGTGATCCTTGATGGAATTATTTTACCTCTCTCCGAAATAAATTTTTGGAGTGTTCTCACGTCTTTATAGTCAATCGGCATGGCCCCTTTTTCAGAGAATGGGCAAGTTTTCTGACGCCTAAAGTAATGCTTATTATTATTATTATTTGAGCTTCTGCGGTCGTTAAATCTTTTTTCCATATTTAATCAAGCCCTCTCTTCTTCTTTGGCCT
>CACAFI010000059.1 GCA_902531755.1 uncultured Alphaproteobacteria bacterium
TACCCACTCAAAAGGGGGTTGGTTTAGAAGACTTTTTTATATGTCGATTATCAGACACCTCGTTGTTAATTTTCTGTACAATTGATACAGAAGAAAATGGAAAAAAGATTATTGAGTTTGCTGATAATTGGAGACAAGAAAATAAATTTGAAATCACTGATTCAATGGTTCTGGATGGAAAGTTAGAGGGTTATTATAATCTTCGAAGTTAACGGGTATAAAATATTAATAAAAATCCAAAGGCGAGGTGTGAGATGAGTGTTTTCAGAAACGTTGTTCTTAATTTTAAGTCAGAAGATGATTGTGAAAACTACATAGAAAGATATAAACCTTTTATGGATACATTTGAGGGCACTGGACTTCAATCATTCTATCTATGTCGATTGACTCCCGATTCTCTTTTAATCTTTGCAATGCTTGATACTGAGGAAAATGCAAAAAAATTACTTGAGAAAGCAGGTGAATGGAGAGAGGTAAATAGGTTCGAGTTCCATGACCAAATGGTTTTGGATGGTAAAATTGAAAAATCTTGCAACTTTATTAACTAAGGTTCACCTTGTATCCGTATTCAACCCAACTCACAGATTGTACAGAAAATCATTGATTTCGTTAGAGTTTATTAGAAATCTCTATTAAATTTAGATCAGGGTCTCGTACATAAAGAGACATAATGGGACCGGTTGCTCCTGTTTTCCGAACAGGTCCGTCTTCAATCTCTATCTTGTTTTCAGAAAATATATTATTCCACTCTTCCATAGTTTTTGAACTCAAGAAGCAAATATCTACTGCACCTGAAACGGGGTTATTTGCATGCGGTTTAAAAGGTGACTTTGCATTGTGAAGATTTATTTTCTGGTTACCAAACTTCAAAGACTTTCTTACTTCTCCACCATCAGAGGGGGTAAAGTCTTCCAGGGTCATTCCTAAAACATCGCAGTAGAAGGCGATAGTTTTATCTAAATCACTTGCTGTAAGAACGATGTGGTCTATTGAAGATATCATCTCATGTATCCCTTAATTAATCTCAATTATAAACCCTCAAACATATTAACCAAAGTCTTATCAACTACCTCCAAACTAAAATCAGACCACACCTCTGGATAGTCTCTTTCTAACTTCTCATCCTTCAGTCTTTTCTTCTTCACGATTGAATGAATATGATTACCTTTGAACTTCTTTCCTCGAACAGATAGATACCCTTTTTTATTTAACCACTCTGCAATTTGGTCAAAGGTCTTTCCTTTCTCTCTTTGTTCAGTGATTGTCTTATAGAGAAAGAATTGGTATTGTGAATACCTAGGAAGATAAAAAGGGGGGCGTCTGTAAGTTATGGAAAAGTGGAATATGACATCTGCGTTGAAACTTCCCCCCTTACACCGCACAAATGCTACTGTGGAATAGACTTGTTCAGTGGTAAGTCATCCACTGATAATATAGATGCATACCTAATCTTTCATCTCAAACTTCGTGCAAGTAATCTACTGGTTGCACCCTATACCGAATTCCAACAGTTTCTCTATGAAACCATCAGTAAATATTTGGAGGAGGGTTGGAACTATCAGCAGATTGCAGATTGGTTGAATGAAAATGGATACAAGACTCCCAGAGGTAAGAAGTTTAGAAACGCACACGCACATTCAATAGTGAAAAAGAAGAAGATTAGAGAGGTAAGGTTGAATAGAACCTACGAACCTAAACTCACAGATTTCTCATTACGATTTATAGACAAAACAATCACAAATGAATAAATTTACTTTTTGTAAACCTGCTGATTTTTTTATGAAAGGTTAAAGAATAAAGATTGAATATAATGATAAAATATAAAATGCTAAAGTCTCCACATGGATGAGATAAAATCAATAAACAAATTATTAATTAAAACAGGGTTGAACAAGCGCCCTGGGTCACTTTTATATTCAGCGAACTCCACCTTGAAAAAAGGTGATTGGTATTTTTTAGGTTCAAACCCGGGTGGTTTAAGTGATCAATTTGAAAACTCAGAGGAGGATACAGTAGAAAACCACTTGCTCCGTAAAGAAGAGAATTTTAACGAGTTTATAGAAGGTATTTGGTTTGCTCGAGGAAACCCACAACCACCCGGTTTTCATATCCATCAGAGAAGAATAAAAGAATTATTTTCTGGTCTCTCTGTAGATCTAAAAACGGTGTGTTCCTCAAATATTAGTTTTGTAAGAACAAAAGATGAAGACAGTTACGATAACAATTTACGCAAAATAGATGAGGAACTGTGTTGGCAAGTTCACCAATTTATTTTGTCAGTAGTCAGACCTAGATTTGTTATCTGTAACGGAAAAAAAGCAAATGATTTTTTCCAGAATAAAATGATTGTGAAAGACTATGATGAAATTGAACTTAAACCTAATCCTCAACGAAAAATATGCACTTTAACCGTTGGGGCGATAAAGATAGATGAGGTACATTTAGAAAAAGTTTTTTTATTTAGTATTCCCCATCTGAGCAGATTTAGTTATTTTCCTAGAAGTGCGGAGTGGATAAGGGAGAAGATACAAAATTAATTCTTACTCGACCCTGTCCACTGCCGTCAGAGAAATTTGGTCGAGAGGGTGCTTTTTACCGCGGTCTAGAATCTAATTGCTCAACCAATAATTGTTTGAACGCTTTTATATGACTGGCAGATTTTCGTGGAATGCTCGCTATTAACATTTCGAGTTCACGGTTGCTTAATTGTGTCGTTTTAGAAATTACCGCATTAACTTCCTCTATTGGTGTTAAATTGAGAGGAAAGGGTAGTTTTTTTGAAATAATATCATCTAAAAATTTATTGTCATTTTTGGCAAAGTAATCTTTTACTAACTTATTTTTAAATTTATTTCTGTCTTTGGTTAATTCTATCCTGATCTTATAATCTTCTGCCTTTTTTAATTTCTCTACTTCCTTGCGTTCCCTATTTAGAGAATGGATTCTTTCTGTCTCCCTTGTTCTCGACTCACGAGATTTTTCAGATTCTATGAATGCTAAATATTCAGCATAATTTTTTATGTGTGAATATTTCATTCCACCAAAGGGTGTATATAAGTTTGAGGACCTATTCAGCAGGATCCAGGCAAACAATCTTGGGTTTAGCAATTTTTTTTCTTCTACTTGTTTAAAAACTAATGTTGTAACCGTTGCCGAACCCCTCATAAGTCCTCTTGCCCCATTTTTCTCATATATTTTTTCAAGTAAGATTACTCCTTTAAGAAGTATTATTTTTTCTCTATCTGTTGGAAATTCGTTCTCCCATTTTTCAGTCCAAAAATTATGTCCAAGTCTAATTTGCAGGTCTTGGTCAAATCTATACAAATACTGCTCCTTCTCTAAACTAGGGAGGGAGTATTCTGACCCTAATGTCATAAGTAAAGACAACTTTTTCTTAAAAAGGGTATCGTTATTCATATTAGCAGCAATTATCTTTTAGCAGGATTAATATACATATATTACAATGATTTAAGGACAGATAAAATTAATTTAATTTTGTGCCATAAGAAAGTGATTAACTATGAACTCAAAGTTGATCAATTATCGCACAATAGTCTAAAACAACTTACCACCTAACCAAACACAAACGTCACGGTGGAATGATTGAAGAGTTCCCATATAATATTTTCTGGATTTTAAAGTATCAGTAAATTACCATAACGAAAGAGGGGGATAGATTATGCAAATAAAACTTATGACTGTAATTTTTTCACTAATGTTAATTAGTGTATCTGGTTTAGGAACAACTCTCTATGCCGATAAGTTCGATGGTGTTTGGGTGCTTATAGAAGAAGATGGTGCCGAGGGTAGGAGTTTTGCGAAGCAAAAGTGCGAAGATGAAGTATCACAAGGGATGTTAAGTGCTGGAGTAACAATAATCAGTAACAATAGAAGAGATGATTTTGTAAGCATGAATGATTACGCATCGTGTGAGATCTCTAAAATACAAAAACTAAAAAATACTAATGTGGAGATAATTGATCTTTCTTGCGCATATGAAGGAGATGAAAGTAAATCAAGAGAACTTTGGATGTTAAGAGAAAATGGTTCAATTTTAACTTCAATTTTATCTCTTCCAAATGATACCTATGTTTACGACAGTTTATTCTGTAGGAAACCATTCAATTAATTTCGAAAGGGTTGCCGTAAATTTTTGTTAATCATTTGACTATCTTTATTGGAACTCTTCGTTAAATCAGTAACCGTGGAATAGATTTAACTTGCGATTTAACAAATAAATATACGAACTACCTTTGTTTCACGATCACCTACAGAACTAATAAATTAGTTCATTATCAAAACAACAAATACACTAAACAACAACAAGAGAACCATGACCTAATTCAATCTCTTCGAGAAAAAGGTCTGGGGTATCGAAAGATATCAAAGATATTGAATAATAAGGGTATCAAAACAAGTAGGGGAACTACTTGGACAAATACCAAAGTGTTTTCTGTTCTGAAGAGATTTAGGGAACGAGAAGAAAGATTAGAACTAATTAACAGAGAGTATGAACCAGTGTGGGGGAAGATGGAGGTACGGAGCAAGAGAAATCATTAACAGAGAGTTCTACTCGATCTGTATTGTTATATATTTTATTAAAAGTTTATCGTTTACTAGTTTTATGAAATTATAATGCATAGTATTATTAAATTGGATCATTTAATTGAAATATTTGTGAACATTAATGACTAACTTTGATGGGTAAGGTTTTTATTTAAAAGAGAAAAAATAAAGTTCGTGTGAAGGTATAATTATGAGAAAAAAAATTGCTATATTAGTTACTATTCTATTTTGTCTAACTTCATCCACTGCATACTCTCAAAATTTGATTTGTAAATATTCAGGTTTCTTTTGTCCAGAGATTGATTCAGGGGAATTAGTGTACAAAGACGGTATATACTTTCAGAAATTTACCGATTATCCATTTACCGGCAATGTTACTGGAAAGGATGTAGGTATTGTAAGAAAAGGCAAGAAACAAAAGTCATGGATTGGTTTTTACGATAATGGACAGGTGAAGTATAAAGGTAAATTCGAGGATGGTGAGAAAGAGGGTCCTTGGATTGGTTATTATGACAGTGGAAAAACGAAATATACAGTTAATTTCAAGAATGGTGAATGGGAAGATGGTAGTTACAACGGACAAGGCAGTCTTACTTACCCAAATGGGGCAACTTATGAAGGTGAATGGAAAGATGGTAAGAAGAATGGGCAAGGAACTTATACCTTCTCAGACGGGGCAACATACGAGGGTATGTTTAAGAATGATGTATTTGATGGGCAAGGGACCTATATCTACTCCAATGGAAATCAGTATGTA
>CACAFI010000060.1 GCA_902531755.1 uncultured Alphaproteobacteria bacterium
GATCGATATAATTGGTTTTAGAAATGGATATGAAGGGCTAATTGACAACGACTATGTTGTTTTTGATAGAAGATTAGTAGGAAACATTATTCAAAAAGGAGGAAGTATTCTACATACCTCTAGATCGTCAAGATTTATAAATAAAAAGTACAGGCTGGTTGCTGAAAAAAATCTCCGTGCACTTGATGTTGATGGTTTAGTGATTATTGGGGGTGAAGGGTCTACAAGGGGTGCAATTGCTCTATCTAAGATTTCAAAAGCAAAATGTGTCGTTATACCGGCTACTATAGATAAAGATATGCCTTTGGTAGGACCTACTATAGGATTTGATACTGCTATTAATACTGCATTGAACGCAATAGACAAAATAAGAGATACTGCAACGACGTCAAACGTTACCCATATCGTAGAAGTGATGGGCAGAGATTGTGGCTGGCTGGGAATACTTGCTGGAATTGGTGCAGGAGCTGAGGTTACGATAATACCTGAAGTTAAAGTTGATATCACTAAATTATCTAAAAAGATTAAAAGCCAATTAGACAGAGGAAAAAAAGGGTGCATTATTATTCTTGCCGAAGGAGGTTTTTCTAAAGGCGGTTCTTCATTGGCTAGTGCTCTTAAGAAAAAAGGTGATTTAGACTTAAGAATTACTACCTTAGGTCATATGCAAAGGGGAGGGAACCCATCCGCATTGGATAGAGTGTTGGCAACTGAACTTGGTGTTCATGCAGTAAGTGCTTTAAAGAATGGCTTTTCAAAATTAATCATTGCAAAACCTGTTGATTATGTTCAGAAGATTGGCTTTGATGAAATTGTTAATAAAAAAGTTAAAGTAGATATGTATCTCCATGATCTTATTGAAAATACAGCATAAAGAAAAACTGAATTATGACATCTAAAAATCTGATTTGTTTCAATTTATCGATATTTTTTTTCTTATTTTTAATTTTCTTTTCTTTAACATTTTCGTCGTTTTCTCAAGATTTTAAGTTCAAAAAAATTGGGGAAAGCTTTTCTCATCCATGGGGGATAGCAGTTTATAGTGATAATGAAGTTTTAATTACTGAGAGAGGGGGGAACCTTTTTAAAGTAAATTTACAGAATGGGTCCAAATTAAAAATAAGAAACTTACCAAAAGTTTTTAATGTTAGGCAAGGTGGTTTATTAGATGTTCTTGTTGATCAGAAATCAGAATCTAAAAAGACAATATATATTTGTTATTCATCAAAAATTTCTGACAGATCTTCTACTTCTTTACTCGTTGGAGAACTAATGGATAATGAACTAATAAAAAAGAAAGTTCTTTTTAGAGCAAATAATGTTTCAGATTCTGGTGTGCATTTTGGCTGCAGACTAGCGATTTTAGGCAATGAAATTTTTATGTCTATAGGAGATAGAGGTAATAGATACGAAGCTCAAGATTCCAAATCACATGCAGGCTCGGTAATTCGATTAAACAAGATAAATGGGTCTTCAGAAAGTTTGAATAGCATCAATTCTTGGTCGCCTGAATTATATAGCAAAGGTCACAGGAATCCACAAGGTATGGCAGTTAATACTAAAACAAATGAAATTTGGATAAATGAACACGGCCCAAAGGGCGGCGATGAAATTAACGTGCTAAAGGTAGGAAAGAATTATGGATGGCCCATAGTTACCTATGGAGAGGAATATTGGGGAGGAAAAATAGGGCAGGGGATAACTTCATTAGAGGGTTTTGAGGATCCCATATGGTATTGGGTGCCTTCAATAGCGCCCTCTGGCATGACATTTTATGATAAAAAAATGTTTCCTGAGTTTAATGGTCATTTGTTAGTGTCTTCTCTCAAGTTTAAAAGCCTATATTTAGTAGAATTGATAAACGATAAACCATTTAGAGAAAGAGTGTTATTTAAAAACAGGTTTGGTAGGGTTAGGGATATAGAGCAACTAAGTGACGGCAGTATACTTATAATCTCTGACGAGAAAAAAGGTGAGCTTTACAGAATATATAGATAATTATTATTAGCTTTTCTTTGTAATTATATCTCTTAATTCATCAATTTGCTGCTTCAAAGAATCTATCTCTTCCTCATTACTTTTATCTTTAGAAACAGTAGAATTTGAAGACCCTTCTGTTGAATTTTCTCTAAAAACAGGGTTGTTTAGCCAGGGTTGCATCATCGTCTCCATTATTCCTAAATTTTATTGATAGATTTATTTAATAAAATTAAGCCTGCTTTTCTAATCCCTCAAAAAGTTCCTCTCTTGAGAAAGGTAATGACCGCAATCTAACCCCGGTAGCGTTAAATATCGCATTCCCAACGGCAGGTGCAACTACACAGGTTGCTGGTTCTCCTACACCACTTGGATAAATTCCATTTTCAACTATATGAATTTCCATTTCTGGGATTTTTGTAATATTCTGCCACTTATACGTATCAAAATTTCTTTCTACTATTGCACCATTTTCTAAAGTCATTTTTTCCATCATTGTCGCAGATAGACCCCAGAGCAAACTTCCCTCCACTTGAGCCCTAATACCGTCGGGGTTGATTGCAATGCCAGCATCAATTACACAAGTTAATTTTTGGATATCTATTGCTGCCGAATTCTTATCAACAGCTACCCTTGCAATCAAAGCAAGAAAGCATGGGTTTCTCCTCACCTCCGCTCCTGTAACTGCAACCCCAAGTCCAGTGTGCTTGGGCAAATTTGTATTACCGTAGTTAGCCAATCCGCTCGCTATTCGCAATACATTTGATAGTCTTTTTCCTCCTCCAAATGATGCTGGAGCGTAATCGTTTTTACTTGCACCACTATTTAGCCCATTTCCTTGTAAGTATGAAAGCCTGAAAGATAAGGGATCTTGATTTAATTCAGATGATATCTCATCAACAAATGTCTCATTTGCGAAAACTGTATAATTATTAGCCACACTTCTAACATTTCTTACTGGTACCGCTTTTTCAACTTCGTGCTGTCTAAAATAGTTAACAGTTTGGTTTTCAATATCATACCAATTGTCAGATCCAGTTACGGTGTACTCCTCTATCTTATGCTTATCCTTTATTTGCTTTCCATCTATCACTGGATTGATCAACGCAGGAGGAAACATAGTATCAAATTGCATAGTGGCAGAAGCAACTTCATGCTTTAAGCCAATACATTCCTTTTTATTGATTATTGCTTTCATTTTCTGCAAAGTAGGTGTCCTAGGATGCGCAAAGGCCATGTCATCCTCTCTAGTAAAAATTAACTTAACAGGTTTCTCAATTGATAAACAGGCTAACGAAGCTAAGGCAGGAAGCCCAAATTCAACCTTTTTACCAAATGATCCTCCGATAAGGTGAGGGTGATATATGATATTTTCAGCTTTAATGCCTGTATAGTTTGCCATAAACATTGGCAAAAGAGTTCCTACTTGATGCCCAGCGTATATATGCAAGTTTCCATCAACAAAATTGGCTAATGCTGCCATTGGTTCAAGGGCAACATGAGCGACCATAGATGTTTTATACTCTCTTTCAATTTCCCTACAGTTTTCATTGCTTTTGCATCTGTTGTAATCACCAATCTTCCAAAAAACTTTTCCATTGCCCTCGTCACTAATTATTTTTTGAGCATCCTCCTCTATATCTTTGGAGGACATATTTGAGCAGCTTGATACATCCCAGGATACGTCTATAAGTTTTGCTGCTCTCATCGCTGAAGGGTAATCAGACGCTATAACCACTGGAACGTGAGTTAAGCCACCAAATACCAAAGCTTCGTCGGGGAAATTGAAGGGTATTGTTTTAATATACCCCTTAATTTGCTTTGCCTTTGAGTCATCAAAGTTTACAATTTTTGCTCCAAATCTACGAGGAGGAGTAATAATCTTAGCGTAAACCATATTTGGCACATGGGCATCTATTGCAAATCTGGCAGATCCATTTACTTTTTCAGGAATATCCAATGCAGAAACTGACTTGCCTATAATTTTATAATCTTCTTTCTTTTTAAGCTTTACACCCGCGAGATCTTTTTCATCTACCTGATAATCTATAATGGTTTCAGATAATATCTCTGAAAATGAAATTTGTTCTCCCATTAGCGTATCTTTAACCATACTATCTTCAACAATGCAGTCGGCTAGATCTGCTCCCAATAGATCAGCTCCAGACTCTAAAATGATCTCCCTAGCAGACGCTGCTATTCGTGAAAGTTTATCAAATTCTTCATAAATGCTGTAGCTGCCACCTGTCAGTTGTAGCCCATAGGTAGCCATCGTTGTATGATCCATTTGAGGGTAATCAATTGTAACATCGTTCCATCTAAGCCCAAGCTCTTCGGCAACTATTTGCGCCAGAGAAGTACCTACATGTTGTCCCATTTCCATTCTAAATATGTGGACAGTTGTTCTTCCGTTAGACTCCATTGTGAACCAAACAGATGGAGAAAAATTTGGTGGGAGTACTAGTGGGCTTGCTGGATTTAAAAGGTCAACAGCTTCCTTTCCTACTGAAAGTGCGCTATCAGCAAACGCCAATGAAGTTAGTCCTGCACCAGAACTAATCAGAAATGAACGGCGAGTGGTTTTAAGCTTATTCATTAGACATTCCTCTCTCTCATTGACTTCCCTGCTTTTTTTATTGCGTCTTTAATTCTCTGATAGGTCATGCATCTACACAAATTCCCCCTCATGGTAATTTCTATGTCTTCTTCAGAAGGATTATTGTTTTCTGCTAATAACGCAGCAGCTTGCATTATTTGACCGGATTGACAATAGCCGCACTGCGGAACTTGAAGGTCAATCCACGCCTGTTGAACAGGATGATCAGAAGCAGGATCAAGACCTTCGATAGTGGTAATGATAGCATTCTCCACGTCTCCAACTCTAATTCTACAGCTTCTCATTGCCTCACCATTTATGTGTACAGTACAAGCACCACAATATCCTCCGCCACACCCAAATTTTGTGCCCGTCAACTTTAAATCCTCTCGCAAAACCCATAATAACGGCGTATCTTCCTGACTGTCGACGAAATAACTTTTCCCATTTATTTTGAGCTGTGCCATCTATTAATCTCCAAATTTTTTACATAGAATTATTTAATTAGTGTCTTTTCGTTTTTTAA
>CACAFI010000061.1 GCA_902531755.1 uncultured Alphaproteobacteria bacterium
CTCTTTATTCTCATGTGTGATCTGATTTTCTAGGTCAGTTTTCATAGCTGTATTTACATCCACTTTAAGGTCTAGGCTATGAGTTTCGTTACTTGAAAAATCAGCATTTTTATTATCATTAAGGCTTGGAATTTTTCTGAAAAAAGAGTAGGCCTGCTTGCTTAAATGGCTTCTTGCATTAAACCTTCCTATATCCATGCTTGCGTGTACCGCTGACTTTAGATTCTGTCTAATAAGATCTAGTTTTTTGAACTTAATTTCCATTTTCGAAGGATGGACATTTACATCTATTTCCTGACTCGGGACATTTAAAAAAATTATAGCATAGGGGAATCCAGCTTTTTCTAATAAATCCCCATATGCCCTTCTAGTAAAGCTAAGCAAGGACCGGTCTCTTACAAACCGCCCATTCACAAAAAAATAGCAATTATTAGCGTTGCCAGAAATAAAAGTGGGAGAACTGATATAGCCAGTGATTTTTATGTTCTCACTTTGATATTCTACTTTGTGGGCGTTTTCGATAAATGCATTTTTCATAACGCTCCTAATTCTTGTACTAAGGCCGTTAGAGCCTGAGCAACTATCCAGTCGCAGAATTTCTCTTGGGCTTCCTTCTTTTTTAAGTTCATAGAGCCTAAAACTTATCTCTGGGTTTGATAACGATAGTTTCTTCACAACCTCTAGAATGGACATTCCTTCCGCTCTGTCTGTTTTCAAAAACTTTAATCTGGCAGGGATAGATTGAAATAGATTTTTGATCTCTACAAGAGTACCTTCAAGAAACTGAGAAGGTTTAACCGCTTTTATTTGACCATAACTACTGGAAATCTCAAATGTTTCATCATCCGCTATAAACTTTGATTTAACTGTTAATTCAGAAACTGAACCGATAGAAGCAAGAGCCTCACCCCTGAACCCAAGACTGTTAATATTAGCTAGATCACTGATAGCGTTTATTTTGGAGGTTGCGTGCCTTGACAAGGCCAGTGACAAGTCATCCTTATTTATTCCATGACCATTGTCTTTAACACTTAAAAATGATTTTCCACCATTTGCGTAGACTATGTCTATTGAGTTTGCGCCTGCGTCTATTGAGTTTTCAACTAACTCCTTTAAAGCCGAACTGGGCCTTTCAATTACTTCACCAGCTGCAATTTGGTTACTAGTATGTAAATCGAGTTGCCTTATTCGACTTGGATCTAAATTTTCTGAACACAACCCAAGGTTCTCTAGGTTCATATGTTTTTACCCACAATATTTAGTATGCATTAAAAATAGCATACTATTATTAGTATATCAAAGAAGATTTGGCAACCGAACTAGTTTTGTTTTTCATCGAACTTAAAAATTAGTAACCCTATGAGCCCAATAAAAATGAATACATCGGCTAAATTGAAGGAATAAGGGTTTCTCAGTCCACAGCAGGTAATATTTATGAAATCGGCAACAGCTCCGTATAAAAGTCGATCGATTGCATTACCCAAGGCACCGCCGATAACTAAAGCAGCTAGTATTTGGATCAAAAAAACTGCCGAATTTTTAAGCCAAATAACAAATACAACCGAAATTAAAATCGAAATCGCTGACAGAATATAAGCCTGGACAACACTGTTGCCTTCGAAAAGGCCAAAATTTATACCCTTATTCCAAGCCATGTAAAAATTTATAAACTGGTTGTTAAGATTTAGGTAAATCTTTTTTTGTAGTCCAAAGTAAAAAACTACAAGCCATTTAGACAGTTGATCTAAAGCCAGAAAAACAAATGAAAACGATAGAATTTTGTACATCCATATATTGATAACGCGCTGTTATAGCAAACGCTACAAATAAAAATTAAATATTAGAATAAAACTTTTTATCCTTGAATAGAAACAAATAGCGTTGTAACCCTTAACGCGGACAGGTGGCCGAGTGGTTTAAGGCGCTCCCCTGCTAAGGGAGTGAGGGGGAAACTCCTCCGTGGGTTCGAATCCCATCCTGTCCGCCAGTAGATACAACTATTTCATGTCACCACGTGTCAAACACCAGTGCACACTATAGTTTTGGTTGATTCGCCTCTCCTATTCCCTTTCACTCTATGTCAGCCTATTCCATCCCATTTGTGGGTAAATTTGTGGGTGGAACGAGAAAGGAGAGAGACCCATGAAACTGACGCTCACAAAAATAAAAACACTCCCCATTGGCAAAAAAATCTCAGATGGGCAAGGTCTCTGCCTTACCAAAACCGCCCCTAATAAAGGACGCTGGGAACATCGCTATATGATCAACAAACGCGCCCGCGTTATGGCACTGGGCACCTACCCAGAAATACCCCTCATCAAAGCGCGGCACATCCATTTTGAACAGCGCCAATTATTAGTGGAAGGGAAAGACCCTTTAGAACAAAAACACCGCCGTGAAGAACGTCAACGCCGCCACGCAACCCTTCGTTTTTCGCATGTGGCAGAGAAGTGTATTGCCCAACATGAGCTGAATTGGACAAATAAAAAGCATGCGCACGATTGGCGCTCTTCCTTAAGGCGTCTTGCCTATCCTCTATTGGATCAGAAACCTCTCGCTGATTTAACCACCCAAGATATACTTGGGGTACTGGTTCCCCTGTGGTCATCAAAACGCGATACCGCTAAAAAACTGCAAGGGCGTATCAAGATCGTCTTTGGCTACGCCATTGTAAATGAGTATTTTAAGGGCAATAACCCTGCACTCTGGCGCGATCATCTCGAGCGGCATTTTAGTCGCCTTCCTAACCATCACAAAGTGAAACACCTCCGTTCCCTCCCCTTCTCGCATATGCCAAAACTCTATGCCCCTCTCCATCGCCATTCCTGGATGGTGGCAAAACTTCTTCAATTCAATATGCTCACCGTTGTCCGCCCTTCAGAGGCGCGTTTGGCACGTGTCGAGGAGTTTGATCTTGAGGGAAAGCGCTGGGAGGTTCCCTGGCAACGTATGAAAAACCGTCTACCCCACTCTGTACCCTTATCAGATCAAGCGGTAGCCCTCATTGAGACGCTACGCCGCCAGCATAATTACCCTTTTGTGTTTCATGGGCGTGATCCTGATAAACCGCTTTCTGATAATGCCGCTCTTGTCTTTTTAAAACGCTCTTTTGAAAACTACGAAACAACAGTACATGGGTTTCGAGCGAGTTTTCGTACCTGGGCAGCAGAGAAAGTAACGGATGCTTTTGAGGTGGCAGAACTAAGTTTGGCGCATAAAATATACAATGATACCCAAGCGCCTTATCAGCGCTCATCCCTCTTTGAGAAACGTCGTACGTTAATGCAAAATTGGGCTGATTTTTTAAGTAAAAACCCTATCACCAACCTTGAAAAAAGATCAGGTTTGGTGTAGAGTATAAACAGAACCAACGGGTTCGTATCTGGCTAGGCATCTGCCTTGCGCATAGCTCCAAAAATGGGGCCAACGTAAGAAAGACCACTATGACCTGTTCAGATAATATATCCAAAAAAGAAGCTGCACGTATCGCCAATGTTAGTGAATCCACCATTTATCGCTGGGTGAATTCAGGAAAGTTTCCACCCCCTTACAAACTTGTAGAACATACTTTTTTTTCACGTAAGGAGGTATTGGCATTTATCGAGGAGAAGAAGAAAAAAAGAGGCTTTGGTAAGCCCAAAATTAAGAAGTAAGATGTCAAAAAAACTCAATGAAACGCAATTGATCGCAGCCCATCTCCTAGGAGCAGGACATAAACCAAAAGATATCGCTAAAAAGCTTGATGTGCGTGAAGAAACAATATCGCGGTGGAAAAGTAATGATGCGTTTTATGACGTTATGCGTATGGCAAATTTCGAGATATATGCCAATGTACTCTATCGTCAGAAATCCCTTATAGCATTGGCGCAAGACACCTTAGAAGAGGCACTGAAAAGTACAGAGATTGATACGTATAAGAAATGCCTTTTAGCTCTCAAATTCTTTCAGATTGTGAAAGACAAAGAACTCAAAAAAGGGGAAGGATATCTGTAGATTTCGTGTAGAGCTATTGTAGGTTTAGTGTGTATTATATGTATAAAATATCTCTTTTAAATGAGATTTCATTTTTAAAAAAATAAATAGAATAGGTCGACACTTTGGTTACATACATAAAACAACAGCACTATTTAAAGGATCAAATCAAATATACCAAAAAAGCTATTAGATATTTTCAGGAGAAATTAGAAATGGCTAAGATGGAAGACAACGAATTACTGATACCTGAACATGGGGGATATTCAACACACGATATCGTCTTTGATAGTTTTGAAAAAATTATAAAGAAACTGAAAAAAGATATTAAAAAAATGAAGCAAAATATTGATCAGTTAAACGCTGCTGAACTTTAAGAAACTAATATGCCATTAAGTAAAAAAGAAATAGATGAAGCCCTCTCAAAGGGACTTAATTACTTTGAATGGATAGATCTTTACGAGATACACTTTGGGAAAAAAATGCCCAAAACGTTTCAACACTCATGGGGACCGCAACCTATAGATCTCATAGTAGACGCCATAGTAGAAAATAAAGAGATAAAGAGGGTAGTCGTGAAAGGTGAGCTATAACTTGCTTTTTATATACGCCACTATGTCTGACGGAAAACTATTCTTGGGTACGTTGAGTTTCTTTTTCCCATCGTGTCCATCAACTCTGTAGTATTGATTGAATTTCCTAGAAACAGACAGCCATTCGTTATCTTCAAATTGCTCATCTAATAACTTTTTTAGTTGCTCATAGGCAAGCAGTGCTACTCCATCCGTCCCTGCTAACAAAAGAACAAATACCTGGTCCGTTTCTTTTTTCATTTCTTCGATTTCAGCCTGATGCTCTTTTATAAAAGTATATCTCCAGGGACTTCGTCGTGCTCGCG
>CACAFI010000062.1 GCA_902531755.1 uncultured Alphaproteobacteria bacterium
GATGCTTGACCTAGGCTTTAAACAAGACTTAGACATAATTGTAAATCAAAGCCCCACAAATAAGAGGGTGCTTATGTTTTCAGCAACTATACCGAAAAAAATATTGTCATTAGCATCAAAGTATCAAAAAAACGCAATCAGAATTGAAGCTACTAGCCTTGGCAAAGCCCACACTGATATTTCTTATGAAACATATTTAATTAAAAAACATGACATAGAAAATGCGATATTCAATTTTCTCCGATTTCACGATGACAAGACTATTATAGTTTTTTGTGCTACTAGGAATGCTGTAACACATATTTCTTCTCGATTATTAAATAGAGGTTTTTCTGTTGTCTCTTTATCCGGTGCATTAAATCAATCAGAGAGGTTCAAGGCATTACAATCCATAAAAAATGGCAGATGTAAGATATGCGTCGCAACGGACGTAGCTGCAAGAGGGATTGATTTAGTTAATCTGGATATAGTGATACATGCCGAGCTCCCTCATAATTCAGAAACCTTAATACATAGAAGTGGACGAACCGGAAGAGCTGGAAATAAGGGTCGTAGCATTCTGTTTTGTTCGTATGGGGAAAAGAGAAGATATGAGAAATTAATCCATTCGGCCAAGGTAAAGCCAGTTATAAACAAGTTTCTGTCTCAAGAAGAAATAGAACTTAAAGATAATGAGAAGATCATAAACTACCTTTCAAGAAGCCAAAAAAAAGGTTCAAGCGAACTTAAGTTAGCGAATGAGCTATTAGCTAAATTTTCTAATGAAGATATAGCCTTAGCATTAATACAAAATTTTAAGGGGAAACTACCTCCTATAGAGGAGGTAGAAAGTTTTGGCGAAGAACAAGGTATTCAAATGAAAAGTGATCGAAAGAAAAAGAAAAGAAGCAAACAAAACTTCAGACGTACCTCTAGAAAAAAACAGTAATTCTGACTACATCTTTGGCAACAGTCTCCGTGATTTTTCTAATTACTACGTTGTATAATCACTACATTTGTGTAAGTCAGCCTTTTTGACTGCCAAACTTCTCAATTTCATATTTTTCTCAGAGGATGGTGCTGTCATTAAATCCAAAAAAGCCTGATGACTAGGATACCAGATGCCCAAAGCTTCATGAATTTTTTGATTTCCAATAAGTGTAGCTGACGCCTCTGTTTGCCATAAAATTTTACCACCTACCTCGGTTACAAGAATATTCAAGACTTCCATATAGTCTCTGTAAAGCTTTCCATTAGGAAACTCAGCTTCTGCGCTGTATTCATTAAGATTCAACATGATGATTGAAGAGTCTTTTGAAGTTCCTGCGATCTTTTTGAATTTTTCTATTTCTTCGATATTTACATTAGGTAGATCAGCCAAACTTTTTCTCCATTGAAAGCAATGTTTAATTTATCGTTTCTATTAAAAAGATATTTTTTGACAACACTTTTGACAACAGTTTTTGTAATTTTCCTTATAACGCATAAGAGCATAATTAAGATAAGAACTATTTTAAAGGTTTAGTTTATGATTAGAAAATTAGTCTTGGTATTTTCACATCCCACTCGCGTTTAAAAACTTGTTGGCTATTCTCAAAACCGAGAATACGACCCTTAAGAATAAAGTCCGATGCATCACATGTTGCTATTAATTCACTCTCAGTCTTTACGTCCCAGTCACCGCGTTGAAAGCTAAAGCCTGATTGATATTCAATACACGCGGAAAGTGGGTCACCTTCAACTATAGTATATTTCTGTGAGCTGTTGGATCCGTAGGTTAAATCGATGGCTTCAAATTTTGTTTTTCCACCATCAATTTTTACTATATAAACAATTTCACCCCTTTCAATATTGTTATGAACATGACGTGTTGCTTTAGCTGGAAGTATAGTTTCATGAGCAAGCTGATCTGCGGCTACAGGTGGCCCGAAAGGGTTTTCAATTTCATCACTAGCATTAGCGGTCCTGATTGGTAAATCCAGATAACAATTAGCCAGATCAAGAGTCAGAGTTGCACGCTCGGCTACAGGCCATGCCATCGGCCAAAGTTGGCTAGACAATGCAAGTCTTAATTTGTGATTTGGCTTTAATGACCATCCGGTGTCGTTGAGCTGAATAACCACGTTCAAACTTTCCCAAGGAGTAATTTTGGTCATAACCTCACGTCCATTACGTTGCTTTAGATTAAGTATTCCATAGCTAATCAGTGTCGAGGCTCCATCTGGTGCTACGTCGCATAAACGGGCAGCAACCATACCACAAGTACAATCACTAGAAAGACGTAAGTACACCTTGGTAGTTCCTAAAAGATCGAGTGGTTTCGTTAGCGGATCATGGTCAAAACAAACTGAATGCGCGTCGTCACTTCTCTGATCTTGGGGAAGTTCTGCAGGGCCAGAAATCGGCATATATTCGCCCGTTTTAATCCCGAGGCTTACTGGCGAAAAAATATCTACTGATCCAGTAGTTTTATATTCGTCTTCTGATAAGATTCCTGGACTCAGAAATAACCGCTTAGCAGAGACATTTTTAGTTGGCCAAGCTCTTTCAACAATCCAACGACCAGGACGCCTACTAGGATTAGGGTCAGGGTCATGGCTGTCCTGCAGAAAAGCAATTAAAGCAGGCTTATCCATTACACCGTTATTAATACCCTTCAACCAGTGATCCCACCAATCTAACGAAAGCTGTAGAAACCCAATCATTGGTCCAGGACCACCAAGATTAGGAAACACGTGTGCCCAAGCTCCAGATACCATGCGGCAGGGCGCGTCGAGATTTTCAAGTAGTCTTAGTATTGTATTTGGCCAACAGTCATTCCAACCGCTGACGCCTAGAACAGGCACTTTGATCTTATCGAAGTCCTCACTAATTGATCCCTGTTTCCAGGTTTCATCCCGTATCTGATGTGTGAGCCATTTTTCTGCAAACATGGGTGTTTTCTTGAGTCGTTCAAACCACATATTACGCCATGAATCACCAACAACCGCTGGGTCAGGTGGGCGAATACAATAGCCAAACATCACTCCACCCCAACCAAGTCCTTGACCAGGATATCCACCAATTAGATAACCTCCATCGTCATAGTATCGGTCCACAGATGCTCCAACAGGTATGATCGCCTTTAACGCTTGGGGCTGTTTGATTGCTGCCTGCATGCTTGCTATACCGCCCCAGGATAGACCCATCATACCTACATTGCCTGAACACCATTTTTGATTGGCAATCCAATCAATTACTTCAACTGCGTCTTGTTGTTCTCGAGGCGAATATTCGTCAAACATGATACCTTCTGAGTCTCCATGGCCACGCATGTCAGGCCGAATACAAGCATACCCTTGTGCTGCCATCCATGCATGATTCTGATGGTCTCTTAAAGCATAAGCATCTCGTTTGCGGTATGGAATAAATTCTAATATGGCTGGGACCGGTTGATTTTCTGAATTTTCAGGGAGCCAAACTTTTGCGGAGAGGCGGATACCATCTGACATCTCAATCCAGATGTGTTCAATTATTTCGATGTCATTCACTATCCTAGACCCCTCAAATTCCGTAAGCTTTATTTTTTGCCTATATTATTTCAGGTATCTCGGATATTACGACGGAGCTCTGGTGGTTTCAATAGTGCCCTTACAGGAATAAGTATTTTAGAAAGCTTTGGTTTTAAAAAAAGTGAACTTTTTGGTGTGATTTCTACGCATTTAGTTGCTTATCAATTTGATAATTTAATGAAAATTTGAATTCTTGGTCTCTCTCTTACCAAGGAAGGACGTGGGTCAAAAATCCTGACATTTTTAGAGAAATGGATGTTGGTCACATATTTTTGACAACACTTTTCGTGATTTTCGTGATAACGGATAAGAAGCATAAGAAAGATAAGAACTATTTTAAAGGCTTATGAGAAAACTGATAATTCATGATAGAAATATCTACGGATTTTGATCCCGTGTACCGTAGGTTCGAATCCTACCACCCCAGGCAACTTCTCCC
>CACAFI010000063.1 GCA_902531755.1 uncultured Alphaproteobacteria bacterium
GTGTATATTTTATTATGATTACTTTAGCCTTTGCACAAATGACTTACTATTTTTCAGTAGGATGGACAAAGTATGGTGGCGAAGATGGATTGTCCACCTATGTTAGAAATGATCTTTTTTCAATAAACACAATGCTTCCTTTAAACTTTTTTATTATTTGTTTCACATGGCTATGTGTAGTTGGGTTTATTTTGCATTGGGTTATAAATTCAAATTTTGGAAATTTTTTAAAAGCTTGCAAAGAAAATGAAAAAAAAATGATTTCTTTAGGACTCAATCCATACTCGCTTAAATTAACAGCTTTTGTTATATCTGGCGCTATAACAGGTTTGGCTGGAGCACTGTATGTGGATCTCAATAGATTCGTGAGTCCAACATCACTTAGTTGGCAAACTTCTGGAGAACTAATTGTTCTGGTTATACTTGGAGGAAGTGCCAGACTATTTGGGCCTTTGCTAGGAGCTATAGTATTTATATTGTTAGAGCAATTCATCGGCGAGGTAACAGAAAACTGGCAATTTTGGCTGGGCTTAATTTTAGTATTAATAGTTCTTTATTTTCCGAAGGGTGTTTCAGGTTTATTTATAAAAGATTAGGTCAATGGCAAGAAAAAAAGAGATTTTAAAGCTAACTGGTGTCAACAAGTGTTTTGGAAGCATAATTGTTGCAAAAAATATTAATCTAGCAGTGATATCAAATCAATTGCATGCTCTCATTGGTCCGAATGGGGCAGGGAAAACCACTTTAATAAAAATGATATCTGGAGAACTGAAACCAGACGAAGGCGTGATAATGCTTCTAGATAGAAAAGTCGACCACTTAAGTGAAATTGCGAGAGTTCATCTTGGGTGCATCAGAAGTTTCCAAGTATCTTCAATCATTGGGTCTATGACAGTATTTGAAAATGTTTTATTAGCGGTAAAACAGAAAAGAAATATTCTTAAGATGCTGTTTAGAAAATTTCAAAGTAACTTTTCAGAATCTAATTTTGTTTATCAAATTTTAAATCAATTATCTTTAGAATCCATAGAAAAAAAAATTGCGTCAAACCTAAGTCACGGAGATAAAAGAAAATTAGAGTTAGCAATGGCACTTGCAATGGGTCCAAAAACATTATTATTAGATGAACCTTTTGCAGGCCTTGATCAGGCAGAAAGCTCGAAGCTAATTCAATTACTTTTAAGCATAAAAAAAAATATACCAATATTACTTATAGAGCATGATATGCGAGCAGTGTTTGCGTTAGCAGACAAAATCTCTGTTCTTAACGAAGGAGAAATTATTGAAAGCGGCAGTGTAGAAAAGATTAGGAGAAGTAAGTTAGTTCAAAATGCTTATTTGGGAGACGATTTATGAGTTTACTTGAAGCAAAAAAACTTAGCGCTTTTTACAATGGAAGCAGTGCTCTTTCTGAAGTGGATTTTATAGTTAATGAAGGATCTGTAATTGCTTTGATGGGAAGAAATGGTATGGGGAAGACCACACTTATTCATTGTGTGTGTGGAATTATTAAAGAAAAAAGTGGGCTAATAAAATTTAATTCAGTCAACATACATAATTTGATTGACTTTCAAATAGCGAAGCTCGGCATTGGTCTGGTGCCAGAAGGAAGAAGAATATTTTCAAACCTTACTGTTCATGAAAATTTGTTAGTAAGCGCCAGAAAGGGAGAATGGGACCAAAAAAAAATCTATGATTTGTTCCCAAGACTTTTAGATAGAAAATATCAATTAAGCAGTTCATTGTCTGGAGGTGAGCAGCAAATGTTATCAATTGGGCGAGCACTAATGACCAACCCAAAGTTGTTGATTTTGGATGAGGCAACTGAGGGGCTGTCACCTTTAATACAAAAAGAGATTTGGAATGTACTGGCAACTATAAAGATGTCAGGCTTATCAATAATTATAGTAGATAAATCCTTGGAAAAACTTTCCAAAGTTGCTGATTATTTTTATTTTTTAGTCAAAGGAAAGGTGGCATGGAACGGTAAATACTATCAGCTAAATGATCAAATAATTAAAAGCTATTTATCAGTTTAGCCTAATGATTAATATTATTTAAAAACAGTAATTTATAATATCAATGTAAAGGTTTAATAAAAGTCCCATTTTGTAGTTCGCTGAAGGCTTTTGCTAACTCTGCCTGCGTGTTCATCACGATAGGGCCATGCCAAGCTACTGGTTCTTTAATTGGTCTTCCTGATATTAATAGAAACCGAACGCCATCTTTTCCGGATATTAAAGAGACCGAGTCACCTGTATCAAACCGAATTAGTGTTCTGTTTCCTGATAAATCCCTAATATTCAACTCTTCACCTTTTAATTCTTTTTCTACTCTTACACCTATAGGTTTAGAAGAATATGCAAAGTCAGCACTTCCCTTAAAAACATATGCAAAGCAATTTCTGTATGCATCGATATTGATTTCTTTTTTTGTAAAAGGAGGAATGTAAATATCAAAGTATTGTGGTTCTGCTGCAATGCCATCCACTGGTCCTTTAATGCCCTTATAATCGCCAACAATTATTTTTATTTTTGAGCCATCATCATCCTCGATTAGTGGAATATCTGAACCACTAACGTCTTGATAACGAGGAGCTACCATTTTTTGAGAAGAGGGTAGGTTAGCCCAAAGTTGAAACCCATGCATTTGGCCTTTTTTGTTACCCAGTGGCATTTCCTGATGCAATATACCTGACCCAGCTGTCATCCACTGTACATCTCCACCAATCAAGCTACCCTTATTTCCAAGACTGTCTTGGTGTTCAACAGTGCCATCAAGTACATACGTAATCGTCTCTATTCCTCTATGAGGATGCCATGGAAATCCAGCCTTAAATTTTTCAGGATCATCATTTCTAAAATCGTCTAGCATAAGAAAAGGATCGCATTCATCTGGGTCACTAAATCCAAATGCTCTAAAAAGACTTACTCCTGCTCCTTCGGTGAAGGGTTGAGCTAATTTTTTTTCTTTTATAGGTCTGAAAGACATGTTGCGCCCCTTTAAACTCGCAAATATGCTTCTTATGTTGGTTGCATAGTGCAACTGAAATTATATGAGGCACTATATAGTACCTATATCCCATAATTCCAAGGTATTTCATAAAGGTGTAGGTAAAAGACTTTAATTTAAGTACTTATATGTTGTTAAAATAACTTCTATATTGTGTCTAAAATAATTCCTATAAACAGGGTTAAAACAAAAAAAGAAATAACAGTGGTTACAAAAATTGCCCTAACTATTTCGCTGGGATTTACATCATACGCTGCACAAAGAGCTAAAGAAAATGCTCCGCACGGGCCAAGTGATACTAAAAATGTTCCAAGAAACTCGTTTGGATAGTTAAATTGGTAGGAAAAACCGGTTATTAGCAACAGTGCTAAAGGCGCAAAAAGCAACTTAAGAAAAGAAATAGTAACAGTGAGGCTTGTTACTACTCTGTTTAAATAATGGGATAAAATTATTCCCATTGATATCAAACCTATCGGCATTGTAGTCTGGGCAAGCTTAGATGTAACATTCTCAGCAATACTATGATTTAAATTTATTCCTGAAGTTTTTACAATAACAGATATCAGTACCGCTATTACTAGAGGGTTTTTTAATAAATCTTTAGAATATTTTCGTAAATCAACTTTAATTTTACTTACATATTCAAGGCCTAGTGTCACGATAGATATAAGTATTACAGAGTCCATTACGATTATGCCGGAAACATGGAGTGATACACTGTCATCAAAAAAAATCTGTGAAAGAGGCAATATAATCAACACGTGATTTGATAGGGCAACAGAGAGACCCCAAATAATTGCTTCGGCTTCAGTACTAGAAAAAAATTTACGTGTTATGTAAAAAGCTAGTAAACCGGTTATTGTCTGCATTACAAAATATGATGCTAAAAGACCAA
>CACAFI010000064.1 GCA_902531755.1 uncultured Alphaproteobacteria bacterium
GGTATAACAAGTTTTGATATAACCTCAGCTACAGACAAATTCATTAAAGAAAATCCAGAGCTTTTACGATCTTTTCTTGAAGTCACAGCAGAAGCTAACGCAACATACGCTGCTGGGAAATCTGATATGAACGTAATAGCAAAAGATGCTGGGATGACTGTTGAAAAGACAAAAAACCAAATGGCTGGCTTCAAGTTTCCTTCTCCAGCTGAACAAAAGGCAACTTGGTTCACCTCTGGCGGAAAAGTAGAGGGAATGCTTGCATTCATGGGAAATATGTTTGCTACAAGCGAAAATCCTGCACTTAGTGATTACTCAAAGACAATAAACACATCTTTTCTACCAGACTAATATATTTAGTTTTTAAATTGTTTTGTAATAGGCGCTTATTTCTTAAAAGCGCCTATTATGTTTTCATGAGATATTGAAAATGAGTGATTTAGTATCTAAAAATCTAAACATGCTCTTTGGTGACACTGTACACGCCCTGAAGGATGTTAGCTTTACTCTAAAAAAGGGTGAATTACTTACCGTTTTAGGACCGTCAGGCTGTGGCAAGACAACTTTACTTAATATAATAGCTGGCTTTTTAAATCCCACGAGTGGCACAATAAGCTTGGATGAAAAAGATATTAATGGGCCAGGCGTTGAACGCGGAATGGTTTTCCAGCAAGGCGCACTGTTCGAATGGTTAACAGTTTCACAAAATGTAGACTTTGGTTTAAGAATGAGAAAGGAAAATCCTCAAAAATCAAAAAAATTAGTAAATGAATGGCTTGAAATAGTCGGGCTACAGGGCTTTGGCGATACACCCACTTATCAATTGTCTGGAGGGATGCAGCAAAGGGTCGCGCTTGCAAGATGCCTTATAAACGATCCTGATTTGATTTTAATGGACGAACCACTAGGTGCTTTAGATGCACTAACAAGAGAGAAAATGCAATCTCTAGTACTTAAGATTTGGAAAGAAACGGGCAAAACCATAGTGTTGATAACGCATTCAGTTGAAGAGGCTCTTTTACTAGGGGAAAGACTTTTTGTAATGGCTCCTAGACCCGGAAGAATTCATAAGGAATACACCCTTCCTTTTGCTTCTATGGGACTGCAGAAAGACCTTAGATCAATTAAAAATAATAAAAAATTTGTAACTACCAGAGAAGAAATTCTTAGCATGATTTGGGATATGGAAGAAGAGATAATGGGGAAAGAAAACTAAAATGCTTACTGGCTTTATTACTATTCTTCTCTTGATAGCCTTCTTAAGCGCAATTGTTTATGACAGGCTAGTGGTAAAACATAGAAAAATTGATGCTGTTTTTGGAAACCCCGAAAGGGCTAATGGCGGGTATCATTGGGTATTAGCAGGCTCTTGCTCAATTTTGTTATTATGGCTTTACTTCTCATGGGATATAGCTAGATCATATTACCCGCAATCAGCAAATGAATTATGTCAGGTTGCAAAAGTCCGAGAATCTGTTTTGGGGATAAACTACATATTCCCCATAGATCAAAGAACTCTTAAAAGTACCGATTTTATTGAACGAGAAACAAAAAAAATAAATCTACTTAAAATTGAAATAAACAATGCAGATTTAAATATTAAAGGTAAAACGCAACTACTTTCTTTTCTTACCAAATCCCAATTAATGATTGTTGCCTTATCTGATGAAAAAAATTTAAAAAAGGAAACTCAATCTAAAATCGATTTAGTTGCAGAAAAACTTTCTTCTTTAATACTAAAATTTCAAAGTGATAACTTTCCAAAAGAAAAATCAAAGGAAGAGAAAGAGAAACGTAAAAAATTATTAGAAAATCAAACTGATTGGGGTGCAACTGGTATGGAGATACCTCCCTACCCTGTGACAAAAAGAGGAGAGAAATTCGAATCTGCCAGCATTGAAATGAATGTCATTGTGGAAGAATTTTTTCAAATTAAGAATGATCACAAAAAATTCATAGACCTTTCTTTGAATTTAAAAAATGAGCTCAAAGAATTTAAAAACAAGCTAACAGAGTCTCAAACTCTTGAAAGAGACTACCTTCGAAAAATATCAAAAATATCTGGCAGAATTTCAAGGAGTAATATATTCCCATCCAAAAGCTTAGACAGTGTTGAAAAAGCTGTTAAAGAATTTGATAAAGTTCAAAAAGTAGAACAAGGTAACTTAAGAGTTATTGATACTTTTTTATTTCCGGCCGGTACCATTGTTGCCAGCGGGGAAACATGTAGTGAACAAGGTGCCGGCAGATGGTTGCCGAAACCAACTGACACATTAAGAATTTTTTTAGACCTACTGAAGCCAAGCGTTGGCTATAAGAACTTCCCTATGCTTTGGTACCAGTTTATTGGCTTTAATGAAGTCATTGACTTCATTGTGCCAGATTGGTTAGCAGACCTTCTTCCTGGTGAGTACCCTGTTCACTCGTCTAATGGTGAAATTGAACCAAATTTCAAGAAACATGCATTAAATATCGTAAGCGGGGAATTCGATTCCTTTAAAATTCCAGTTCCCACTGGCCATATATGGGATTCTTTTTTAAGAGTGTTTTTAGGGTTATCACTTGGTGTTATTGCAGGAGTACCTCTAGGCCTGTTCATGGGTCTTTCTAGGTTTGCAAAAGGTTATTTTGATCCCGTTATAGAACTTTACAGACCTGTTCCACCCCTAGCATGGGCTCCATTGATTATTACTGTTTTTGGAATTGACAATTCTGGAAAAGTATTTTTGTTGTTTATGGTCTCGTTTGCCATAATGATTGTTTCTGCAAGAGCGGGCGCTTCTGGAACTCAATTATCAAAAATCCACGCCGCTCATTCTTTAGGTGCTTCGAAATGGCAAATTCTCCGACAAGTTATTTTCCCTAACTCACTGCCTGAAATATTAACTGGAATAAGAGTATCGATAGGGGTTTGCTGGGGCACATTAGTAGCAGCTGAGTTTCTGGCTGGAACTACTGGGATTGGATTTGTAGAAAACGTAGCCAGAAAATACATGCAATACGAGCACATATGGATTACTATTTTTGTAATGGGAATGCTAGGGTTATTATTTGACCTTGCTATGAGATGGCTAATCACCCGAACTATTCCCTGGAGAGGTAAAGGTTAAAGAATTTTTATATTAATTACCTTTTTTATTAAATCTATCTATTCTTATATCCGCAGCTTTTGCATGTGCTTCCATACCTTCCAGTCTCGAAATTCTTGCTGTTACACCTGCTAAGTCATTAACCGCCTCTTGATTTAACTTCTGCCAAGTAACTGTTTTGAGAAACTTGTGAACTGAAAGCCCCCCTGTATACTTCGCTGAGCCAGACGTGGGCAAAACATGATTTGGACCAGATGCTTTGTCACCAAAGGATACAGTAGTTTCTTCACCCAAAAACAGGGAGCCATATGCCTCAAGGTTGGAGAACCAATAATCCAAATCTAAACACTGGACATGCAAATGCTCTGGAGCAATTTCATTAGCCAAATTCAATATCTCTTCCTTTTCCGAACAGAGCACAACCTCCCCACAGTTATTCCAAGCTTTTGTAGCATTATCACAATTCTGTTCTGGTAACTCTCTTAAAATTTCTGGAATAAGCTTAATAACCTCCTTAGCTAGTTTTTCAGAGTCTGTTATCAACCAAACCGGTGAATTATGACCATGCTCTGCCTGACTTATCAAATCCCATGCAATTAAATTACTATCAGCTTCTTTGTCTGCAATTATCAAACTATTTGTTGGACCTGCAAGCATATCTATTCCAACACTGCCAAAAACCTGGCGTTTAGCTTCAGCAACAAATTCATTTCCTGGCCCAGCAATCACATCTACGGCAGGGCTTGAAAGTAGTCCGTTAACCATAAGCGCTATTGCTTGAACACCACCAATAGCAAAAACC
>CACAFI010000065.1 GCA_902531755.1 uncultured Alphaproteobacteria bacterium
CTGATTGAGACAATTAAGTCCTTATCATCGCTTAATATAAAATTTGAGGAAGGTAAAAAGTAATGAGAGTTTTGGTTTTAGGAGCGGGAGCAGTGGGTGGTTACTTTGGCGGAAGAATGGCTGAAGCGGGTTTGGATGTTACCTTTCTTGTAAGAGAGAAAAAGAAACAAAAATTAGAAAAAACAGGTTTAGTAATAAAGAGTCCAAAAGGTGATTTATCTATAAAACCTAACCTTGTGACAATAGATAGTGTGAGGGATAGCTTTGATGTAGTATTATTTACAAATAAAGCTTACGATTTAGACGAAATTTTACAGTCAAATCTTCCCTTAAAAGATGGGTCGATAATCATCCCCTTACTTAATGGATTTACTCATTTGGAAAAATTAAGGAGTAAATTTCCAAATGCTCGCTTGTTTGGAGGCATTGCACACATTTTTTCCACTTTAAGCGATGAAGGCGAAATTCACCATTTTAATGATATTCACTCGCTCACCCTTGGTCACTTAAACTCCGAAGATGAGACAAGTGGACGAAAGTTTTTCGAATCCTGCAGTTCCGCAAACTTCTCTACTAAGTACTCCAATAATATCATTATAGATCTTTGGTATAAGTGGATATTAATAACGACGGTTGCAGGAGCTACCACTCTATTTAATGCAACTATAGGAGAGATTGCTTCAACTGAGCATGGAACATCATTTATTAATGATCTTCATGATGAGTGTATAAGTATCGCAAAGTCAGAAAAAATTAAGGTGAACACTGAAGAGTTAGCTCAACAGAAACATTTTCTGTCTGATAAAACATCAACGTGGAATTCTTCCATGCGGAGAGATATGGAAAATAATTCAAAAATTGAATGCGAACATATATTTTTAGAGCTTATAAAGATTGCTTATAAAAACAACGTTTTGTGTCCCTCTTTAAAGTCTGTAATGATAAATGGTGAAATATATATGCGGTCCCTGCGCTAAGGCGCGATCCAGCTAGATTTATTATTTTGAAAGTCCAGCCACATTCTCTCGTGGCCCGATGACTTAAGATAAAGATAATCAACTTCGGTTATTTTATTGTCTACAACGCAAAAATTCTTTTTTCCGTCTTCACTCTGTTTCAAGGTGGGCGTCTTTCCTTTTAACTCAAGTGGCAAGCCATCATCTTTTTCCTCGATATTCCGCGAAGGATTGTACTTCGTCAAATAACATTTTCTTGAAGAAAGGCCGGTACTCTCCCATGACTCTTTCCATGTACGATCATCGTAGTGGATACTAGAAATTGTCTTAATCCTTAACTGCGTTTTCAGCTTATAACTATATACCAAACAAACTGTGTTTGGATTATTTGTGATTTCGTTAAGCTTTGGACTTCTGTAATCAGTATGAAAACGAATAATATTTCTTTCTTTATCAAAATTTCTTAAAACAACACTTCGTGCTTCCACTCCTAACTTTCCAATGGTACAAAATGTCATAATGTGAAAATCATGGTTCCTATCTTTCGCACCATTTTCCAATAGTTTACTTACTTTTATAAAAATATCGTTATTCATTTTCAAATCCATTAATGCCTAATATCTCAAATATATTAAAAAATACAGTGTTTTCAAAAGAGCCTTTTGGATTACTTATCTTGCTTGCCATAGCTATGCCCATAGCTTTTTCAACTTGGGTTGCTTTGCTTAACAATTTTGTAATAGAAGTATCTGATTTTTCTGGTGTTGAAATAGGTTGGCTTCAAAGTGTAAGAGAGGTTCCAGGATTTCTTGCTGTCTGTGTTATTTTTATTTTGTTTTTAATAAGCGAACAAAGACTTGCTTACATATCACTAGCTCTCTTGGCGTTAGCAGTCGCGGTTACTGCGCTTTTCCCAACATTTAAAGGATTGATATTTACAACATTACTTAGTTCAATAGGTTTTCATTACTATGAGACAGTAAATCAATCGCTTCAATTGCAATGGCTAAAGAAGGAAACGGCTCCTTCATCAATCGGTTGGATTGTTGCTGCTGGGTCTGGCTCAGCTTTTTTTGTTTATATCGCTATAATTATTCTTTGGCTTAATCTTAACTTCAATTATTTTTTCATTTACTTCTTTGCAGGTGTATTGTGCTTATTAATAGTTACCTTTTGTTTTTTTTATTATCCACACTTTGAAATCGGCAAAAAGCAAAAACTTAGCATTGTAATCAAGAGAAGATACTGGGTTTATTATGCCTTACAGTTTTTTTCAGGTGCGAGGCGACAGATATTTGTTGTTTTTGCAAGCTTTATGATGGTTGAAAAATACGGTTTCGACGTTCACCAAATTACGCTACTCCTGCTAACAAACTTTTTAATCAACATATTTATGGCACCTTTAATCGGTCGATTCATAGAAAAATTTGGTGAAAGGCTTTCTTTAATTGTCGAGTATTTTGGGCTTATGGTAATATTTCTCCTTTATGCTGGCCTTTATTATTTTGATTGGTCTTACGTTGTCGCCTCTATTCTTTTTATAGCTGACCATATGTTCTTTGGTTTAGCATTTGCGATGAAAACATATTTTCAAAAAATTGCAGATAGTGAGGATTTTGCCCCAACGGCAGCTGTTGCTTTTACAATAAACCATATATCGGCTGTATTTCTGCCAGTCTTATTAGGCTATATTTGGATACATAATAATAGCGCCGTTTTTTATTTAGCTGCCATATTGTCTTTTATTTCTTTAATAGTGGCCATGTTGATACCAAGATTTCCATCCAAAGGTAATGAGAGTATTTTACGTATTTAGGTATTTTGTTGATGGAGGTCTAAGCCACTGCCTTTATCATGCATTTCTTTAACTGGTTGAGGCGGTTCAGGGATCTTTATGATTTGAATCCAGCCATTTAAAAAGTCAAATCTCAGACCGACTTCTTCCATACCGATTCTAGTAACTAATTGACCTAAACCTACTGTGTTTTGTAAAGCTCTGTTTATAGACTTACACATAATCTTATGGAGAAACTCTCTCTCTAATTTTGCTTTGGGTTTAAAGGTTTTCTTTATTTCTAAATATTCAAGGTCCAGACATCTAACATTTATGGTTTTTTTTCCAGCTAATAGGCTTATCGCAACTCGAGGTTTAGTATCTCCAATTCGAGGGATCGCCCAAAAAGACTCGAATTCCCAATTTGGACGTACAAGGCTGCTTATTTCAGCATTTATAGCAGTCGTCTGTGAAACCACAGTTTTCGACGCTATTAAAAAAATTAATAGAGTAGTTGAGACGACTTTTAAAAACAACGCATAACCCTTTTGCAAATTATATATATACACGGTTCAAACTTTATTAGCATCTATTTCAACTTTGTCTACTTGTATGTTGGGGCTATTTGTGTTCTCTCCAATTATAAGGGGAAGTATTTCACTTTGATCATTTCTTCCAAGGTTTTCATATTTCTCTTCTCTCCATTCTAGTGACGAAAACTCTCCGCATTTTTTACAAACGGGTTCCCATTCGCTTTGACTATCACAATTAGAGCAAATCCACCTCTTTGATCGCCTCGCTGTAACGGCTTTTGCTAGCCACCCCTTTACTACAGCGTCTGATGATCCAACTCCCTTTTCAATGGCAGCCATAAGCGTGTACACCTTAGCGTTTGCTTTATCAGTTTCTATAAGATCGCTAATAGCCCGTCTCGCTTCAGGAAAATTTTCAGAAAGAATATTTAATTCTGCTTTTAAGGTTTTTGTCTCCACATCAGTTTTTTTAAAATTTAGGATCTTTTTAAAACGCTCTATTCGAGCATCGACGCTTTCATTATTTTCTATCTCGGCAAATTTTTTGGCTATATCCGGGTGAGGAATAGCTTTCCATGCACTTAGCAATACTGCCTCTGCCCT
>CACAFI010000066.1 GCA_902531755.1 uncultured Alphaproteobacteria bacterium
ATTAAGTAGCGGCAAACTAAAAGCAGGGACCACAGGCGATTTTAACCCATTCACAGTTAGGGATCCAGCGACTAATAAATACAAAGGTTATGACATTGACATAATGACCGAGTTAGCAAATGACCTAGGAGTAGAAATCGAATTTGTCCCAACAGACTGGAAGACAATAGTAAATGGCGTAGTCGCAGGGAAATACCATATAACAGGATCAGCGTCTATTAAACCTTCAAGAATGAAAGCCGCTGGTTTTTCTGAAAGTTACATGGCTGTTAACTTCAAACCTTTTACTACATCTGATAAAGTAGGGCAGTTTAATGGTTGGGACTCCATCAATAAAGATGGAGTAAAGGTTGCTACCACTCTTGGAACCGCTATGGAGCCCTTAGTTAAGGGTTGGTTTCCAAATGCCAGCATCAAAAGCGTTGAGGCTCCTGCTAGAGGGTATCAGGAAGTATTAGCAGGGAGAGCAGATGTGTTCGTTACATCTAACTTGGAAGGCTCTAGTCTTAAGGCAAAGTATTCAAATGTTAAAGAAATTAGTATAGATGCACCGCGTTCACCAACTCCACTTGCTATGTTGCTTCCTCAAAATGACCAAGTGTGGATTAATTTTGTTAACCACTGGATAGAAATAAAGAAGGCAAAAGGCTTTTTTAAGAAAACTGCCGAAAAGTGGGGCCTTTAGTCTGATTTTTCTGAAGGGCGGTACTCCCGCCCTTCTATAAACGGAGCTTTTTAAAATGTCCTCTTGGATTAAGATGCTTTCCGATGAAATGGCTAACAATGAGCTTAAGCAGGCATTGGATGAGGCAAGAACTCCTCATGGAACAGTTGATAATGTTCTGAGGGTCCATTCATTAAGACCTAATACTATGAAAGGCCATATGGCTCTTTATAAAAGCTGTTTACACGATGATACAAACACGTTGCCAGAATGGTTACAAGAAACTATTAGCTCCTATGTTTCTATTTTGAATTCATGTGAATATTCTCTTCTAAACCATTGGAAAAATGCTGAATTTTTAATCCATGATAAAGAAAAGAGTAATAAGATTTATTCTTCATTGAAAAAAAGAAAACCACAAGATTGTTTCACAGGGGTTGAACTTGCTTTGATGCAGTATGCAGAAAAACTGACTTTAAGACCAAGTGATATGAAAAAAGATGATGTGGATAATTTAACATCTGCAGGTTTAGATGATGGGCAGATATTAGAAGCTAATCAAATCATTTGTTATTTTAATTATGTGAATAGAAGCATAAATGGACTAGGGGTTACCAATGAAGGCGACATTATAGGATATTACAAAGATGATTAACGCAATTACAATTATTAAGAAAAAACAAGACGTTACATATGAAAATTTTCAGAATTATTGGAAAAATGAACATGCCACAATTGTTACTAGATCTCCACTAGTAGGAACCTATGTTCAATCTCATCCAGTCTATAATGATAAGTTGACATTTGAAGATACTATCGATGGTATTGCAGAAATATGGTTTGATGACACAAATGCAATGCGTTCTTTAGCTGCAACTAATGAATATAAAGATATTCAAGATGATGAAAAAGTGTTTATTGATGGCAGCGCTGTTAGGTTAATAATTGCCGAGGATATAATAACTGTTGAAGGTGACGTTTCAGACCATAAGCTTATAATATTTATGAATAAATCTGGTAATTTTGAATTAACAGTCTTTAGAAGAGATTTAGTTGATACGGCATCTCACTACTCCAAAAAAAAACTAAATAGGATGAAAGTAAGTTTGCCAAAAATAGCAGGCTACAAGGGAGATAAAAGTCCTGCTTGGGATGCTATTTTAACTTTTTGGTTAGACTTCGAAGTCGATCAACAGTACATAGACGATGTAGTGAGTGATTTTTCCTCTTTTTCCAATAATATCATCGCAAAATTATGTAATTCAGTAGTGGTACAGGAAAAATAATTGAAGAAGCTATTCGGGCATACCCGCAAGGCGCATTCCCTCGATCATTAATTCTTGTATCTCTTTGTTTAGGTCGGGAGCAACGCTTTTATAGTCGTTAATTGTTTTTATTTCGGGGCGCTCTTCTTGATATTTCAAGAGCCATTCTTTACTTTCAGTCAATTCACCCTGGTGAGCTAAAACAGCTGCTTTAAAACCATAATACCGACTATGGTTGTTTTCTCTCATTTCGCGTTCTAAAGACTGACGCGCATTTTCCCAATCGCGGTTACCAAAATGGCATAAAAATATAACGGTTTCTCCATATCCTTCTCCCAACGGATCTATTTCGGCTGCTCTAATAAGCGCGTCAATAGCACCAGTAAACTGCCCTTCTTCCAATAAATTCATTCCTTTAGCCATTAATGATCTTGAGTGGTGGGGGTTAACTTCGAGAGCCTTATTTACATGATCACTGAATCTATTTTTATCACCGTCAATAAATGAAATGAAACCCATATTCATCAGAGAATCAGGGTTTTTGGGATCCAATTGAAACGCTTTTTCTGTATATTTCCGAAATTTTTTATCATTTTCCTCTCTTTTATCCTGGACTGACGATTCAAAAATCAAAAAATTATGAATTTGAGCTAACAGATTAAAAGCAGAACTATGATTAGGGTCTAATGCAGTCGCTTTTTCCCCATGTTCCATTGATTTATAAATATGCATAAGTTTTTCTTCAGTCGTCTTTGAAGAATTCATCAGTGCAAAGGAGTTTAGAGCTTGCAAATACTCATCCCAACTGCTGAGTGCATTCATCTCTCGATCAGATAATTTTTTTCTTTCATTATTAATGATTGCTGGACTGATTAACGCTGCGGATTTTTGTGAAACTTCATCCTGAACTTCAAAGACATCATCTAATGATCGATCCCAGGTTTGTGACCAGATTTGGGTGTCTTCAACAGCATCGGTTAGTTTTGCCATTATTCTAACTTTATTACCGCCTTTTCTTATACTTCCTTGCACCAAATAGCTAGTACCTAGGTCAGAGGCAATTTTTTGTGTAGGTTCTTTCGTATCTTTGTAAGGGATTACTGAATTTATAGATATAATCGGGAATGTCTTCAGTTTAGATAGATACGAAATAATATCCTCAGTGATCCCATCAACAAAGAAATCTTGCTCGGAATCATTGCTTAAATTCAAGAAAGGAAGTACCGCTACTGATGGCGCTTTACTTGTTTTTGTAATTTTTTCAGCTGCAGCCTCTGCAAGTTTTTTGTCATTTTTCTCTCGAACTTGTAGATCAGGATCCGCAATATCATAGGCATGGACTTCAGTGTTTTTTACCTTTTGTTCCCCAAGATCATTGAATAGCAGTTCTGTCTTTTTGTTTACAAAGTCAACTATGCTTTTTGATACACATATTCCATTGGCTTGTGAGAGAGCCTCAAGTCTCGCGGCTACATTTACACCTTCACCGTAAAGATTATCTCCTTCAATTATCACATCACCCATATTCAAACCTATCCTGAAGCTCATTTGGGATTCTTCAGAAACCGACTTATTTCTTTCCTTAATTAATTTTTGAAATTCGTTTGCACAAACCACAGCAGAGACAGCACTTTGAAATTCAGCTAATACAGAATCTCCTGCCGTATTAAAAATTCTGCCGCCATGCTCTTCAAAAAGTTTATCTAGGATTTCCTGGCAAGCTCTAAAGCTACGTAAGGTTTCTTCTTCATTCACTTCCATAGATTTGCTGAAACCAACAACGTCAGTTACAAAAATAACTGCAATTTTTCTATCTATATCTTGCTGAGAAGATTTATTTAATTGAACAACATTCTCTGCCATGTTAAGTCCTTTAGTTA
>CACAFI010000067.1 GCA_902531755.1 uncultured Alphaproteobacteria bacterium
GAGTAGCACTTGAGGCAGACGGTTACCATTCAAATGCTAAATACTTAAAGGCCCTCAAGTTATCACAAAATGTCCTCGCTGGTGGGGGTTCCAAAAAAATTTCCAAACGAATATTGGGGCAATCATATGACCTACCTTTTGGTATAGCGCCAATGGGTATGTGTAATCTTGTTAGCTCAAAGGCGGATTATGCAATTGGAAAATTAGCAAAAAAGTTTAATATTCCTGTTTGCTATTCTACAATGGCTTCCACATCGCTAGAGAAAACTCTCAATATCTCTGGTGATTTAGGTTGGTTTCAACTCTATGTTTATGACGATTTGAAATCAGGGTTACGTTTAGCCAAAAGAGCACAAACCGCTGGTTACAAGACATTGATACTGACAGTTGATGTACCTGAATTAGGCCGCAGACCAAGAGAGCTAAAACATAATTTTTCAGTAAAGTTTAAACCAAATTATAAACAAATTTTTGATTGTGCCATGCATCCTAAATGGAGTTTAGATCTTTTGGCCAATGGTGTTCCAAAACCTCAAAACTTTGAAAAAGATTTGAAGATAGACAGAAATAAACCAAGGGGAGCAGCCGATTGGAAGTTTCTTAAAGACTTAAGAGCGCTTTGGAAAGGTAAATTAATTATCAAAGGCATCCTCAACCCGAAAGATGCAAAAAAGGCAGAAAGTCTTGGAGTGGATGCCATTTACGTATCCGGCCATGGCTCAAGACAATTTGATAGCAGCCCAATACCCATACATCAAATATCGAAAATACGTAAATTTATAAATAAAAGTACAGTCTTGATATATGATACTGGGATAAGAAATGGAGAAGATATTCTTAAAGCACTTTGTTTGGGGGCAGACTTCGTAATGATTGGAAAGCATGCACTTTTTTCTATAGCAGCCGAAGGATTTGATGGTCTAGTCCAAATGACTAATAATCTAAAAAAAGAGATAGAAATAGCAATGGCTCAAATGGGCAATTTTGACATTAACAAGCTAAATTCAAAATATTTAGATGACTTCTAAAAGGTAATTCACAATTTTCGTACAGAAATGTTTAGTCTAAAGAGAGGCCCACTTTTATTTGGATTTTAGAGCCTATTTCATAATAGCGCCCTGTTAAGCTGGAACCTGTAAATCCATTCCAACTGTATATCACTCTGTAGCTTTCTACAGCGCTTCGCTGACTGACCAACTGGACAACCTCACATCTCTGTTCTGTATTGTAACCAACGACCTTTGTTGTTGTTTTCTTTTGTTGCTCGGCTGCTACCACTCCTCCCATAACAGCTCCAACCCCAGCCGCATTGTTATCGTTTGTTAACGCTTTACCGATAAGAGCCCCAACCACCATTCCTCCTAAAACATCAGCGCCTGATGCGCCGTTACCACTGACAACCTTTCCGTAAACTGGTACCTTTACATTTCTGCAACGCGTCTCAGGAGTGTAAATATTTGTACTTGAGTAAACTGGCTCAATTGACTGTACAGTGCCTGTGACGTAATAAGTTTCTGCAAATAAAGTTGAGAAAGAAAATAGAGTTATGATTGCTGTGATTAATTTTAACATTCTGATCTCCATTGATAGATATTTAATATAATAATATACACCAAAATTATAAAAAAAAAAGCCGAACAAAAAATTGCTCGGCTTTAGTCAACAGGGAGGTATGAACATGAAAAAATTTCATGCTCTACCTAAGTTGCAATTCGCGTACCAATTTAAATTAACAATTGAAAATATAAGTCAACTCACCTTAATTACGTTATCACTAAGCAATCCATCAATTTCCGATTCTGTTAAACCTAATCCTAAAAGAACTGACTTGGTATGCTGACCAAGAGTCGGAGCTGACAAACTATCAACCTTATTAGTTACAGAGAAGCTAGCCGCTAACTTAGACTGCCGTATCTTTCCTGCGATAGGGTGTTCAGAAATTTTTATTATATCATTTGCAACTACTTGCTCATTATTTATCATTTCTTTTCTTGTCAAAACAGGTGCGCAAGGAACGTCTTTAGCCGTTAGCAATTTCAACCATTCATCGGATGTTTTTTTCTTAAGCTCAGATTGTATCAATTCTAGTCTTTCATTTATATTCTGATGCCTTAATTCCGCCGTCAAAAACCTCGGGTCACTTAACCATTCTTTCTTATTAAATGCATCGCAAATATTAAACCATTCTTTATCCGACTGAACTGCTACAGAGATAAAGCCCTCTTTAGTTTCATATATTAGATCAATAAAACTCTGTGCGGTCTCTTTTTCAAGTTCGTCTCCAACAAAAGTATGCCCTCCCATATCGGAACCCCACAAAAAAGAAATTACAGTATCTAGCATTGATATTTTGACTTCCTGACCCTCACCTGTTTTTGCCTTGTGAAACAGTGCTGCTGTTATGGCTTGAGCAGTAGCGAACCCTGTAAGCTTATCAGGAAGTATCGTTCGCATAAGCCTCGGTCTCTCTTCATCTGATCCAGCTTGTACAGTGGTTAGACCGGATAGAGCTTGAATAAGAGGATCATAAACTGGTTTGTTCTTATAGGGGCCAGTAAAGCCGAAGCCACTTATGGAAACATATATAATATTAGGACTTACCGCGCTTACATCACTATATCCGAAACCTAACCTATCCATTACCCCTGGTCTGAAGTTTTGAACTAACACGTCCGCCGTTCCAATAAGTTTTTTAAGGATATTCTTTCCTTCGTCCGTTTTTAGATCAATACACACAGATTTCTTATTTCTATTATTGTTAAGGTAAGCAGCTGAAATTCCAGACCTCTGAGTACTGACAATCCTGGTATAATCTCCAACTGAAATATTTTCAATTTTTATGATTTCAGCATCCTGGTCGCCTAGTATCATCGTTGCACTTGGACCTGAAATCATCGAAGTTAAATCGATTATTCTTATCCCCTTTAAAGCACCGCCCATAAAAACCTCCAGAAAAATATTTACACTAAAATATGAGCTGTTAACCTTGAAGATGCAACTTAAATTTAAGAAGTTTAAAAGGACATTTTTAAAAGAGTTTAAACATGACACCAGAAGAAATTTTATCTTACCCGCCAAAATCCTTAACTCAGGAGCAAAGGGAACATTATTTTGAGTTTGGGTTCGTAGGAATAGAAGACTTTGTTCCGTCAGAGACACTAAAATTAATCAAAAAAGTTACAAGTGAGTTCGTTGAAACAAGTCGCGAAGTTACGGAGTCAAATAATGTCTTTGATATCGGTCCAGGACATTCTTATGAGACCCCGGTGCTTAGAAGATTAAAAAGTCCAGATGAGAATCATCAAGAGTATTGGAATTTCTCAAAGGGTCTTATGGCTGACGTTGCTAGTGACCTTGTTGGTCCTAATGTGACATTTCATCACTCAAAATTAAACTTTAAGTGGTATGATGAAAGCGATACCGTTAAATGGCATCAGGATATCCAATTCTTTCCTCATACAAATTACAACGTTTTGACAATAGGGTGTTATTTAGAAGACACCGACATGAATAATGGGCCTTTAGCCGTATTAAAAGGTTCACATAAAAATGACCTGTATGATCAGTATGACAAAAATGGTAATTGGACCGGAATGTTAAGCAATGAAGATGCAGATACTGTTGACATGTCGATGGTTGACTATCTTACGGGGAATGCTGGATCTATAACAATACATAACGCAAGAGCACTTCACTTCTCACCATCTTCGAAATCTAAAAATCCCAGACCACTTTTACTTAATT
>CACAFI010000068.1 GCA_902531755.1 uncultured Alphaproteobacteria bacterium
GATGCTATCATTATTGGGGCTGGTGTTATCGGCAACGCCGTTGCCTTTGAATTATCTAAACAAGGTTTGAAGACTCTAAACATAGATAGAAATCACGTATCAGGTTATGGCTCTACTTCGGCTTCCTGTGCAATTATTAGAGTACATTACTCGACGTTTGATGGCTGTGCTCTTGCCTATGAGAGTTATCACTTTTGGAAAGATTGGATGGCATATTTAGAGGCATCAGAACAAGATAATCTGGCTAAGTTTATTGAGTGTGGGTGTATGATTTACCAAACTGAGCAAAATAACTATCTAGATAAAGTAATCAAAAGAGCTGAGGAACTGAATATACCCCATGAGCTATGGGATCCAAAAAAAATCAAAGAAAAATTAAGAATTGTTGATACGCATAAATATGGGCCTGTAAAGTCAACAAGCGATAAAAGCTTTGGGTCAAAAACTGGAGATGATTTAAGGGGATCTGTTTTCTTTCCCACAGCAGGTTATATAAATGATCCACAGCTTTCTGCTCAAAATCTACAAATGGCAGCCTCAAAGAAAGGAGCAAAATTTCTTTTTAAATCAAGCGTTAAAGAGATAATTCAGGAAAAGAGGAGAGTCGGCGGCGTTGTTTTAGAAAATGGTGAGAAAATTAAAGCAAAAATTGTTGTGAATGTTGCTGGGCCACATTCTATGAAGGTCAACCAGATGGCAGACGTAGAAAATGATATGAATATAAAAACGAAAGCTTTAAAGGTTGAGGTTTGTCATGTGCCTTCACCATCTGGATTTAATTATGAGAGAGAAGGTTTTGTAATTTCTGATAGCGATATAGGGTGTTATAGCCGACCTGAAATTGGAAACAATGTGCTTATCGGTAGTGAAGACCCTGAATGTGATGAAAGATTGTTCGTAGATCCTGATATTTGGGACGAAAGCTTTTCTGAGCAATGGAGAACCCAAGTTTTAAGACAGGCACAGAGGTATCCAGATTTGCCAATACCATCAAATTCAAAGGGTGTGGTGGCTTTATATGACGTATCTGATGATTGGATCCCCATTTACGATAAATCCTCTTTACCAGGATTTTATATGGCGGTTGGCTCAAGTGGAAATCAATATAAGAACGCTCCAATGGCTGGAAAGATTATGGCTGAATTGATAGTGGAGTGCGAAAATGGGCATGATCATGACAAGGATCCTATCAAACTTCAATTAAATTATATTGATAGAGAAATTGATCTAGGCTTTTATTCACGCAACCGCGTAATTAATGAAGAAAGCAGCATGTCCGTTTTAGGTTAAATACCGCTAAAAACGTTTTTTAAAGTTCCATATTTTTCCAAGAGACCTTTTGTATGCTCAAAGCCATTAAGCATTAATTCTCCATCTTTCCACAATGGCTTGTCATCGATTAGCACAGTATGATTAGGTATCATCCAGCATATCTCACCTGGTGCATAATTTCCGCAGGTATGGAAATGAAGATATTTGGGTTGTCCGAACACTGTATTTGACCATTTATCAGGGTCATTCTCATAAAATTTATTATCCTCTGTTCCTGGATGTATCCCCGGGTGCCACGAGTGTACCGCATGCATATCTATGTCAAACTTTTGGGAAACATACGTGTAATGGTTCTGAATATTGTTTACATCGTCAGATGTTCCCTGAATATCAGCAATTCTACCATTCTCAATATGAATAGTTACTTCACTGTTTATTTTTATAAAATTTGGTTTATAAAATCTTGATCCCGTAGATGTCAGATAGTTGTTAAAAACAACTGCGCCTGAGAACGGTTTTGCGTCTATGGGTTTAGGAACAAGTATTGGAAATCTTAGTACTGATACTTCTTTAGTTTCAGAGTTATTTTGAGTTATCTCTCCAATCAAATTCGTTCCTAGTGGGCAATTAATTTTTATTATATTGGAATTTTCTATCAACCGATCGATTGCGTTCTTTACAAGGACATTTAAGTTATAGTCCAGTGTACCAAAAATAGACGCTAGGCTTTCGCAGTCTCTTACATAGCTCATAACACGCTTTGTAGAAAAGCCTTTGTTCTCAAAACGATTTTGATCTCCCAATCGCGCAAAAAAAATGACACAGCTATATTGATTAATTTTTTCATAAAAATTTTGATCTTGCGATATCTCGGGTGGACCGACTTCATCTAAAGAAGTGTGAATACCCATTTCTTCTGCAGACCTTAAAATAAAGTCAGAAATATCATTCTTATACCAGCCTAAGCTTTCTTTTTCCCTCACAATTAACAAAGTGTCTGATTGTCTTAGTCTTGCACATGCTATTAAAAGATTGTGCGCTGCTTTTGAAAGTTTTTTGTCATCCATATGTTCTATTTTCTGTATGAAAATGCTTTGCCAAATCTCCATATAAGATAGTCGCCACATGTTATTGGATCACTAAGACTCTTGTCATTTTTACCAAATATATCAGCTGGATTAATCAATGTTTCTGGGTTTGGATCGAATGCTAGAACGATCGACAGACGTTCCTTGCCCGATTGATTAACAACCCGATGGGGTGTGGATTTATATAAACCATTTGTCCATCTGCTCAGAAGGTCCGCTACATTTACTACCAATGTACCATCTATAGGCGGCGCATGAAACCACTCACCAGATGAATCCTGTATTTGAAGTCCTCCAACCGAGTCTTGGCAAAGAACGGTTAAAACACCAAAATCTGTGTGAGCGCTTACTCCAAATTGATCATCACCCATTTTTTTTGGTTGATCAGGGTAATAAACAAGAGATGCACGGCTTAAAGGTTGAGTAGCATTTCGTATAAAAAAATCTCTTTTTAGGTTTAACCCCAAAGCGAAGCCTTCCAGAAGAGTTTTAGCCAACTTATCTGCTGAATCAAAATAATTGAGAGCATTTTCCTTGAAGCTTGGGATAAAGGTTGGCCATTTATTTGGACCCCTAATAGGGTGGTCATCAGTTTCTCCAGCTTCGTATTCATAGCCCCAAATAAAGCTTTCTTTTAAGTCAGGTTTTGCGTTATCTTTCATTTTTGCGCCACCAAAGCCCAGCCAACCTCTATGTCTCTCTGAAACCGTCACTGATTCTTTATTTTCCTTGCCGGATCTAAAGAATTGTAGGCCGTCATCTCTTAGCGCATTAATTTTTTTTTGTGAGATACCGTGGTTTTTTATATAAATAAAACCTAATCCCGTACTTGCATCATAAAGTTCTCTTGCGACAGATTCGGGGTCCGAATTGTCTCTAAGAGAGCCAATGTCAATAATAGGAACTTTGTCTACGTCTAGCTCTTTTACCGATGAGGTGCTCATCATAATTCCTAATTTGATAGTTGGTCAAAGGCCTCCAATGCCTTTGCACTATATGTTATTGAGGGACCACCGCCCATATATGAGCTCATGCTTAAAGCTTCAACTAATTCCTCTCTTGTTGCCCCTAAACGAACTAAATGTTCGACGTGTAGTCCTATGCAACTCTCACACCTAACAGCAACTGAGATACCAAGCGCGATGAATTCCTTGGTTTTTTCACTCAAGTGTCCATTCTTCTTAGCATCTTTACCCATAACTCCAAAACCTTCAAACGTAGCTGGGGTTTCCCTTTGAAATTTTGAAAACAATTGTTTGGTATCGGCAGTTAATTTTTTCCAGTCCATATTTTATCTTTCTTTGCTAACTTTTACTTAAAGTCTAAA
>CACAFI010000069.1 GCA_902531755.1 uncultured Alphaproteobacteria bacterium
TTACTGGTCAGTGCTGAAATAGACCCCTTAGCCGAAGATTGTCAGGATTATTTAGGAAGTCTTATGAAGCATGGATGCGATATAACTTTCTTGGAAGGTGCAGGGTTGCCGCATGGGTTTCTAAGAGCGCGTCATTTGTCTAAAAAAGCCAGATTAGTATTCGATGAGATTATAAAATTTATAGATCAAGCAAAATAGAAGAACGCTCAATAATCATATATTGGATTGGTCCAAGCCCGATTGCCCTCCTCGTCAATTATGGTGACTCTTAGCCATTTTTTTTGGGGAAGTAAGCCTAAATTAAAAACCGCAGACTCCATAGCAGATTTTTCCCTATATATGCTTGCTGAACCATATCCACTAACAATAATCTTTTCAACAGGTGAGCATAGCACTTCCAATCGACCATTTTGGACTTTTATATTTTTGAAATCAGGACCTTGTGATGAATAGTAATGTCCGTTTTTGAGAGCTTCAAGTAGCGCTTCTTCACTATTAATTTCTGACTTTACCATAACCCAGCCGCCAAATGCATCCTCGATATGAAAATGAGAGTCGTCTGTGGCTATAATATTAAGTTCCTTTCCATGATTAAGAATTTGATCCAAGACCGCAACTCCTGACCCTCTGTCACATTCAATAGCACAGCTATGATTATATATCTCTATAGCATGAGCTTTTTTTATCTTAAGTGTGTCATGAAGTGTCATCCCATTCCATTCAGGGTGTGTAAGGGATACAAAAGCACCTGCTTCATAGAGACGCAAACTCAAGTTCGCAATATTTTCTGATTTTTTGTTTATAAGAAAGTTAGGTTGGTTGGGTGGTGCAAATTTGTCATTTAAACCTAAAGCGAGCACATGCCAAAGTTCTCCGTTTTCCATCTTGCTTGTATGTAGCTCAGCTCCAGGTATGACAGTAAAATTTTTTATATTTAATTCAGGTGATGTTATCGGGTAGTTAAACATTTCTAAGAAGTGATCGGTTATAGAGATAAAGTTATACCCTTTTTCAATATAAGCCTTACATACTTCTTCTGGCGCTAGCTTTCCGTCGGAGTGATTGCTGTGGCCATGCAAGTTACCCTTAAAAAATTTTCCCTTATTACTAAAAAATTCAAAAGACATAGACCTGAATTACCTTTTTATTAGGTGTCGATGACTATGATAAACCACCAAAAATTAATTTTCTCAATACTTTGGTAAATTTAAAATAAAAAAATTAACCAATGTGACTTGTATTATTAAATTGGGATCACTTCTATTATTGCTTGCAATTAGGTTAGAATCTTTGTGATATGATTTTATGATAGATATTGCGTCCAGAGTATATAACCATAATTGGAAAATTGATCCAATAGTCCGGTCTTTGCTGGACATAGACTTTTACAAATTATTGATGGCCCAATTTGTGTTGAGAAATGCGCCTGACGTATTTGTTAAATTTTCTGTTTTAAATAGATCAAGTAAAGTGCTTCTCGCCAATGTAATAGACGAAGAAGAATTAAGGGAGCAATTGAACCATATAAGAGATTTATCCTTAAGTAAGGGAGAGTCTACTTGGTTAAGGGGAAATTTATTCTATGGAAAGCGCGCTATATTTCGACCATCATTTATTGATTGGTTAGAAAAACTCAAGTTACCAGAATATGAGATCAAGAAAAAAAATGGGCAGTTCGAAATTAGCTTCGAAGGTAAATGGGCCGAGGTTATGTTTTGGGAAGTTCCAATTTTATCCGTATTGACGGAACTTAGATCGAAAGCTGTCTTAAGGAATATGGGACGTTTCGAGTTACAGGTACTGTATGCAAGGGCGATGACCAAACTATGGGAAAAAATAGAGCAGTTAAAGCCTTTCGATGACATAAGAATAGCCGACTTCGGAACTAGAAGGCGCCATAGTTTTCTCTGGCAAGATTGGTGCGTGCAGGCAATGTGCGAAGGCATGGGGTCAAAGTTTATTGGCACATCAAATTGCCTTATTGCTATGCGGCGTGAGCTTGAAGCTATAGGAACAAATGCTCATGAGCTACCTATGATATTTTCGGCTTTGGCAAAAACAGAGGTGGAATTAAAACAGGCTCCGTATAAGGTTTTAGAGGATTGGCATGAAGAGCATGATGGGAATTTAAGGGTTATATTGCCTGATACATATGGAACGAAAAATTTTTTAAATAATGCGCCTGATTGGCTCGCTTCATGGACTGGAGTAAGAATAGACTCAGGTGATCCTGAAATAGGAGCCCAGCATGCAATTGACTGGTGGCAAAATAAAGGTGAAGATACGAGCGAAAAATTAATAATATTTTCTGATGGTCTCGACACAAGAAAGATTGTTGATTTATATCAAAATTTTAACCATAAAGTCCAATTAGGTTTCGGTTGGGGAACTTTATTAACAAATGATTTTAGAGGTTTGATTGAGAATGGGGCACTGGATCCTTTTTCATTGGTTTGTAAAGCTGTTTCCGCTAATGGAAAACCGACCGTAAAATTGTCAGATAATTCTAATAAAGCGATGGGCCCAGAAAACAAAATAGAACAATACAAAAAAATTTTTGGATTATCTGAACAAAGTAAAGAAACTTTAATTGTTTGATTTACTTACTTTTTCTAATCATGGTATTCCAAGCTATTTAGTTTTCTTAACGCCAGTTGTTTTTTTATTTGCTGGAATAGTAAAAGGTAGTATAGGAATGGGGCTACCTCTCGTTGCAATAACACTCCTAAGCCTTTACACGTCACCTAGACTAGCGATGATGCTGATAATTGTGCCAACGCTGGTTACGAACTTTTTACAATTTTATAGATCAGGCGATAGGGTCGATATGGTTTTATCGAATAAATATCTATTGGCATCCCTTTTTGTTAGTACTTTCGCTTGTAGCTTTTTTTCATTTTCATTAGAACAGAAAACCCTTTCTTTTTTACTAGGCTCGATAATTTTTATTTTTATTATTTATCGCTGGACCGGCTTTTCGTTATCTTTTTGTCTGAGGTTTGATAAAATTCTACAAGTTATATCGGGAGCCATTATAGGTACTGCAGCAGGCTTTACTCATGTTTGGGCGCCAACAATTGCTGTACTTCTTTTAATAAGGAAGGCCAACAAAGACCAATTCGTTGGCCTTACAGGTCTTTTCATATTCGTTGGCTCATTCGGACTTTTTTCTACACACTATCTCTTTGATTTATTGGATAGCCAAACCATGGTATCATCTACCTTAATGATAATTCCTTCGATCTTCGGCTTTTTTATAGGAGAAAAAATAAGATCATTGATA
>CACAFI010000070.1 GCA_902531755.1 uncultured Alphaproteobacteria bacterium
AGGCTTTTTATTAGAAAAGAATTTCGATGGACTGGAAACGAAGAAAATACCTGGGAAATTGAGCTTGCGTGCGTCTATTACTGGTGAAATAAGTTTTAATAATGTTTTTGTTCCTGAAGAAAATATTTTAGAGGATGTTGAAGGTTTGAAAGGACCCTTCAGTTGTTTAAACATGGCGAGATATGGAATAGCTTGGGGAGCCATGGGCGCTGCTGAATTTTGCTGGCATGCAGCTAGAGATTACGGTCTGTCGAGAAAGCAATTTAATAAGCCCCTAGCCGGGACTCAATTATTTCAAAAAAAATTGGCTGATATGCAAACCGAGATTACTTTAGGTATACAAGGAGCGCTCAGGCTAGGTAGACTGATAGATGAGGGTCGCGGTGCACCAGAAGCAATAAGCCTGATGAAAAGAAACAATTGCGGTAAGGCACTGGACATCGCTCGTCAAGCAAGAGATATGCATGGAGGGAACGGTATATCCTCGGAGTACGGCGTAATGCGCCACGCCCAAAATTTAGAGACGGTTAACACTTACGAGGGTACACACGATATACATGCCCTCATTTTGGGTAGAGCTCAAACAGGTATTCAAGCCTTTTTCTAATTAGGTTCGCAGCCTGTAGCCAGTTTTGAAAATTATGGCAATAACTGCTAAACAGATCGCCATAAATGACAATATAGCTACTATAGATAGGGCTATAGGTATTTCAGATGTACCAAAAAAACTCCATCTAAAACCGCTTATAAGATAAAAAACAGGGTTAAGTAGCGATACCTTTTGCCAAAACTCAGGCAACATATCAATAGAGTAAAAGCTTCCTCCGAGAAATACTAATGGGGTCACAAGTAGAGTGGGTATAATACTCAATTTCTCCCAGTTTTGTGCCCAGATACCAATTATAAATCCGAAAAGAGAAAAGGTGATTGCTGTCAAAATTATAAAAATAGCCATTACTAAAGGATATTTTATATCATGGGTAACAAATAGATTAGATGTAATAAAGATCATCAAGCCGATTATCGTCGATTTTGAAGCAGCGGCACCAACATAACCAACCGTGGCTTCCAAAGAAGAAACAGGTGCTGATAGGACTTCGAAAATTGAGCCAACAAATTTTGGAAAATAAATTCCGAAGGCGGCGTTGTTGATACTTTCAGTCATCAGATAAAGCATTATTAATCCGGGTACTATGAATGAGCCATATGAGACGCCATTAATCGTTTCAATTTTTGATCCAATCGCTGCCCCAAAGACGACAAAATAAAGGGAAGTAGTGATTATCGGAGCTACCAAGCTCTGAAATATAGTCCGCCTAAAGCGAGCCATCTCAAATTTGTAAATTGTTATTGCGGCTTGAATGTTCATTGCGTTTCAACCAAATCCAAAAATATATCCTCTAATGAGTTGTCTACCGTGTTAATTTCAGTAAAAGCGATACCATTCTGCGAAAGCAAATTCACGATAGATTGTAACTCATTAGACGTATTGTTGATGCCAACAAGCTTAAGAGTCATACCATTCTCTGTAAGTGAAATCTTTTTATTTTTTTTTATAAAAGAAAGGTCCTTAATCTTTTTACTCAATCTTATAAAAGTAGTTTTTTTACTAAATTCACTCATAAGAGCAGTTTTTTCTTTAACGAGAATAATTTTGCCCGAATTAATTATTCCAACTCTGTCAGCCAACTGTTCTGCTTCCTCGATATAATGTGTTGTAAGAATAATAGTAACGCCCATTTTTTTTTGATCTTCTATGAGCTTCCAGATATCTCTTCTTAATGATACATCAACACCTGCGGTAGGTTCATCCAAAAATAGGATTTTGGGTTCATGTGCCAAAGCTTTAGCTATAAGGAGACGTCTTTTCATTCCTCCTGAGAGGCCAAAAATCTGTTCATCTCTTTTGTCAAAGAGTGACAAGGTTTTTAAAATTTTATCAATATGATCTCGGCTGTCTTTTAATCCAAAGAGACCTCTCGAAAATTGACATGAGTTATAAACACTTTCAAATCCATCCAAAGGTAACTCCTGAGGAACTAACCCAATTTGATTTCTGGTCTCTTTGTAGTGAGATAAAGTATCGAAATCATTAACTTTGATATTCCCACTTGATTGCCTGCACAATCCACATATAGCTGATATTAATGTTGTCTTTCCAGCACCATTTGGCCCCAATAAAGCAAAGATTTCCCCTTTTTTGATTTCAAGGGAAACATTATTTAAAGCTTTATGCCTTCCAAATACTTTTGAGACATTCTCAATCAAAATTTGATTTCTCATAACTTACATAGGCATTGGGATTTTTTTATAAAGTTTGTTAACTTCTGCTAACACATCGTCTTTAAGATATATGTCTTTACCTTTTAAAATCAACTTTAGTTGATCTAAGTTTGATGCACCAAATATTACGGATCCCATAAATGGTCTCGATCTACAAAAGCTTAGAGCTAAGTGAACGGGATCTAATTCAAAAATCTTAGATAATTCGATATATTCTTCTATAGCTCTAGTGGAATTTGGCGTGACCCTTCCAAACATATCAGGCACTCTAGATAGCCTTGAGTTTTTGGGTACTTGACTATTGAGATACTTTCCTGTGATCATTCCCCCAACCAACGGCGAATAGGCTAACAACTTAACATTTTCGTGAAAACATGTTTCGGCTAAGTCCGTATCAAATATTCGACAAAGTAAGCTATATTCATTTTGTATTGATGCAATTGAGAAGTCATTATATTTTTTCGCTTCGTTGGCGAACCGCACTGTTCCCCAGGCTGTCTCGTTAGATAATCCAATATATCTAATTTTTCCCTCTTTTTTGAGATCATATAATTCCTTAACTACTAGCTCAATATTTTCTCGCTCTACACTACTTTCCTGGTTGGTAGGGTCGTAGTTCCAATATTGTCTAAAATGATAACTGCCTCTGTTTGGCCAATGTAATTGATAAAGGTCAATATAGTCTGTTTGTAAATTTTTTAGACTACCTTCTATCGCTAACCGGATTTCTTTTGGAAAAATTCCTTTACCACTCCTAACATTTTTATAGCCTTTGCCACTGATTTTTGTAGCAATTACTAATTCTTTTCTCTTTTGCGAATTTTTACCAAGCCAGTTGCCCAGGATTCTTTCAGTATCACCGGTGGTTTCTGCTCTCAAAGGACAGACAGGATACATTTCGGCGGTATCTATGAAGTTAATTCCCACATCTAAACTCATTTCTATTTGTTTATGGGCATCCACTT
>CACAFI010000071.1 GCA_902531755.1 uncultured Alphaproteobacteria bacterium
TTTCTGAGGATCGGGGGAATGCAATTGTTTAAGATGGAGAGTTCGGATAGATCCGATAAGCCTTTACCTAGATTAGTAGAAATCTCAAGATCAATAATTATCATTTATGTGATTTTATCCTTGGCGTGTGTTGTTGCTTACCTTTTTGTTGGATTGACCCCATTCGATGCTCTAACCCACGGCATGACAACAGTCGCAACCGGCGGGTTTTCAACACATGACGAGTCTCTTGGTTATTATGAGAGCTCGTCTGTTCTATGGGTTGCTATTCTATTTATGATAGTTGGAGGGCTACCTTTTAGTGTATTTGTTGCCATTTTTTTTACGCGAAATATCCCCAAGTTAGACCCACAGGTATTGACATTTATATTAATTATTCTTTTCTCTTGCATATTATTGATACTCTACCAAAATGGCGAGCAAACAAAATCAATCCATTTAAACACCGAATATATTTTCAATGTAGTTTCTATAGTGACTACTACTGGTTACTCTAGTGGTGACTTTATGAATTATGGCTCCTTAGGCCCCGTCATGTTTTTCTTTCTAATTATTATGGCTGGCTATAGGATTGGGCCATTCGAAGTTGAGTCTGCTCTGAGCACTCATAATGCAGTTGCGGAGTGTGCTGTAATTGCTACTCCAGATAAAGTTAGAGGTGAAGTAATTGAGGCTTTTGTAGTTTTAATGCCTGGGACAGAGAAAAGTGATCAACTTACTGAAGATCTTCAACAGTGGGTAAAAACAAATTTTGCTGCTCATGCCTTTCCAAGGCACATAACCTATGTAGAAGAATTACCAAAAACACCTAGTGGGAAAATTCAGCGCTTTGTTCTTAGAGAGCAACGTAAAAATGAAATTTTAAGGGAAAACAATAATGGATAATATTAGTGACTCAACGGACTTAGATCGCTTAATCAGAAAAATTGTTATTGAGAGATCCTCAAAAAGAAATTTTCTACCGGATAGAGTAAGTATCGACATTGTTAAAGACATAATTCAAGATGCTTCACGAGCACCTTCCGGCACCAATACTCAACCATGGAAGGTGACATGTGTCACAGGAGCAACAAAGAAAAAATTAACAAATGCCGTTTTAGAAGCAGCAGAGACGGGTAACGCTAGGTTAGAATACGAATATATGCCATCTAAACTCAAAGAACCATACATATCCAGAAAAAGAGCAGTTGGTTATGCACTATATGAACTCTATGGAATAAAAAGAGATGACTACCCTGCAAGAAAAGAAGCTATGTTACGTAACTTCGAATTTTTTGGAGCTCCAGTTGGGCTTTTTTTTCGGATGGATCGAGAGCTCTTGTACGGATCCTGGCTAGACGTTGGAATGTTTATGCAGAATGTTATGATACTTGCTAGGGGTAAGGGTCTGGAAACATGCCCCCAACAAGCGTGGTGTGAGTTTGGACCTATTGTTCACAAAGTGCTGAATATTCCTGATGACGAAATAATAATATCAGGAATGTCTATGGGTTATGCCGCAAAAGCTCCTGAAAATAGACTAGTGAGTGAGCGCGTGCCGTTAGACGATTTTACAACTTTTCTGAATTAATATTTATTTTACACTTTTCTTAAGATTCATAATCAGATCCTAATCGTGACAATCTTCGCTTCAACGCTGTGAACTCCATCTCACCTAACTTCGATCCAAAACCTTTCATCGCCTGTTGATGTACCAGATCCTGAACTTCAGGCTTGGGTAAACTAACTTTACTTCCTACCTGTGCAGATATCTGGATCTTACAGGCCTGCTCTAAATAGTACATCATAATAAAGGCTTCAGGTATTGTTCGTCCACAAGTGAGTAAGCCATGATTTTTTAAAATAAGTAATTGTTTATTTTCTCCTAGATCTTTGACCAACCTTTTTTGTTCGTCTAAGTTTAAAGCTAGTCCTTCGTACTCATGATAACCAATCAAATCTTTATAGAGGAGTCCAGTTTGGCTCAAAGGTAATAGCCCTTCTTCTTGACAAGAAACTCCTACTCCAGCAGGTGTGTGTGTATGAATTACACAATGCATATTTGGTCTTTCACGATGGATACATGAATGTATAACAAAACCCGCTGGATTTATTTTATCATCTGTTTCTGAGATTATGTTCCCATCCAAGTCAACTTTAACAAGATTTGAAGCGGTTATTTCTTCATATAGTAATCCAAACGGATTCAGAAGAAAATGTTCATCAGGACCTGGAACTCTAGCGGAAATATGGTTATAAATTAAGTCATCCATGCCAAAGTGTGCCATTAGTCTATAGCAAGCAGCGAGATCTACTCGAGTATGCCATTCCTCTATTGTAATAGACCCATTTTTTACGAGCGTTGGTAAGTTCTCATTCATTTCATTTCTCCTACTCCAAATTAACGCCTTATTGTCGCATAGAACACCGTAAAGTATACAAAATTCTCCTAAATTTTTTATTGACTAACTCATATACTATTCTAAAAAATCTTTCCTTAAAATTCCTTCGAAAACCGATTTTTTTACCTTTTTTCTCCGAAACCTTGCATGATCATACTAAAAATTATATGATCTCTCTTTTAAAGCTCTGCTTTGAAAAAATTTTCAGATATAGTATGCGGGGGGTAATTTTGGAGTTATATGAAGCTTATTCACAAGAAATAATGGAGCGTTCAAAACTCGGGCTTGGTCCAAAGCCTATCGATCAGGGAAACCTATTAGAAGAAATTATAAATATAATTTTGGAACCTGAATCTCCTAATAGGAATGATGCTTTAAAACATTTTATATTTAATACTTTACCAGGCACCACCAGCGCCGCGTCGGTCAAAGCAAAGTTTTTAAAACAACTAATTCTAAAGATCGAGCTTATAGATGAGATTGATCAAAGATTTGCCTTTGAGTTACTATCGCACATGAAAGGTGGTCCATCCGTAGAAGTTCTTATAGACCTCGCCTTTCATGAAGATGCAATAATTGCAGAACAAGCAGCGACCGTGTTAAAAACGCAGGTCTTTCTTTATGAAGCTGATACAAATAGGCTTGAGAAACAATTTTATGCTGGCAACAAAATAGCTCAAGATATATTAGAAAGTTATTCAAAGGCAGAATTTTTTACGAAGCTAGATACAATTCCCGAAAAAATACAAGTAGTAACCTATGTAGCCGCAGAAGGTGATATTTCT
>CACAFI010000072.1 GCA_902531755.1 uncultured Alphaproteobacteria bacterium
TTTTATTCATATCAGAATGATAGGATACTGGGCACATTTTATCACGTTCACCACATATAAGTAGCGTTTTGCAATTAAGGTTTTCTAAAATGGCGGTTTGATCCTTTCGGTCTCTAAGTGCAACAGATTGATTATAAAATACTTTTTTATCCAGTGCAGATGCCATATCAACACATTTTTGAATAAGTTTATTTTTATCTCTGCAATCATCAGGAAAGTAACGAGATATATAATCAGATTTCATTAACGAAATTAAATCTAATGCATCCAACTCTTTAAGTCTTTTATTCCTTCTGTCCTTTAGCCCCTCTTTTTCTTCATAAGGGTTAGTATTTAGTAGCGCTAAAGAAAGTACTCTTCTGCTATTTTGCCTGACAATTTCCATGGCCACAATCCCTCCCATGGAGTGGCCTAGAAGATGAAATTCACTCGGTAAATTTGAAGCTAACTTTTTTACACCCAACTCAATATCATGATACCCATTAAACTCTTTAACTATAACATTAAAAAATTTTTTTAAGCTATTGATTTGATTAGCATAAACATCACTGGTACACATCATTCCTGGTATAAGAACGATAAATGGCTTCATTTTACTAGTAACGCACCCTCTGCTAATGATTTCAGCTTTGCATAGGCGATTTCTGGGTCAACAGCTCCAAATCCAGCAAATGTACCAAAACCGCAATCCGTTCCACCAATTACACGGTCGTGTCCTACAATATTCACGAACTTACTTATCCTTTCTGCAACAAGCATTGGATGCTCGACAAAGTTCGTAGTGGAATCTAAGCATCCAGGTACAAGTATTTTGTTTTCCGGAATATCATTCTTCCGATCTTGAAAAATCTGCCATTCATGTGCATGTCTTGGATTCGAGGTTTCAAAAAGTAAGTACTGTGCTTTTGACGACATAAGTGTATCAAACATTTTTTTCATTGATATATCGCAAACATGCGGACCCTCATAGTTTCCCCAACAGATGTGAACTCTAATTTTTTCAGGAGGAATGTCTCTTAATGCATGGTTCAGCGCTTCCACATGGAGGTTTGCAATTTTAATGAAATCTTCATCATCTAGATCATTAAATAGCATATGTCGAGACAATGCTAAATCCGGGCAATCAAGTTGTAGCGTAAGACCTTCACCAACTATTGTATCATACTCTTGTTTCATTGCCTCAGCTAAGGCCTCAAGATATTTTTCTCTACTAGGATAGTAATCATTCTGGAGAAATAGTGAAATAACACCAGGTGAAGCAGCATTCATAAAACCTCTCTCAACATTATGAAATTTCATAGCCGACTTTAGGTTTTTTATGTCTTTTTGGAGTTCATTAATTTCTTTTGATTTTACTTCACCGACACACATGGGGCGAGCGTACTGGGGTGTTCCACCATCATCAGCTAACTTTTTTAAATATTCCGGAAATAATTTTAAGTCTTGAGGCGCATTTCTTGGACTATCGCCATCAAAACCAGTGTATCTATCTTTAACATATGTAGCATAGGAAATTTTACTTGTTTCTCCATCAGAGACTATATCAATACCTGAGTCTATCTGTTTCTTTACAGTTGCTTCAACTGCTTTCTTCATCACGTCATCGAACTCATTTATTGAAAAAACTTCATTTCGTTCTCTTGCAAAGATTAAATCTACGACTTTTTGAGATCTAGGAAGGGATCCTACGTGTGTTGTTAGTACTTTCAATTTATGGCCTCCATGTTGCGCCAGCTGGATCGTCTGTTGGTATTACCCTATACAGACCACTTTCACCGGTCATTGATGGTTCTAATTTATAATCTAGATTTTCTGGCACAGAAAAAGTGTCACCAGGATTTAAAACTGTTTCAAAGGCATTTGAAAAGAACTTCCAATGACCCTTGACAGGCATCAATACATTTATTTTATTTGATTTTTGAGAGGTATTTGGAAGTGAGTTTCTGGAAATAAATTCAACTTCAAATCCAGGCTTGTCTACAAGTTTTGCCTTTTCTCCAATAACTTTAGCAGGATTATCTTTTGATAAAGATAAAAGGTCTAAATATCTTGCAACATGATTGGCAATAATATCATTCCCTTTGATTTCTGGAAACTCAGATAACTCTTTCTCTGTTAGTGAAGGCATTGGTTTCATATTATCCGGTAAGTTTTCACCCTTTTTTGTGTCATAGAGTTTGCCTTTTTCGGACAGTACAAGCCCATGATTTTTTGCGTCCTCTAAAACTTGTGGAGCCCAAATAACACCTCCTCCCGCGTCATCACCCCCTAAAATTGCCATAATCATCCCATAGTCATTGCCTATATTTTCAAAACCTCTAAAAATCCCTGTTGGAATATTAATAATGTCTCCTTCTTGAAGAACAACCTCACCCGCAGTGCCCCAACGACCCCAAAAAAAGCGCCATCTTCCCTTCAATACAAAAAATACCTCGGCAGTTCTATGACTATGAAGCGAATTCCTACACTTTGGTGGTTGCCCGGCAGCCCCAATATTAAATCCATGAGGAAGAGCAAGATGGACATGTTGATCTGGACTCTCGGAAACACCCGCACCTATAATAGTGAAGTTTTCCTTTTGATCAGATCCAGGTGTATGGGCATCAATAAAGGCTGTTTTACAAGGTATAAGTTCACCATACCGTATAATTCTGCTTTCGATATCTAACTGAGACATAAGTTTTCCTTTTTTTGTAACAACATAAAATTTATTTTTGCATATATATTTGTTTCCAAATTGAAACTGGATCAAAAAGGGTAAATTCCTTTCTTAATCCATAGGGACCGAATTCTGCGTGGGTAAACCCCATAATGTATACCTCTGCACCACTGGGTTCGTCGAACATACCCCAACCTTCGTGTTTTCCACTTAAACTCCAACGAACTGCCGCTCTTGGCGAAAGCATAAGGTCTTCCCTGCCAATAACATGCTCTAGTTTAAATGTTGCGTTTGGAAAAGACGATCTCAGCCCCATCAATAGATGTAAAGGGTCCTTACAGAGGCTCTGGTAATGATAATGAGTGGGGCCAGAAGTTAAGTGAAATTCTTTCTGGAATA
>CACAFI010000073.1 GCA_902531755.1 uncultured Alphaproteobacteria bacterium
ATATTTTTCGACGTCATACTCTAAGCCCAATTCTTCAAGAAGCCATGCAATTCTTACGGCTCTAGAATTAGGTGCAAAATATAATTTCATTCTAATCTCCATAAAAGTATAAGTTTATATTATGAACCGACTTTAAAGAAATTGAAAATATTTATTTAAAAGATGCATTATAAGATACTCCAAAAATTGAAATTTTGCTAAGCTATTTAAAAACTCGGGAGACTAAAAATGAATTTTGAAGGTAAAGTCGCTGTGATCACAGGATCTTCGGCAGGAATTGGAGCCGAGGCCGCAAAAAAAATAAGTGCTTTGGGTGGTAGAGTAACAATTAATTATTCTAAGAGCAAAGAGGCTGCAGAAGAGGTGGCACATGAATGCTCAAAGTTCGGAGAGTCTCCACTCATAATTAAGTCTAATGTTGCAACTGATGAAGGTTGCAAGCATTTAATTGATAGGGCGTTCAACGAATTTGGAGCGATTAATATTTTAATCAACAATGCAGGGAGAACGAAATTTGCTGATCATTCTAACTTAGACGCATTGCAAAGAGATGACTTTGAAGATATTTTGGCTTTAAACCTTAATAGCAACTATGAGCTAATAAAACATGCACACCCACATCTCGCCAAGAATAAAAAAAGTAGTATCGTAAATATCTCATCTGTTGCAGGGTTACGTGGACTAGGATCATCAGTTGCCTATGCGGCGTCTAAAGGTGCTCTTAACTCCATGACTTTGGCACTGTCGCGCTCTCTTGGGCCGGATGGAATAAGAGTGAATGCTGTATGCCCTGGCTTTGTGGCTACCGACTGGTGGAAAAATAGTCTTGGAGATCAAAAGTTTAAGAAGGCTATAATAGCTTACGAAAAAACAAATCCACTCGGGGAATGTCCAACAGCTGAGGATATAATTGGATCTATACTTTTTTTTGCAAGTGATCTCAGTAATCACGTTACAGGTCAACTATTGGCAGTTGATGGTGGTCTGCTGATTGGCATGCCATTAAAATTAGATTAATTAGCTAGCTACATATAGTAAGGTTATAAACAAAAAATCGATTGTCGCTAATGAGTAATTTGTGGGAAAATACGTCTAAAGAAAAAGAAAATCTTTCTGAGCCCCTGAAAAGCCAAACTACTGATTTTTTGATAGTTGGAGGAGGTTTTACAGGTTGTTCTGCTGCCTTGGAAGCAGCAAAGCAAGGAGCCAAAGTAGTGTTACTCGAATGTGAGACCATTGGGTTTGGTGGTTCTGGTAGAAACGTCGGCTTAGTAAACGCAGGATTATGGCTGCCACCAAAAGAAATCATTTCTCTTTTAGGACATAAGCAAGGAGAAAAACTTATATCAGCACTTGGATCAGCTCCTAATCTAGTTTTCTCAATTATTGAAGAAAACAAAATCAAATGTGACCCTGAAAGAAACGGAACTTTACATTGCGCTCACTCAGAAAAGGGAATGGAACATCTAATTGAAAGATTTAAGCAAGGAGAACAGTTTGAAGAGCCTTTAGCACTGATCGATAAAACTGAGACTGAGAATAAAATAGGAAGCTCATCATTTATGGGATCACTACATGACCCTAGAGCTGGGACAATACATCCACTGGCTTATTGTAGAGGCCTCGCACGTAAAGCAAAGGAATTGGGCGCAAAGATATATGAAAAATCAAAAGTATCTAAGGTTAGAAAACAAAATGGTGTGTGGCAAACCTATGTCCAAGACATTGTAATTAAAAGCAAATATTTATTGCTTGCCATGAATGCCTATCAAGATTTAGGTAAGGCACACGAAACAGGTAAATTTTCTACTGTTTATTACTCTCAATTTGCAACAAGACCTCTAAACTCAAATGAAATGAGCACGATCTTGCCTGGCAAAGAGGGTTGTTGGGATACAGCAACAATTATGTCTTCATTCAGAGTAGATGACGCTGGACGTCTTATTATAGGAACAATGGGAAACTCTGAAGGCTTTGGGAAGTATGTTCATTTGAATTGGGCAAACAAAAAGCTTAAATACCTATTTCCTTTTTTGCCAGAAATAGAATTTAACTATCGTTGGTCTGGAAAGATTGCAATGACTAAAGACCACATACCAAAAATTGTGAACTTTGACGAGAATGCTCTATCGTGTTTTGGTTACTCAGGAAGGGGCATTGCCCCAGGAACTCTTTTTGGAAAAACTTGTGCCTCAGCTTTATTATCGGAAAATTTATCTATGCTCCCTGTCTCTCCCGTAAGACAATATAAAGAGGCTTTCACAAGAGAGAAAACCACTTTCTATGAAATAGCAGCAGTAGCGAATAATTCTTTAAAGTCTTTAAGAATGTAAGTCTATCATATTACTCGGATTTTATAGCATCAGATAGGTCAGGTAAATCTTTACTAACTTTCATCGAAAAATTAGGATCTCTCTTTTCTAAAAACGAAGCTATTCCTTCTTTAATATCTGGAGACTTTCCCATTTTCTCCATTGCAATAGAGTCTAAAATATGTGCTTCCTCGGGGTGGGTTGCGGCTAGCATATTCCACATCATTTGCCTCGCAAGAGAGACAGATATTGCAGAAGTATTACCGCTATAACTGCTTGCAATCTCAAGTGCTCTCTCTAGCAATTTATCATCGGGTATTACTTCGGAAACTAATCCATGTTGCAAAGCCTCTTGAGAATTAAATACTTTTCCTGTGTAGCACCAATCCAGAGCTTTAGAGATACCCACTATTCTAGGAAGAAACCAGCTGGAACACGCTTCCGGTACCGCACCTCTTCTTGAAAACACAAATCCATACCGAGCTGATTTCGAAGCAATTCTTATATCCATTGGTAAAGTCATTGTTGCCCCTACACCAACTGCATCTCCATTAATTGCACCTATTACAGGCTTTTTAGATCTAAAAATTCTAAGCGCCACTAACCCACCTCCATCACGATGATCATCATTTGAGAGCCTATTGCCTTTTTTCGCATAATTAAAAGTGT
>CACAFI010000074.1 GCA_902531755.1 uncultured Alphaproteobacteria bacterium
GGTGTAGTCCTGTATGCGAGCTTTTCTGGAACCCTTTAAAATCCAGTTTGTCTAGCCTTACAAGAAGAATGGATATTTTTTTCGCTGGAAATAATAGTATTTCGGGTAACGAAGGTATTTGGGTTGCGTCAATGGGCCACTTGATGGGCCTGTTTGATAAACCATGGCTAAAAATATTGCCAAATAAAAAACTGATCTTTCTGCGATATGCAGAATTCAACAAAATTGTTTCAAATAAAATCGTGGAAACAGCAATATTTTTTGATATTCCCCACTTTATGTCTCAAGCAGGGTTATCCCCTTTTCATTATCAAACAGGGGCTAATCTTGTTCAACCTGGGCCGTCGACACATGATGGTTTATTATTTGACGATCAAGATACGGCAGAAACTATAAAAACTAAAAAAGTTATTGAAGATATGATCGATGACTTAAAGGTTTGGAAATCAACTGATAGAGATTCATTAATAGAGGAGCTTAAAAAAAGTTGGGACAAAGATATGTTATGGTGGGGTCCGTCAGGCATAGGAGCCACGTATACTATCGAAAGATATGCAGAACAACACTCCGGACCATTCAGAGAAAGTTTCAAGGAACGCAAGTTTAATGGACATATTTGTAGGATAACAGAAGGATTTTTTGGAGGGTTTTTTTGGTTGGCCAAATCTTTCCTTGGTCCATTCAGGTGGATTTATGGGGATGCCTTCCACAGGGAAAAGAGGAGATATGCGGGTAATTGATATTTACAGGAGAGAAGGAGAGAAGCTTAAAGAAAACTGGATATTCATAGATCTCCTTCATTTTTGGAAAATGCAGGATGTCGACATATTGGACAGAACCACGAAAATATCGCCTTGATGAAAACAGAAAATTGGGTAAAGAATAGATAATGAATATTCATCAACTTATTAAAACAACTTCTAAATACGATACGCCAACAATGTGTAATGCAATGGACGTTATCTTGGGGAATAGATCAGCTACAGGATTTACTAAAAGCTCGATGGTCACAGCGCAAGATTCTAACCAGCCCATTGTTGGTTTTGCAAAAACGGCAAAAATACGTGCCTCTTCACCCCCACTAATATCTCAAAAAGAAATTAACGATATTCGAATGGAATATTATGAGTATATCGTCAAAAACGAAAAAAACCCTGTAGTCGTTATAGAAGACACAGACTTTCCCAACTGTATTGGAGCTTTTTGGGGGGAGCTTAATGTTGCTGTACATAAGGGATTGAAAATTAAAGGCACTGTTACTAATGGATTGTTAAGAGATTTAGGAATGCTGGATTCTGGGTATCAAGTTATTGCTGGAAGCATAGGGCCTAGTCATGCCTTTGTACACCTTACTGAGTTAGACACACCTGTAAATATCTTGGGATTAGAAATAAAACCTGGAGACTTTATACATGCTGACCAGCATGGCGCCATGACCGTGCCGAAAATGCATCTGGATGCATTACCTGATGCGTTGGAGCTTGTTGTAAAGAAAGAGGTTCCAATTTTGCAGGCCGCTAGACAAAAAGATTTTAATATTGAAAAATTAAAAAAAGCATTCCAGGCGTCATGGGATATCAAATAGAAATGTTAAGAGGTACAAAATTTAGTGGAGGTATAGAGTGAATAAAAACTTAAAAGCAGTCTTTTTTGGATCTATCGGAACAATTGCAGAAACCTCTGAGATTCAAAGACGGAGTTACAATTTAGCTTTTAAAAGATTAAACATTGACTGTTACTGGAACGTTGCAAACTATTGCGAAATGCTTAAAGTTCCCGGCGGTAAAGATAGAATAAGAAATTTCACAATACCAAACATATCAGAAGACGTGGTTGATAAAATTCATAATCTAAAAGAAGAGATTTACGCAGAACTTATAGATCAAGAAGATATATCACGCATTGAGTTTGTTGAAGTGTTTCATCATAGTAAAGCAAGTAATTTAAAAGTTGGTTTAATAACAACAACTTCAGAGACAAATATAAAGTCGTTATCTAAAGCACTTGAAGATAAAGTAAACTTTAATGATTTTGATATAATTACGACATCTAAAGACTGTTTACATCCGAAGCCAAACCCTGAAATTTATCGAAACGCTCTCAAAACGATTGGAGTTAGTCCATGCGAGGCCATCGCTATCGAGGATACCCAAGTAAATCTTGGGGCATCAATAGCGGCAGACATTAATAGCATCTTATATCCTGGAGAATATTCAAACTATACAAAAGAAGTAAAACCGAGCTTTAATCTAATGGAAGAAATATTTCAAATTTAGAATTTATTTTTTCCAACTAGGGTCTAACTTGTCTAGCAATCTCCAATAAGCTGGCCACTCAGGATGTCTCACTTCGGCTCCTCCTTGGGCCGCCCCACCTTCGAACTGTTTTCTAGTATGAACCATGACTTTTTTTGGAATTTTAATAATCTTACCACCAGAACTCATTGCTCTAAGTTGTATTTCGGCATTCCTAATAAACACTTGATGCCTAATAAACGCCCAAATAGCGCTTGGTCCAGCAGTAATTAAGCCATGATTTCTTAAAACTAATGTATGATTTGACTTACCAAGAGATTTAATAAGTCTTTTTTTTTCAGAGGAGTCCAGAACTATACCCTCAAAATCATGATAGCCTACCCTTTCATATAATTGGCAAGCCTCTTGAACCATAGGCACAACTTTTTCTTTAAGTGCCGCTATTGTTTGGCTCATAGGCTCATGGGTATGCATAACGCAGTGTAAGTCTTTGGAACGCGCTTGATGAATTGCTGAATGTATATTGTAACCAGCTTTATTAATAGCCCAGTTAACGTTATCTAACTTATTGCCGTTAAGATCTAATCTAACCAAGTTTGACGCTTTTATTTCATCATACCTCAAACCAAATGGATTGATTAGAAAAGTATCTGTATCAGGAATTCTAAGCGT
>CACAFI010000075.1 GCA_902531755.1 uncultured Alphaproteobacteria bacterium
CTTCCCAAATGGAGAAGTATTAAAAGGTATATTTAAAAATGGTAAGTTTGTTGAACAGTGAGTTATGCTGCTCTTATAACTTCGGTGCCAATAATTTTAATGATTAAGTTAAATCACCAGTTAAATCCAATCAGTCACTGTGGAATAAGTCAGAATCGCTTCTTTTTTGGTGAAGAATATAAACAATATCTTACGTTTTCTGTTGAAATAACAACAAATACACTGATTACACAGTATTCGAAGCATTTATGGAGTGATGAGCAAGAACATACTCATAAACGCATCAAATCACTTCATGATAGTGGCAAAGGGTACAGAACAATTGCTAAGTTATTGAATGCAGAAGGTTCTCGAACTGCAAAAAATAAAGAATGGAAGAACTCAAATGTTTATGCAGTTCTTAAACGATATGCAGAACGACAAGCACGACTAGAACGACAGTCTGACACTTCTGAAATGAAGTTCAGTAAGATGAAGTTGGAGTGGTTGAAGGATTAATCATACTGTCTCAAACTGGACTTTAGAAATGTGTTGTGAGATGATTGAACATGGTTAATGTTCTGACTCAGCAAAGTTTCACTCTAGTAATATTTTCTGTAATTGTTTTAACACTAAGTCTGTTTCAGATGGTGCTGTGGCTTCAAGATTTAATCTGTAACAATCCTCAGTTAGTATTGCAGATAGCAAAAAGCTTTGCGATATGTCACTAAGAGAAATTAAGTTTACTTACTCAAAAACAGAAGCATTGAGAAAATAGCATTTTTTAATGAGAATCAATAATGGATAGATTAATAGAGATATTTCGTAGAATAGCGTTTGTCACGATATGGATTATAGGTGGGGGATTTGCTGTGATGTTCGTGCTTCTTAGCTTTCATGCTGATACTTTCCTTCGTCAAGTGATGATTAACTTAATGGCTCTAGGCTTTCTCGTTTTCAGTTATTTTTGTCACAAGCTTTTGAATTGGATTTTGACTAAAAGGGAAGAGACATAATTCTGAAATGAAAAAACACATTGTCGTACGCTCAATAAATAATTTTGATAAAACACGTTGTGTAGATATTTTTAAGAGAGAAAATAATACTTTTGGCTATCAGGAGTATCGAAGAGACTTAGAAACTAATGAAGGATGGTATAGGTTTGGATTTATGGAAGACAAAGCTTTTACGCATGAAGAAGACGCATATAAACATGCTTATAAAAGTGTTGGTTGGTTAAATGCAGTTCAGTAAGATGAAGTTAGAGTGGTTGAAAGATTAAAAAGGCTTGAAGGAAAAAACAAAGATTATTAAAGTCGGGTATGAGAAGATTTAAGAATAAAGGCGAGCTGTTTAGTGTTTTTTTTATTGTTTTTTCTATATGCTTAACTTCGGTAGCTAACGCACGTGCTGACATATTTTTTCCTAAAATGAAGATATGAGAACTCTAATCATCATTCCCGTTTTACTCTTCTCTCTTTTATTGGTAGCACCGTCTTATTCTGGTGATTATAAAAAATTTAAAAAAGGAATGACTGCTGCTAAAAATGGAGACTGGGCAACAGCATTAAAAGAATGGAACCCTCTTGCTAAAGAGGGAAATGCTCTTGCTCAGTATAATTTAGGACTGATGTACAGATATGGATGGGGGGTTCTTCAAGACACTAAGGAAGCAGCTCGCTTGTGGCGACTTTCCGCTGAACAGGGGTATGTAGACGCACAATATAATTTGGGAGCAATTTATGAGCAAGGAAAAATTGTTACTCAAGATTACAAGGAGGCGGTTCGCTGGTGGCAACTTGCTGCTGAACAGGGATTCGTAAAAGCACAGTACAACTTAGGACATATGTACAGGCATGGAAAGGGAGTTCCTCAAGATTATAAACTATCGTCCCGGTGGTTCCATCTTGCTGCGGAGCAAGGAGATGCACAATCGCAGCATAATATAGGAATAGCATACTATAAAGGAGACGGTCTTGTTCAAGATTTAGTGTATTCACATATTTGGGTAAATATTGCTATGTCAAATGGACATGAACTAGCAAAAGAAAATTTAAAGATAATTGAAAATAAAATGACCACATCCCAGATAGAAGAAGCACAAAGACTTGCGAGAGAGTGTGTAAAGAAGAACTACAAGGGATGTTGATAAATGAATTCAACTTATTTCATCAGTTCAATAAATTCAGTCACTGTAGAATAAATCATTGATTTTATTGGGTTTTTTGACCCTATAGAGTGACAGGGTAAGTGTTTATGTAGGTATGTGTTTCTGATATAATGCAAATGAAATAACATGGTATTTTTTCTTATTAGAAAATTAACAATTACAATCTATATAGTCCTTGCAATTTTTATTGGAATAATACTTGGAATTTTTCTTGGTATTGCCTGGATAAGTATGGTCAGTGAGGGATTAGACGGAGAGTATTTCCGAGCGTTAAAAACTATGGGAGGGTCAGGAGTAAATTGGATAGATTCAATATTTAGGTACTGTGTAGTATTGTTAGTTAACATTGCAAAGTTACTTGGAATATCTTACGAGGCACTAAATATCTGGGTGTTTATAATTATCCAACCACTTATTATTTTACTTCTTTTTTTATGGATACTAAGGTTAAGAAGAAAAGTTAAGAATCTTCAAACATATCAAGCAGAGGATTAATTGGTGTGCTCGAATGAATAAGTTGCTAATCATAATAACGGCATTTTATATAACGGCGTTTTCCAATAGTTTCGCTCAATCAAATTCTTTGCCTTCCGATATGGAAGTGGAACTATCGATGCCTGATAGTTTAATTATTAAAAT
>CACAFI010000076.1 GCA_902531755.1 uncultured Alphaproteobacteria bacterium
GCACGATGGTTTTCTAATTCTTTTTTAAAAGATAGTGCTGATGAATTACAAATCTGGAGATCAATGCTCACAAGGACAACAAAATCTGGTTATATTGGATGTTGTGAAGCTATTTCCCGCTGCGATCTAACTGAACAGGCAAAAAAAATTAATATGCCTACTTTAGTGATAGTAGGGGACGAAGACGGTTCTACACCAATGAATCTTGTTCAAAATGCTGCGAACTTAATTAGAGGCAGTATTTTTAAAGTAATAAAAAAGGCTGGACACTTGCCATGTGTTGAGCAACCAAATGAAGTGGGATCTATATTTTTGCAGTTTTTAGAGGACAATAAGTGAACTATATATCCAATCCTTTTTTCCCTATTGGTTTAAAGAAGCCCTCCAATGTAAAAGATTTGAATGACAATACGGATATTTTGTTAAAGCTTTTAGATTTATGCCCAGAGTACATGCCAACGGACTTGTATGAACAAAAGACTTTTGCAGAAAACCTAGGTCTAAACTCTGTCCTTATAAAAGATGAAAGAAAAAGGTTTAACCTAGGTAGTTTTAAAGCAACAGGCGCAACATATGCTATAGCAAAGATGGCATACTTACGTTTGGAAGCAAAAGTCGAGGTTTCATTAGAAAATTTAAGAAATACGTTGAGAGGCGTTACCTTTGTCACAGCAAGTGCTGGGAACCATGGTATTTCAATGTCAGTAGGAGCTAAAATATTTGGTGCAAATGCTATTGTTTTTCTTTCAAAAAACGTGCCTAAAGCTTTCGCAGATCGGCTTAAAAACATAGGGGCAGATGTTAAGTTTAAAGGGGATAACTACGAGGCAAGTATGATTGAGGCCGAAAACTATGCCTGTAATAATAATTATGTTTTATTATCTGACTCGACTTGGGAAACATGCCAGTCGGGCGTTGATGTCATGGAAGGATACATGATTATAGGTGACGAGGTTCGCAAACAACTATTATCATATAACTTAAATCAAATAACTCATGTTTTTTTGCAGGCAGGAGTTGGTGGATTTGCGGCTGCCATTGCGTTATCCCTTCGAAAGTTTTTAAGGCAAGATGCCCAGATAATTGTTGTTGAGCCTAGTCAAGCAAAGACGTTGTTTTTATCTTTACAAAATGGAAAACCAAGTATTGCCGAAGGACAAGTGTCAATAATGGGGCGTTTAGATTGCAAAGAGCCATCTTGGTCAGCATTATATTCGCTCTCAAAGACAACAAATTACTTTATGCACTTGGAAGATGATTATGTCGAGAAAAAACTTAATTATATAAATGATTTTGGAATAATAACTAGCCCTTCTGGGGGTGCAGGCATCGTAGCTTTGATATATGCCTCAGAAAACCAACTTTTCGAGATAAATAAGGATTCGTTTCCTCTTGTGTTTTTAACAGAAGGTAAAATTTAAAAAGGATTAGTTTAGAAACTTTTCATCGAATGGATAAGAGGTAAGATTTTCAAATCCACTATCTGTTACAAGTAATTGATCTTCAAGCTTAATTGAAAATTCACCGTTTTCACGGCTGATTAATGCCTCTACACACAGTGTCATTCCTGGCTGGAGGACATAATCAAACGCACCCTCTTCATAGTCCTCTGGGTATGTTATTAGAGGAAACTCGTCACAAAGCCCAACACCGTGAAACCTGCAACTATATTGCTGTTTTTTATATATATTATCAAGTTGATGTCCTTTAAAGGTTAAATCTTTAAAGTGGACCCCAGGAGCAACAAGTTCAGCATTCTTTTGGATATGTTCTAATGCTATTCGATAATCTTGTTTCATTTCGTTTGTTGGTTCTTGGTCTCCTACCCACCATGTTCTAGAAATATCTGTGCACATTGAGTAGCAACCAACTAGATCAGTATCAAAAGCCACTATTTCATTTTTCTGAAGTATTCTAGAGCCACATTCCTGAAACCAGGGGTTTGTTTTGGTACCGGTCGAGAGTAATCGAGTTTCAATCCACTCTCCACCTCTTTTAATGTTTTCTGAATGAAGGATTGACCAAATATCGTTTTCAGTCATTCCTGGTTTCGTTTCTTTCTCCATAATATGTATTGAGGTTTCGCACGCCGAAATAGAGCATCTCATAGCTTTTATCTCTTCAGCAGATTTGATCGATCGCGCATGCTCCATTATTTTTTCTCCATTTTCGATTTTAAAGTCTCTACTTTCTAGACTTTTAAAGCCATCGAGCATTATTTTATCTATCGCCAGTTTTTTAATGTGTTTTCTTTTTTTTTTGAAGACTTGACTAATTTGATGAGAAAAGTTGTCGGCGGCAGACTTCACATTATCTCCTTTTGCAAAATAAAACATAGATGCCCCAGTTCTAACTTCATCAATGAACAAATAATTGGATTCTACATAATGAGTGTTTTCTTGGTAATCCCAAAGAATACAGTGACCGTCATCAAAAACTAAACAGGATCTAAAAGGATTATGTGTATTCCACAAAAGCATATTTGATGTTCCAGTTGCATACCTAATATTTAATGGGTCAAAAAGCAAAATGGCATCGACTTTGTTCTTCTCTAATTGCGTTACGACTTGTTCCTTTCTATAAGAATTTATTATAGATACATCCGGCAATTGTAAGCCTTTATAGTTCCATTCTTTTAGAGCTAGTTCTGTTGGTTCTGAAAAAACACTAA
>CACAFI010000077.1 GCA_902531755.1 uncultured Alphaproteobacteria bacterium
GGCAGGCCCCAAAGGGATAACAGCTTTTCTTATAGAAAAAGATATGCAAGGTTTTTCCACCGGAAAGAAACTTGATAAACTTGGTATGCGTGGATCAAATACGTCAGAGTTAATTTTTGAAAATTGCGAAGTTCCCTATGAAAACGTGCTTGGTGAAGAGGGTAAGGGTGTAAATGTCTGGACTTGATTATGAAAGAGTAGTTTTAGCAGCGGGTCCAGTAGGAATAATGGCCGGAGCGATGGATGTTGTAGTGCCCTATATTCACGAAAGAGAGCAATTCGGTAAACCTATAGGAACGTTCCAATTAATGCAGGGAAAGATCGCAGATATGTACACCACCATGAATGCATGCAGATCATATGTATACGCTGTTGCCAAAGCATGTGATGAAGGTCAAACTACGAGAAAGGACTCAGCAGGGTGCATACTTTATGCGGCTGAGAAAGCAACCCAAATAGCGCTTGATGCAATCCAATGTCTTGGCGGTAATGGATATATTAATGAATATCCTACGGGTAGACTTCTACGTGATGCAAAACTCTATGAGATTGGTGCGGGTACTTCAGAAATTAGGCGCATGCTTATTGGAAGAGAGTTATTCGAAGAAACAAAGCTAAGCTAATGAAAAACGTAGGGTCTCAAAGGCCAACGAATTCGAAGGAATTCACAGAAAATTATTCTTCTATGAAGAAAGCCATTGAAAAAGTGGATAGATTAGCAAAAAGGCTGATAGCAGGTGGCTCAGAAAATTCAAAAGCACGTCATGTGAAAAGAGGGAAAATGCTACCAAGAGACCGAGTAGCTAATCTGCTTGATACAGGATCATTTTTTTTGGAAGTTGGACTCTTTGCTGCTAACGGTGAGTATAAAGATGAGGTGCCTTCCGCCGGTGCGATCGCGGGTATCGGGCTCGTGTCCAAGCGACTCTGTATGATTATTTGTAATGATGCAACAGTTAAGGGTGGGAGTTATTATCCTTTGACAGTAAAAAAACACCTAAGAGCACAGGAAATTGCAGCTGAAAATAATCTTCCATGTATTTATCTTGTAGATAGTGGAGGAGCAAATTTACCTTCATGGGATGACGTTTTCCCTGATAAGAATCATTTTGGACGAATATTCTTCAATCAGGCGCAAATGAGCGCGAGAGGTATACCACAAATCGCGGTTGTGATGGGGTCATGTACTGCTGGTGGGGCATACCTGCCTGCTATGTCAGATCAAACGATAATTGTGAAGAACCAGGGCACAATATTTTTAGCTGGGCCACCTCTTCTAAAGCAAGCGACTGGTGAAATTGTCGATGCGGAAACCCTAGGCGGTGGAGATACTCATGCCAGACTATCAGGTGTTGCTGATTATTTAGCAGATAATGATGAGCATGCGATATCTCTAACCAGAATGATTATAAATGATTTGTCATCAATTCCAGAATACAGGCGTTTAAACTATAATGCACCAATGCTTGATCCAGATGACCTACTTGGGTTTGTAAATTCTGATCCAAAGAAAGGTTTCGATATATTTAATTTAATTGGGCGGATTGTTGACGGATCTAAATTTTCAGAATTCAAAGCTACTTATGGAGAAACACTTGTATGTGGCTTTGCTAAAGTTTGCGGGGTCGAGGTCGGTATTATAGGAAATAACGGAGTTTTGTTTTCTGAGAGTTCAAAAAAAGGGGCTCACTTTATAGAACTGTGTTGTCAAAGAAAAATACCCTTACTTTTTCTACAAAATATTACTGGATTTATGGTTGGAAAAAATTATGAGCAAACTGGGATTGCGAGCGATGGTGCCAAACTTGTTCATGCCGTATCTTGTGCAAATGTTCCTAAAATAACTGTTATAGTGGGAGGCTCATATGGCGCTGGTAACTATGGGATGTGTGGTCGAGCTTTTGGGCCTAGATTTGTGTGGACATGGCCTAATGCAAAGGTCGCCGTTATGGGGGGCGAGCAGGCTGCTGGAGTAATGGCAGAAGTAAATATTGCAGCAGCGAAATCAAAGGGTAAGAGACTTTCAGAGAAAGAAATAAATAACATTAAAAAACCGATTTTGGACATGTTTGCGCATAAGTCTGAAGCTACTTTCGCGTCAGCACATTTATGGGACGATGGAATTATCGACCCAAGAAAAACTAGAGAGGTTGTTGCTTTATCTCTTGAAATTGCAATGAATGCACCTGTTCAAGATACAAAGTTCGGTGTCTTTAGGATGTAATGATGTTCAAAAGTATCTTAATAGCCAATCGAGGAGAAATTGCTCGCCGTATAATCAAGTCAGCTAGGCGCCTCGGGATTAAAACGTATGCGGTCTATTCAGAAGCGGATAAACATTCTATGCATACAAAAGAGGCGGACGTTGCAGTTTGTATTGGCCGAGCGGAATCAAAAAAAAGTTATTTAAATATAAAAAAAGTCATTGAGGTTGCGGTGGAAAATAAGATCGAAGCAATACACCCTGGTTATGGCTTCCTTTCGGAGAACTATCTTTTTGCAAAAAAGGTCGAGGCAAGTGGAGTTAAATTTATTGGCCCCAACTGGAAGTCAATTAAAGCAATGGGTAATAAGAATAATGCAAAAAAAATTATATCGTCAGCTAATATTCCGTTG
>CACAFI010000078.1 GCA_902531755.1 uncultured Alphaproteobacteria bacterium
TCCCTGATCCGGTAAGCGGCCATTCATCAATCTCAATCCAGATCGCTGGGGTTTTTTGTGGTGATATTTTCTTTCTAATAATAGACTTGAGTTCTGTAGATGTAAGCTTCTGTCCTTTTTCAAACTTTAAAAAACACCCAACTATTTCCCCGAACTTTTCATCAGGCAGTCCTACAATCGCCACCTCAGAAATATCATTATGCTCAAGCAAACTATTTTCAATCTCTTTGGGATAAATGTTCTCTCCACCCCTTATGATCATCTCCTTAACTCTACCAGCTATGCAAACATAGCCTTCTGCATCCATTGTTCCTAAGTCACCGGTGTGCAACCATTGCTCATTGTCAATAGTCTCAGATGTTGCATCAGGATTTTGGTGGTATTCCAGCATTGTATTATCACCTCGGTTACAAATTTCACCGACTTCATTTAGACCCATCACTTTATTTGTCAGAGGATCACGTATTGAAACATCCAAGTTTGGCAAGGGTTGCCCCAATGAGTTAGTCAAGTTTTCAAGACTGTCATCCGCCCAAGCTAAAGTAATCACTGGGCTACTTTCGGTCTGACCGTATACGATCTGGAGCCATACTCCAAATGTTTGATGAAGCTCTTTTACAAGGGTAGGCGGAACACTCGTACCTCCAGAGGTCATACCCTTTAGTTTAGATTCTTGATAATTACCCTTTTTCCACTCTTCTAATATTTCCACAAACATAGTTGGAACTGCGGTAAGAAAATTAATTTTTTCCTTCTCAACTACTTCACACCAGTTCTTTGCATCAAATCTTTCCATAATATAATGCGTAGCTCTCTTCGCTAAGCAACCAAGTGTTGCCATTCCTGCCCCGGAGGTATGGAACATTGGCATGCAATTTAGCCAGCGATCACCACTTTCTAAACCCATTCTAGTTTGAAAACTTTTTGCATTATTAAATAATCCCATATGGTGTAATTTAGCACCTTTTGGGAATCCGGTTGTACCAGAGGTAAACTGTATTTGAACTGGATCCCTTGGGAATACTTCTGGTAGAGAATTAGTGAAGGATGCTCTTGTACTTTCATTTAAACCAAAAAGCTCATCCCAATCCTGAATATCTGTCATCTTTTTAACAGATGGCATTTTTTCTGTAACTTTCTTTGCAATATCCCACATTGGATTGCCGCGAAAGCTCTTAGCTACATACAACTCCTCACTCTGAGATTTTTCTAGAACATACTTCAACTCATCTTCTTGGAAAGATGGGTTAACTGTTACTAAGACCAGTCCAGCAATAGATGCTGCAAACTCTACTATTACCCATTCAGGGTAATTAGGCGCCCAAACTGCAACTCTCGTTCCTTTTTTATGCCTTGAAGACATTCCCTTAGCCAGTTCCAGACAATCTCTATAGAGCTCCTCATAAGTCCATGATCTTCCAATGGATCCATCATCTTTTACTTGAACCAAGGCCATCATACTACTAGCATCAACCGAAGCTTTCTCGAGTTCCTCTCCTATCGTTGTTTGCATTATTTTTTCAGTTCTAATTGCTGGGAAATATGCCTCTTTTAACTCACAAAAAAAATCTTTTGACCTTTTATTTAATTCCATATCTCGTGGTCCTTTAGACTAATAAATTTTCTGGCACCTTAATTTTACAAGACAATAAAACCTGTGCATACCCTTTTCCTTGTGGATCATTTCTTAAACTAGTAGTACCTCCTCCACCTAGCACATCATGAAGCACATAATTTACTCCAGAAATTCCAGGAAGATAATGACGATCAATCTTTTCATTCTCTAAAAAATGATAAAATATTTTCGCAATTCTGTTCTCTGAGAAAGTTTCCCAAATATAAGGTAGTAGACTTGGATGCCTTGCAATTATACCGATATTTGCCTTGTTGCCCTTATCTCCAGACCTTCCCCAAGCGATCGCTTCCAGAGGAACTTCTTTTAATTGAACTCCCTTATACAACTTAGAGATATTAGGTTCAGAGACATTTGTATTATCAAAGGAAGACGGTACACTTACCTCATGAGCAATTTCAATTGGCTCGCTAGGAGCGGTATCAAATTGCAAGGTAAAACCAACATTTTCTTTTTTGTATAGAAAGGAAAATAATGAAAGGGTCGGTGATGGTTTGGGTCGTGCACCAGCAAAGCCACTGAGGCCTGGAGGCGAAGATAAACCAAGTCCTGTTGCATCCTTTAAAAAAATCCCAACTCCTCTCGGGCTTTCATGTTTAACCGCAATTTTCGCAAATACTTCATTTGAATTTTGGTAATTTTTTTGAGAGCCAAATTGACTTCCAGAGCCTATTATCTCAACGCTTTCTTCAATGAAGGGTTCCATATTTTTTTTCTTTAAAGAATTTCTAGATCTTGATAATGCTGCAGTGGCAAAAGCATTTGCTTTGTCCGTAGCATCCGATCCGTAGAAACCAAATAAATGCCCGCCTCGAAATCCCGCCTCATAGGTGAGACAAACCTTATAACTTTCACTCGGAGGCTTACCCTTTGCTCCACTTACAAGAACTCGATCCTTTTCTATTTCAGTAATTTCAACCTGTGAAAAATCACAGTTGACGTCTGGAAGCAAATAA
>CACAFI010000079.1 GCA_902531755.1 uncultured Alphaproteobacteria bacterium
AATACAATAGCTGATATTCCTGCTACAGAAGACTTTCTGGTAAAATAAAATACAGTTAACCATGCAAACAAGGTCAAGCCACCCACAATAGCACTATAAGATAGTAGTGCTCCCAAAAAAGTTGCTACTCCTTTTCCACCCTTAAATAGCAGATAAATAGGAAAAATATGCCCAAATACAACTGACAGAATGGCCAAGTAAATTAGATCATTATCAATATATGATGAAATAAAAACCGCTACGAACCCTTTGAACATATCAAAGAATAGTGTAAAAGCTGCTGCTTTTTTGTTACCACTTCGGAGAACATTAGTAGCACCGATGTTTTTTGATCCAAAGGATCGAGGATCTTGAATTTTAAAAAAAAACACTCCCACTAAACCAAAGGGAATTGATCCTATAAGATAAGCGACCAAAATAATAAGAAAAACTGTCATTATCCTATCATACTTTAAAGGAATTATTTTTAAAAATTATTTTACCTTGGACCATTGTTAATAGATTCTCTCCTTGTAGATTAAAACCATCAAAAGGCGTATTTTGTGATTTTGATTGAAATTTGAATCGGTTAATCTTCACAGGCTTATCCGGATCAAAAATGATAATATCAGCTGGCTGGCCTTCTTCCAGAGAGCCCAAGCTCTTTTTAATTATCTTTGCTGGATTTAATGCTAATAATCGAAAAAGTTGATTAAGAGTTAATATTTTATTTTGATATAGTGAAAGAGATGCCGGCAATATCGTTTCAAGACCTACGGCTCCCTGTGCTGCCTCCTCAAAGGGCAACCTTTTGCTCTCCTCATCTTGAGGTGTATGCATTGAGCAAATATTATCAATTAGTCCTTCTCTTATCGCTTCTGTTAATGCCTCTCGATCAATATTGCTTCTTAGTGGTGGTTTTAGCTTAAAGAAGGTTCTATAATTTGCTATATCAAGCTCATTGAATAAAAGATGGTGAACAGAAGTTCCTGCAGTTATACGCTTATTGGTTGTTTTTGCATCTCTTAGCGCATCTAATCCCATTTTCGTGGTAATCTGGTCTGCGTGGTAACGAATATTTAAATTACTAATTAGCGTAGTATCGCGCTCTACCCCAATCTTTTCTGCAATATCTGGGCTAGATGAAAGTCCCTTAATTGATGCAAACACACCACTGGTAGCAGAGGTGTTTTCAGTTAGAAAATGGTCTTGAGGATGACCGATAATAAGGGTATTGAAATCAGAGGCATATCTTAAAATCTGGTAAAAAATTTTCGTATCAGGGATCGAGTTAAAGCCATCAGAAAATGCAACAGCTCCACCATCATGTAGAAAGCCAATTTCCGTCATCTTTTTTCCATTATTTTTTTTTGTAAGCGATGCAGTAGGAAATATTCTTACCTTGCTAACTTCCTTACCTCTATTTTTGAAAAACTGGAGAAGCTCCGGGTTATCGATCGATGGTTTAGTGTCTGGGCGTGTGACTAAACTTGTAACACCCCCAGTCGCTGCGGCATTGCTGGCGGATCTGAAGCTTTCCTTGTGTTTTTCTCCCAGCTCGCAAACTTTAACCCCAATGTCTATAATTCCAGGAGCCAAACACATTCCTCCACAGTCAATCACTTTACCTTTAATTCCACCATCTCTTTTTTCTATTAGACCATCATTTGTTGTCAAAGTTCCTAATGTTTCACTTTCTGCATTGGGATCAATTATTCTTGCATTTATAAATGTAACTTGCTTTCCCATATTAACTTTGCCTATCAACCAGTAGGTGAAGGACGGCCATTCTCAAAGCAACACCTATTTCTACTTGTTCTTGGATCACGCTTCTATTAAGGTCGTCAGCGATAATGCCATCTATTTCAACCCCTCTATTCATGGGACCAGGGTGCATAACAATGGCATCATTCTTTGCCAGCGAAAGTTTCTGATTATCAAGACCAAAACGGTTAAAATATTCTCTCTTGGATGGAATAAATCCAACCTTCATTCGTTCTTTTTGCAATCTTAGCATCATAATTACATCAGCACCCCTGACACCGTCTTCCATACGATTATATATTTCTAGACCCATATCCTTAAATGAGGTGGGTAATAGATTGCTAGGACCAATTAGTCGAACCTGGTTATTAAATTTACATAATAAAGCTATATTTGATCGAGCTACACGGCTATGACTAATATCGCCGCAAATAGCGATTATTAAATCTTCTTTTTTTTTCTTTCTATGCTTTATGGTCAAAAAATCTAGCAATGCCTGTGTTGGGTGTTCATGACTGCCGTCTCCAGCGTTAAGAACAGAGCAATTTACTTTTTCTGATAAGAGATTTACTGCGCCTGATGAAGAATGTCTAACAACTAATAAATCCGGCCTCATAGCATTTAGAGTTAAGGCGGTGTCAATAAGAGTCTCTCCTTTTTGGACAGAACTTGTTGCGACCTGTATATTT
>CACAFI010000080.1 GCA_902531755.1 uncultured Alphaproteobacteria bacterium
ATCAAAAGGGTTTTATTAAAGACGACTATAAGAGTAAATCAATTGAGCTAGGCCAATTTACAGGAAAAAAACAAAGCAGTGGCAATACGGACCAAGATTTTTCAACTGCCAAGGGAAATGAAAAAGATCTTTTAAAAGGGTTTAATAATAAGTCTTCTATCAGTATTTTTGGTAATGGAAGGATAAAGGCTAGATCGAACAAAATTAAGAGTAGTAGTAGAGCTGCGTCCGAGGCGCAGCCTTCGCTTGATTTGTTACTAAAAAAAGAAAAATACCATTACCCGCCTTTAGCTCTCCTTAATGATTATAATCATCAATCAGTAAGCTCCGTGAGCTCTGTTTCATTGAATGAAAATGCAAAAATGCTTGAGGCCGTCTTGGAGGATTATGGTGTAAAAGGCAATATTATTTCTGTCAAACCAGGTCCCGTTGTAACTCTCTACGAACTAGAGCCAGCTGCAGGTTTAAAAGCCAGTCGAGTCATTTCTTTGTCTGAGGATATAGCAAGGTCAATGTCTGCTTTAGCAACAAGAGTCTCGACAATACCAGGTCGCTCTGTTATCGGGATTGAACTGCCAAACTCAAGCAGAGAAAAAGTTTTTTTGAAAGAGCTATTGTCATCAAAAAGTTATGAAGATTGTCGTTTCCAATTACCACTGGCATTAGGTAAAGATATAGGCGGTGAGCCCGTCATAGCAAATCTGGCGAAAATGCCCCATCTCTTAATAGCAGGAACAACTGGTTCAGGAAAATCTGTTGGCATCAACACTATGATACTATCTCTCTTGTACAGACTTACCCCTGAGCAGTGTAGACTAATAATGATAGACCCTAAAATGCTGGAACTCTCTGTTTATGATGGCATACCTCATCTACTCAGTTCGGTAGTTACAGACCCTAAGAAAGCGGTGGTAGCACTGAAATGGGCTGTTTTAGAAATGGAAGATAGATATAAAAGGATGTCACGGATGGGAGTTCGAAACATAGAAAGCTTCAACTCCAAAGTAAGTGAAGCAATCCAAAATAGAGAAACTTTTGCGAGGACTGTACAAGTAGGCTTTGATCAAAATACTGGTGAACCTATTTATGAAGAGCAGAGGGAAGAGCCAAAAACATTACCATTCATAGTCATTATCGTTGATGAAATGGCAGACTTAATGATGGTCGCAGGAAAAGAGATAGAAGGGTGTATCCAAAGATTGGCTCAAATGGCAAGAGCGGCAGGAATACATCTCATAATGGCCACTCAGAGACCCTCAGTAGATGTTATCACTGGTACGATAAAGGCAAACTTTCCTACGAGAATTTCTTTCCAGGTAACATCAAAAATAGATAGTAGAACAATTTTGGGAGAGATGGGCGCTGAACAACTTCTTGGAATGGGTGATATGCTTTATATGGCTAATGGAGGTAAAGTTACTCGCGTTCACGGTCCTTTCGTATCCGACGCAGAGGTTGAAGAAGTTGTTTCTCATTTAAAAAGGCAAGGCGTACCTGAGTATCGGGAAGAAATATTGGATCCAAAAAATATTGAAAATAACGATAGCTTTTATGATTCACCCATTACAAGTGGTAATAGCGATGAGGAAGACCTTCTTGAAGACGCAATAGAAATCGTAAGGAGAGACAGGAAGTGCTCAACATCATACATTCAACGAAAATTATCTATTGGGTATAACAGAGCGGCGAAGATAGTAGAAGCGCTGGAAGACAAAGGCTTTGTTTCTCCTGCAAACCATGTTGGGAAACGTGATGTCTTAATTCCTGAAACCAAATTGTAATGCAAACAAAGTATTTTAGAAAAAAGTTTTTTGAGGTTATTTTCGGTATCTCTCTTATTTTTATTTTTTCGACCGAGTTTGCTTTTCCAAAAAATAAAACATTAAATCTAATAAAAGACTATCTGGGAGACATTAGGACTCTCGAAGCAAAATTCTCTCAAACTAATCATAAGGGAGATATTATGACAGGAGAATTGTTTTTAAAAAAACCAGGAAAAATTCGTTTTTCCTATGATCCTCCATATAACTTGCAAATTGTTTCAAAACAACAGGCAGTATTGATATTTGATCCCAAAAACAGTGGTAGTGGACCCCTAATATACCCGATGTCTTCTACTCCTCTGGGCTTCTTAATTGAACGTGATTTGAGCTCATTCATAAATGAAAATGGTGAGAGTTTTGAAATAGATGGATTGTTATTTTTTAAAATTCGTAATCCCCAATACAATCTTAGCATTGAATTTAATAAAAATCCTGTATCAATAGCAGGTTGGGAGTTCGAAAATCAAATGGGAGAAATAATTAGAATCAAATTAAAAAACGTACAAAAAAATAACTACCTATCAGATGAAATTTTTAAAACTGAGAAGGATTATGAAAG
>CACAFI010000081.1 GCA_902531755.1 uncultured Alphaproteobacteria bacterium
ACGTGGCTGGTTCGAGAGGTTCCGTTATCCCCTTTTTTAAAGAGATAAGAGAACGAGGAACACTTCCAATTACAGACCTTAGAATGACTAGATTTCTCATTACTTTATCTGAAGCTGTAAAGACAGTAGAATACGCTTTTAGTGAGATGGAGGGTTCAGAAATTTTTGTAAAAAAAATACCTTCTGTAAAGATTACCGATCTTGCACAAATTATAGGCCCAAACTGTAAAATGGAGGAGGTGGGGATGAGGCCGGGTGAAAAGCTTCATGAACAATTGATAAGTAGTGATGAATCTTCCCATACATACGAGTTTGAGGATTATTTTAAGATATTATCACCTCTTAATAGATGGGACTCGTGTTCAAGAAGGATTAAAGGAGGAAAAAAAGTTAGTGAGGGATTTGTATACACTAGTGATAAGAACGTTTCATGGCTAAGAAATGAAGATCTTAAAAATTGGTTAGACCAAATTGAGTATCAATAAGAAAGCATTAGAGTTTTATTCAACCCAATCTATTAATAATCTGGATAAGGAGAGTATTCTCGAAGTCCTTGGTTCGGATTACCTATCAAGAGGACCAAAGATACAGGAATTTGAAGATAAGCTTGGAAAGCTTTGTAACAACAAATATTCAGTATCTTTGAATAGCGCTACATCCGCTTTACAATTGGCCTATCAGGTCAATGAAATCCAGAAGGGTGATTTAGTTTGGACAACGCCTATCACATTCGTAGCTACAAGCAACGCTGCACTTCATTTTGGAGCAAATATTGATTTTATTGATATTGATCCAGAGACTCTTAACATTTGTCCTAATTTATTGGAAGCAAAGCTAAAAAAAGCTAAATTTGACTCCGCGTTACCTGATTTTTTGACAGTTGTTCATTTTGGGGGGAGCCCTTGTGAGATGGAGACAATATATGATCTCTCAATAGAATATGGTTTCAAGATCATTGAAGATGCTTCTCATGCTTTGGGGTCTTCTTATAAAAATAAGATGATCGGAGAAAATAACTTTAGCCTAGCATCAGTTTTTAGCTTTCATCCAGTCAAGATGATAACTACTGGAGAGGGTGGAGCTATATTACTGAATTCTGAAAAAGATCAAGAAAAAGTGCGTAGTTTAAGGTCCCATGGAATTGTTTCTACCAAGTCACTAAAAATGAATAAAAAACCTGGATGGTATTATGAGCAAGTTGATTTAGGATATAATTTTAGAATGTCAGAATTACAGGCAGCACTTGGTTCAAGTCAAATAGAAAGACTTAAGCACTTTATAAAAAAAAGAAATACTTTAGCTAAATATTATAAAAAACATTTATCCAAACTTCCTTTTAAATTTCAAAAAATACTAAAGGGTTGCAACTCAAGTTACCATCTGTTTACTGTGGAGCTCACTGATAAAAATTTTGCGAGAGATGAGCTTTACAAATTTCTTAAAGTTAATAAAATTGGATGCCAGGTTCATTATATTCCCGTTCACTTACAGCCATATTATAAAAGGCAAGGATTTTCTGAAGGTATGTTTCAAAATGCGGAGAATTATTTTCGAAATTGTCTAAGCTTACCTCTACATCAGGCCTTAGAGGAAACTGACATACAATATGTTTGCGATAAATTAACAGATTTTTTTGCTAAGAGTTAGTAGCAACTCCTAATCCTGACTCAAATTCCGCCTCGCTGTAATTAAGTATAAGACTATTTTTTTCTCTTTTTAATTTTTTGAGCTTAGATTTCTTGGAATGTGCGTTATAACCACCCGTTTTTATAAGCTTATCATTCTCTAAACCGATCCCAAGTTTAGCGTTTAGTTCGGCTGCTCCCTCAGCAATAAGTTCTTTGACCTCAACATCAGACATTCGAGTCATATTGACACAAAGATCCTGTCTCTCAGTAATCGAATCAAGGTATGCGTCCTCGTTTACAATAAATCCATTTTCTTTGGCATAATCGTACATCCCCGTAGCTGGTAGAGGTAGTAAATAGCCCATGCTAGGATAAATTTTGGCTTCAAAACACATATCAAAGGTTTCTTTGATGGTTTGGGCGGTTTCTATGGGATAACCAAAAACAACGCTTATGGAACAATGGATCCCGACTTCTTCCAGAACACGAACTTGCTCAAGAAAATACTCTGCTTCAATTCTCTTATTCATCATTTCAAGAATTTCCTTGTTAGCTGACTCCAAAGAAAAGCCTAAATCCAAACATCCAGCAAGCTTAAATTTTTTTGCTACTGCTAATCTTCTTTCACGGGAATGTTTTGGGTTTCCAAATAAATCAACTCTTACTGCGGCATTCCAATTAAATT
>CACAFI010000082.1 GCA_902531755.1 uncultured Alphaproteobacteria bacterium
ACTATGGTAATAAACGCGCATGTAATAAACGGATCGGACCCGGGGGCGGTACCCGGCGGCTCCACCAAAAAAATTTTAGGGGGCCGAAATAGGATCGACGGACGTCTAAAGATGTTTGCTTTTACTCGGCGGGACGCCACCGTTATCGGCACAAATTGTATAATTGCAAATGACGATTATGCTCCGGTTGCAGTTGCAGCGTAAGCAGTAACGAATACCGAAACTTAACTCCAATCTGTTTGCACAGATTGGCGGGGTTTGTAGGCACCTGGCAACAGAAGCCTACGCTACTACGACAGGGGATTGCTTGATGGCGGATATGAATTATAAGGTACTTATAGAAAACGCTATGCTAAATATGGTACGAGATATTTTAAAAAAGGTATCTAAATATGGCTTGCCAAAAAACCACCATTTTCTAATAACCTTTTTTTCACACTCAAAAGGAGTAGTTATTCCTCATTGGATGAAGGAAAAGTATCCAGATAAGATGACGATCATTATTAGAAATTGGTTTGAAGACCTTAATGTGACTGAAAAGAAGTTTGAAATATCACTTAATTTTAATAATAATGTGGAAAGGTTAATTATTCCATTTAATAGCCTTGAATTATTTGCAGATCCATCAGTTGACTTTGCTATAAGTTTTAATCAAGTCAATAGTAGCCAAAGTGGCGAAATCGAACGTGATGAAGCCCCTAGCGATAAAACTGCTACAAAAAAAGAAGACTCAAGTAAAAAAAGAAAAAATGTAATTGATTTAAAAAATTTTAAAAAATGATTGAATAATGGGAGTAGCAAATGAAACCAACACGAGTAGAAGCTGACAGTTTTGGGGAACTAGAGGTACCTACTGATAAGTTTTGGGGTGCTCAGACGCAAAGATCACTAAAAAACTTTGCAATAGGATATGAAAAGCAACCCTACCCCTTAATTAGGGCAATGATAGCAATCAAACAAGCTGCAGCAAAAGTCAATATAGATGAGGGGAAATTGGATAAAAAATTAGGCTCTGCAATTATAAAAGCCTGCAAAAAATTACGCGAAGGAGGTTTTGAGGATAATTTTCCTCTTTCAGTTTGGCAGACCGGCTCTGGTACACAGACAAACATGAACGTAAACGAGGTAATTGCAAACTTAGCAATAAAGGATTTAGGAGGTAAGGTAGGTTCAAAGCACCCAATACACCCAAATGATCATGTCAATATGTCCCAGAGCTCAAATGATACCTTCCCTTCAGCAATTCACATTGCAATAGCTACAGAATTTTTGGAACACACACTGCCAAGAATGACGTTTTTACATAAATGCCTAAAAGAAAAACAAGATAAATTTCAGAAAATTATAAAAATTGGTAGGACTCATACTCAAGATGCCACACCACTTACACTTGGCCAGGAATTTAGCGGTTATACATTTCAAATTCAGCAAGCTATGAAACGCTTAAATCATTCGTTAAAGGATGTATTGTTTTTAGCTCAAGGCGGAACGGCGGTTGGAACTGGAATAAATGCCTCGAAAGCTTTTCCAAAGAGCGTTGTTCAGGAAATTTCTAAAATAACAAAAATAAATTTTAAGACGGCTCCTAATAAATTTGAGGCATTAGCTGCAAATGACCCTATAGTCGAATTTTCTGGTTCATTGAAAACCGCCGCCTCAAGCCTCTTTAAGATTGCCAATGATATTAGATTTCTAGGTTCCGGTCCTAGATGTGGTCTCGGGGAACTAAGCCTCCCTGAAAACGAACCAGGAAGCTCGATAATGCCAGGGAAGGTAAATCCAACTCAAGTAGAAGCCACCACTATGGTCTGCATCCAAATAATGGGTAATGATTCCACGATAGGGTTTGCTGGAAGCCAGGGGCACTTTGAGTTAAATGTTTATAAACCACTATTGAGTTATAATACACTTCAATCACTTCAATTACTTGGTGATGCTTGTGATTCTTTTGCAAGAAATTGTGTAAAAGGATTAAAAGCAAATGAGGTTCAAATTAAAAAGCACCTTGATAATAGTTTAATGCTCGTAACTGCTTTGGCACCAAAAATCGGTTATGATAATGCGACCAAAATTGCAAAAAATGCACATAAAAACAATACTACCCTCAGAACTGAGGCCATTAAATCAGGATTAATTGATGACAAGGAATTTACTAAAATTGTAAATCCCAAAAATATGATTTAGTAACGCTAGCCGAATACACTCAAAAAAGGTAGGTACTCCAAAATAAAAAAACCTATCAACTGAAAAGATCCACTTAAAAATAGAAGA
>CACAFI010000083.1 GCA_902531755.1 uncultured Alphaproteobacteria bacterium
ACGCATATAGATGTAAATTTTTTCACATTCAACGATATGAGCTGCAATCAAGGCCCCCTCCAACATCTGATGAGGTCTTCTCTCTAACCAAAACCTATCCTTAAATGTACCCGGTTCTCCTTCGTCACCGTTCACAGTCATCAAACGCGGCCCTTCGAAAGTCCTTACAATTTCCCATTTTTTACCAGCGGGGAACCCAGCACCCCCTAAACCTCTTAGTTTAGAATCTGAAATCAATTTAATAAGGTTTTCTGATTTTAATTCCCTTTTTTTGAGTTTATGAAGTGTTCGGTATCCACCCCTACTAACATACTCATTAAGATTTTCGTATTGAGGTAACTTAAGGACATACGACATTCCACCGCGGTGTATTTCTCTCACCTTTTTTATGTTCATATTGTCGACAGGTAAATTGTTAAACCGTGCCGCAGGTGCAGAGGCGCATCGACCGATACAGGGGACTTTTTCAATCTCAATTTTTTCAGCTGACAATTCATCTTTCACTAAGTCAAAAAGTTCATGTGCACCTGCCATTTCACATGATAACCCATCACAAATTCTCAATTTTGATTTATTGGGTTTCTTTCCATCCTCTTTTACGATTTTAAAATGATGATAAAAACTTCCTACCTCATAAACCTCAGCTTGAGATAATTTGAAAATATCTGCCAATGCCGCCATGTCTCCAGCACTAATGTATCCATAGGCATCTTGAACTTTGTGCAGTGCCTCTATGAGATGATCTCTTCTTATTTCCAATTCAGCTAAAATGGATTTAATCCTGTCCAGAGCTAGGTCATCTACTTGCCTACCCTTTGGAGAAAAAAAGTCTCGTTTCCCTTTTGTGATCTTTTGAATTTTGTTCATAAATCCCTTGAAAACTTAATTCCAATAACTAGAAAATGGAGTCATAATCAGATATATTGAAATTAAGTCTTTCCCCCATTAAAGCTTTTAATTAATCTTATTGCCGTTAGGTACGAATAACAATAGATATCATTTAAAGTTCGGAAATTTTCAAATGAATAAACAAGATTTGACCATTTTTAAATCCTTTGAAGATATTTGCAGAAAAACACCTTCTGCACCCTTTTTAATATCTCCTTCAAGAAATCAAAAAGGTAAGACGACTTTCTCTTATCAAGAAACGTTTGAGAAAGCTAATAAGATATCGACTATTTTTTTAGATAATGGCTATGGCAACAATTTGCGAGTTGCTACTTTACTAGGGTCTACTCCAGAGCATTACATTGTCAAACTAGCACTAAATAAAATCGGTGTTTCAGTAGTGCCTATAAATCCTGATTATTCTCCTGACGAGACAGCGTATTTGCTGGCAGATAGTGGTTCCGTCTTAGCAATTTGTGCAGACCATTACATGAAACAGCTCAAAACAGCCATAGCCTACATAGATCTTTCCGTTCCAATAGTCACCTATGACGAAATTGAAACTATTCAAACACTTAAGCCCTTATCTGATCTTGGAGCACAGGTCCACGGAAAAACCGAAGCAAGTTTACTCTATACTTCTGGAACAACAGGAAGACCTAAGGGATGCATATTATCCCATGAATATGAGCTACTGTGTGGCGAAGTCTATGCAAATATTGGAGCACCAATAAGTTTGTCTTTTGGAAAAGATAAGATTTTGAACCCCTTGCCGAGCTACCACATAAATGCTGGCATAGTTACTTTTTTTGCAGCCATGCTTACTGGGAATAGCCTCATTCAACCAGAGCGTTTCAGTATTTCAAGCTGGTGGGAAGATATTAATGAGACAGAAGCAACAATTTTTCATTATTTGGGTGTTATTATTGCTGTTTTATTGTCTGATCAGTCTGCAACAAAAGCATCTCTTGGTAAATTGAGGGTAGGCTTCGGTGCAGGAGTCGAGCCAGCTTTACACCAAGAATTTGAGACCCGATTTGGCATTCCACTGATCGAGTGCTGGGGTATGACGGAAATGTGTCGAGTGCTCTATAATAACGAGGAACCAAGGCAGATACATACCAGAGCAATGGGAAGACCGCGAGAAGATCTTCAGGTTAAAGTAGTAGATGAAAGTGATCAGGAAGTGGAGATAGGAAGGCCAGGTGAAATGGTTGTCAGGCATTCAGAGAAAACACCTAGAGCGGGAGCTTTTAGCGGGTATCTGAACAAAGAAAAAGAAACAGAAGAAGCATGGAAAAATGGTTGGTTTCATACTGGTGATACGGTGACTATGGATGAAACGGGAATGTTGTACTTTG
>CACAFI010000084.1 GCA_902531755.1 uncultured Alphaproteobacteria bacterium
TTGAAACGGGAGTAACCTCGGACCCAGTTCCTGCAGTGGTCGGAATTAAACATAGAGGTAATCTTGGGCCTATGGCATTCGCTACTCCCCATGCGCTTTCTAAATCTTCCCCTGATCCCAAAACTAAAGCCGTTAGCTTGGCAACATCCATCGAAGAACCTCCTCCAAATCCAACTACTCCGGTGCAAGCTATGTCTTTTCCAAAATTTATTGCTTTTTCCAAAGTTTTGAGTGAAGGATCTGCCTCTACGTCATCAAATACTGTTACATTAGCATCATACTTTTCAAGATTTTTTAACAAGTCTTTATAAAGTCCCAACTGGGTTAACCCTTTATCAGTTACAAGAAGAATTCTATTACCCATTAATTTAGAAAATGGGCCAGAATCTTTTGCCACGTTTGCACCATAAATAATTTTCGGCGTAGTATTAAAATTAAAGGAATTAATTTCTTCAACCATAGTAAACCTTTCTAATCTTGTTTATAATATTTTACACAATTTAAAATCTGTGTTCTAAGTTTGAATAGATAGACAAACACTGTCAATCACAGAAATTGTTGGAAGGAAAGGAAGCCAATTATGGCACAAAAGAAAAGAGTGGTTCTTGCTTTTTCCGGTGGGCTTGACACCTCAGTTATATTAAAATGGCTACAAACTGAGTTGGATTATGAAGTGGTTTGTTTTACTGCTGATCTTGGGCAGGGCGAAGAACTAGAGGTTGCTCGCGATAAAGCTCTCTTGCTTGGCATTAAACCAGAACACATATTTATCGAAGAACTTACGGAGGAATTTGTCAAAGATTATGTTTTCCCAATGTTTAGATGTAATACAGTGTACGAAGGTCAGTACTTGCTAGGAACATCTATAGCAAGACCGCTGATCTCTAAAAGACTAATAGAGATTGCTGATATTGCTGGTGCTGACTCGATAAGTCATGGAGCTACGGGAAAAGGAAATGATCAGGTACGCTTTGAATTAGCAGCATACTCTCTCAATCCAGATATAAAAATTATTGCTCCCTGGAGACAATGGAACCTCAGTAGTAGAACAAAATTGATAGACTTTGCCGAAAAACACCAAATTCCCATAGCAGCAAATAAATTAGGGGAACCCCCTTTTTCAGTAGATGCCAATTTATTACACACGTCGTCAGAAGGTTTAATTCTCGAAGATCCAGCAGATGAAGCTCCAGAATATGTTTATCAAAGGACAAATAACCCAGAATCAGCGCCTGATAAACCCGATTATATAAGCATCGAATTTAAGAATGGAGATCCAATAAAGATTGATGACAAAGGCTACTCACCTGCAAATCTACTTAAGAAACTTAATGAGTTTGGAAAACTTCACGGAATAGGGAGACTCGATTTAGTTGAGAATAGATTTGTAGGGATGAAATCACGAGGTGTTTATGAAACACCAGGTGGAACTATACTTTTACAAGCTCACAGAGCCATTGAGAGTCTGACCTTAGATAGTGGATCTGCGCATCTCAAAGATGACATCATGCCTAGATACGCAGAGCTGATTTATAATGGGCTATGGTTTACCCCGGAAAGAGATCTATTGCAGGCCCTAATTGATAAAAGTCAGGATAATGTAGAAGGAACTGTGAAGCTTAAATTATATAAGGGTAACGTCTACGTTTTGAGCAGATCGTCATTGAAAAGTTTGTACTCCAAACAGTTGGTAACTTTCGAGGACGATGAAGGTTATTATAATCAAGGTGATGCCGAGGGATTTATAAAGCTTAAAGCCCTTCGCCTACGCGAACTAGCACGAAGAGATAAATAGGGTTAATAAAAGTTTCCAATGTTATTTCTTATGATTATCTGCAGTGCCAAAATTGCTATAAAAACGATTAAAGGAGCGAAGTCAATTGCACCTGTGTAGGGCATACGTCGCCTAATAGGCCCATATAAAGGCTCTAAAACTTGATTTATGCCACGCCAAATCTGGTTGATGAGTGGCTGGTGTATATTCAGAATATTGAAGTTAATAAGCCAGCTGAGAATGATCTGGGCTATAATTATATACTTCAATACATTGAGTATCATATGTGCGATCTGAAGTAGTGAAACCAAGATAAACTCCCAAAAATCTATATTACATTGTAAAGATAGTTAATAATTATTAAAATAAAAGAATAAAAATACAAAAG
>CACAFI010000085.1 GCA_902531755.1 uncultured Alphaproteobacteria bacterium
TCTTGGTTTTGGAAAATCAAATAATCTCATGCTTTGCGATTTTTCTGACTTCTTGAGTAAGTCTGGGTTAGACATTATCTTGCCTACTTCAGAGGCTAACTTAATAAAAGCCGATACATGCGGATACCTTTCTGCTTGATAGTTTATTAAATCCTTATCCGAAAGCTTATTGCTGGCATATCCTTTTAAACGCCAAGCTAAGGATGCTACGTCACGAATACCAGCACACATGCCTTGCCCAAGAAAGGGAGGAGAAAGGTGTGCGCTGTCCCCTGCTAAAATTACCCTATCTTTGAACCATTTCATCTTAAGTATTGATTTAAATGTATATAATTGGCTACGCTCAATTACTGCACTTTTCTTTTCTATCCATTTGCTTAAGAATTTCCAAATAGCTTTACGTTCTAAGAACTCCTTTTCATTGTCGCTAGGCAATATTTTGACTTCCCATCTTCTTCTTTTTTTACTGATGTAACAACGAGTGACTGGTCTAACTTTATCACAATGCTGGACAGTATAGTCTGGCAAATTTTTTATGTTTTGGTATCGATTATCGACTTTTAAATCGAGGACTAAAAACTTTTCTTCTAATCCATAATCTTTCACTTTTTGCCCTATAAAGTTGCTAGTGTTAGAATTCGCTCCATCGCAACCCACTAGGTACTTGCATTTTAGTACAAGCTCTTTTTTTAAACTCTTGCTATATGATGTAACAGTTACTAAATCAATGTCTTGGTAAATTTTTTGGGTTTCATACCCCAAGAAGCTAACAAAGTTTTTTTCTTTCTCAGCGCTACTCCTCAATAATCTTTCGAGTTGAGGTTGATGAAAGTACCAGCTTTTTTGCCACCCAAGCTCTCCTATTGAGTCTGAACCTTTTCTTACCATTAAAATATTGTCTTCTTTATCGACAAAATGCATTCCCTTAGCACCTATTCGTGAGATATTAGAAATTTGCTCACTAAGATTAACCATTTGGAATATACGCATAACTTCTTCATCAAAATGTATTGCTCGTGGCAATGGGTAAATATCTAAATTTTTATCTATTACCGCAATACTCAATCCTAATTTTGATAGAAATATCGAGAGTAATGCGCCAACAGGACCGTAACCAATAACGATGCAATCAAAATTCTTTTTCATTATGTATTTTAATTAAATTTCCTCTGCCTTTTTATCAGGCACCTTTTTACCATTTTCCATTATATAGTGACCAGCATTGTCTATCTCTGCCATTTCACAAAAAATTTCTATACGGTGCTTATCAGGATCTAAAACGTAAAAACTCCAGTTTTCTCCCCAAGTACCATCACCTTTAGATTGATATGCACTATGAAGAACGGGTCCTCTTACTATTTCTAATGACATTTCTTTCGCTTTTTCTAAATACATGTCAAAACTTCTTTTATTTGGACATTCGAATGCGTAATGATGAATCCCGGCAGGACCAGAATTAAATATTTTTTCTGGATATTCTCTCTTTGGATCATGCGTAAGCACAAGATCATGATGCTGCTTTCCAAGTCTCATAAACGCCATTTCAAAGGGTATAGCAGGGTTTTCATTAGCATAATGCCTTTCAGAAAGCTTGAGTCCTAGGAATTGTCTGTAAAACTGTAGAGAAGCGTCAACATTACTCACCTCGAGAGAAACATGTTGGCATTTAATAACCTTCAATGAATCCATTATTTCTTCATTTTTCATTATAAAACCTCCTAGATTACCCAAAAAGACGAATTAAAAACAAACTTATGCCTGGAAAAATAAAAAGTATGCCAACTCTAATAAGATCACTTATTAAAAAAGGTAAAACCCCAATAAAAGTATCTGAAATTGGAACATTTTTTGCCATTTTGTTTATTATGAATACATTTAAGCCTACTGGAGGTGTTATCAAACCCACTTCAACCACAATTAAAGTAAGAATCCCAAACCAGATAGCAACCTCTTCAATACTCATACCGAAATCTAACTCAATGATAATTGGGAAAAAAACCGGTATTGTAAGTAAAATCATTGCTAGGCTA